>JALOTZ010000059.1 GCA_025457615.1 Verrucomicrobiota bacterium
CGGGTCTTGGGTTCGTGCTCGGCGCTGACGAAAATGATCAGGTCGTTGGCGCGCACGGGCAGCGTCCGGACCCACGGCTTCTGTTCATGCACGTCGTCAATCAGGAACACCATGGGCGAACCGGAATCCGTCCGCCGTGCGGACAGCACGTCACCCAGTTGCGCAAGCGCGCCGCGTCCGAAGATGAGTTGGGGCACGACCCGGAGGTTCTTGAACATGCGATCAGCTCCGGGGCTTGAAGTGTTCCTTGACCACGGCCTCGAACTGGGCCGCCTGCTCGCGGGTGTCGATCTCGATCAGCGCATCCTCGGTGACGCCGACCGCAATGCGACAGCCCTGCTCGAGCACACGCAGCATCTCAAGTTTCTCGATCTGCTCGATCCGGCCCGGGGGCATCTTCGAGAAGGCCTCGAGGAACGCACCCTTGTAGGCATACAGGCCAAGGTGGATCAGCACCGGCACCGCCCGGGCCCGTTCGGCATCGAACTGGCCGTTGGAATCGCGGAAGTAGGGAATCGGCGCCCGCGAGAAGCAGATCGCGTGGCCTTGGGCGTCGCAGATCAGCTTCACGTGGTTCGGGTTCTGGTAGTCCTTCTCGTATTTCAACGGGGCGCCCAGGGTGGCCATCTCGGCCGGGCCGGCGATGAGTTCGGCCAGACGCCGGATCTGGGCGCCCGTGACCAGCGGTTCGTCCGCCTGCACGTTGATCACATGCTCCGCGCCGATCTGCCGGTTGGCCTCGGCGATCCGGTCCGTCCCGCAGGTGTGCGCGGGATCGGTCATGATCACCTGGTATCCGCCCTGCACCAGCACATCGCGCAGGACGTCGCTGTCCACGGCAAACCATAGCGGAAACTCGGGCGCCTCGGACCGGATCCGGTCGGCGGTCCAGAGCAGCACCGGTTTGCCGCGGACCTTGTGGAGGAGCTTCTGCGGAAATCGTGTCGAGGACACCCGCGCGGGGACGATGATGGCGTGTTTCATGGTGGGATCGTGGAATGGAAATGGGTTCATCCGGCGGACAGCACGGATCGCATCCGCTCCAGCCGTTGGTTCAGGTCATTCTCGGTCCAGGACAGCTTGATCAGCATGCCGATCGTCCGGCCCATGAGGGCATCGGACTGCGGCACCTGGATGTTGTGCAGGCTCTTGAGCCAGCCGCCGCGTTTGACGGCCAGTTCGGCGGGGCTGGCCAGGTCCTTGAAGTGTTGCCAGCGCCGATGATAATGCCAGTTGTTGTCGTACCAGTAGAAACATCCGTCCACGCCGGCAGCGGCCAGGGCAGCGGCCTTTTGCCGGGCGTCTGATTCGGTCGGCAGGAAGAAGCTCAGGAACGTGGCGGAATCACCCGCCGGATCGGGCAGCCGGCGGAACGTGACACCCGGAACATCCCGCAGGCCGTCCTTGAGAAAGCCCTTGTGCCGGCGCTGGGTCTCCAGGATGGAATCCAGCTTGCGCAGTTGGGCCAACCCGACGGCGGCGTGCAGTTCACTGATGCGGAAATTCAAGCCGATGATCGGGTGGAGGTCGGCGCCGCGATCCTTGCCCTTGTGATCGTGGCCGTGGTCGGTGAACGCCTGCACCAGGTCGTGGAGTTCGGCATCCCCCGTGACCACCGCGCCGCCTTCCCCACAGGTGATGGTCTTGACGTAATCGAACGAAAAGCAGCCAGCCTTGCCGAACGTGCCGAGCGGCTTGCCGCGAAAGCCGGCTCCGACGGCCTGCGCCACATCCTCGATCAACAGGAGGCCCTTGCGGCAGCACAGCACCGCCAGTTCATCCACCCGGGCCATGGAACCGCACATGTGCACCACCAGCACCGCCTTGGTCCGGCTGGTGATCTTCGCCGCGACCGAGGCGGGATCGAGGCAAAGGGTCTCGTCGATTTCCGCAAACACCGGAATCGCTCCCAGCCATAGCACCGCCTCGATGTCGGCCACGAACGTGAACGGCGGGACGATGACTTCGTCGCCGGCCCCGACGCCGCAGGCCGCCAGGGCGGTGAACACCGCCGCGGTGCCGCTCGAGCAGACGTGGACGTGGCGCAAGCCCAGCCGCGCGGCCAGTGCCGCTTCGAGCTCGCGCGACGGCCAGCGGCCCTGGCGCGCTCCGTCAAACCCGTAACGCATGAACACCCCCGACTGGAGCACCTGCTCCACCTCGGCGCGCTCTTCCGGTCCAATGATCTCAAATCCTGGCATAAGGTTCGGACGGCGCTGCGTGCCCAATCATTTTGAGACGGCGCCATGCGCAAACGATAAGGCCCACCCTGAGTCCAGAGCCAGAAAGAATCGTCAGGCCCCAAGTCGCGCGGTCGCCTGCGGAGGCCGTACCGGCGTTGCGGAAGAAAACGCCGTCAGTGAAGGTCGGCCGCGGCCCCGCGGCGGGCCGCACGCCGTGGAAGAACGGCAGCGAGACGCACATGGGGTTTACTCCTGCTCCCCCTGCGCTTTCCAACCGAACAGCTTCCGCTCCTTGATCAGGCCGATGATTTCGGGGGCCACCAGCCGTTCCCAGGCCGGGTCTCCCGCCGCAATCTTGTCCAGCACGTCCCGGGAGCGCACCGACAGCAGCTCAGGGTCAAACCGGGCAATGCTCCGGATGCAACCGCTCTGCCGCAGATGCGCATAAAGATGCACAAGATCGGGGCTTGCCGGATAATTCTCCGCCGTCAACACTTCGCCAGTGTCGAAGTTCAAGCTCGGATAGACATACAGTCTCGACCCATTGCGGAACAACTGTCCCAAGCCCCCCAGCCGTCCGCCTTCGTCAGCATTGTAAAACGCAGGGTCGAGGATCTCTTTCAGCTTGGTAGCCCCCACGGCGATGCCCAGGGGCTGGTCGGTGTAGCGGGCCAGGTAGGCCGACAATCGATGGAACCGGCGAAAGTTGGAGATCAGGACGTTCTGACCCAGGGCCGCCAGCGTGTCCACCCGGTTGATGAAATCCTGATGGTTGATGGCGTCCCCGGTCACCAGGTGCCGCAGGGTCAACTCCATCAACACCACCGGCGCCTGACCGTTCAGATCCGGTTCACCACCGAACTGCTCACGCCCCCGCCGCAGCACATCCAGGGTGGCGGTGGTGATCGGATGAAAACTGCCGCGCAAGATCAACACCGGCTTCTTGTGCAGAATCTCGGACCACTGCGCCGGCTGGCCATCGGCCGTGAACATCGCCGCCTCCGTCAGATCCTGCTCGACCAGTTGCAACGCCATCAGCCGGTTGTCCACCCCCTGGAAGGCCGGACCGGAGAATTGAATCATGTCCACCTCCACCCGCTGCCAGGAGAGCTCGTCCAGCAACGAGCGGATCAATTCCTTGGGATCAGGGCTCAGTTGGAAGGCGCCGTGGAGCAGATTCACCCCGATCAAGCCCAGCGCCTCCTGTTGCCGAACCGGCTGATTGTCCAGCAACCGGACGTGCATCAGGATTTCGCTGGGCTGCGCGCGCGGCGCATGCTGGAACCGGACCCCGACCCATCCCTTGCCATCCTCCCGACGCGAGTAACTGCGGGTCGCGACCGTGTCCGCAAACGTGAAGAACTGCCGCTGCCCGCCCATCCTGGCATCCAAGCGCTCCACCAGCAGGTTGAACTCGTGATCGAGCATCGCGCACAGGCGGCCGCGGCTGACGTAGCGATCGGCGGGCCCGTAAATCGCGTCGCTCACGGCCATGTCGTAGGCGGACATGGTCTTGGCAACGGTGCCCGCCGCGCCGCCCACCTGAAAGAACCACCGTGCCACCTCCTGCCCCGCCCCAATCTCGGCAAAGGTGCCGTACCAGGCCCCGTCCACATTGATGCGCAAAGCTTTCTGATGCGCGCTGGTTTCGCGAGTTCCCATGTGGGTGCCATTCAACGACATTTCCATCCGGCGTTCAAGATCACGCGCTCCACCCGGGACGCGGAAAGCCATGCCCGCCGAGGCTCGTTGCCCCGGGCTTTGCCGGGCGCTCTTGACCGTGTAACGCCCTGCGGGTTCCGCGACTGCGCGACTTGAGCCTTCGGATGGCCCGGTGTTCCTTCGTCGGACGCTTTGCAGCCGCCGCGATGGGTGCATCTGGACACTATCCTCGAACGCAATTCCGGACGGGGCGCGGCATTGATGCCGCTTCAGCCTTCGCAAGCCCGCGAAACAAGCGTCTCCTCAGGTGCCCTTCGGACGTTGACGCGGACTGAAGGCCGCGCTCCGGGGGGGTGTCCAGATGCAGCGCGCCGCGATGCCTCCTACAAATCCGCATTTCCAAATCCGACCCGGCCCCCTACCCTGCCGGCCTGGACATGATCCTGGTGCTGGACAACTACGATTCGTTCACCCACAACCTGGTTCAATACCTCGGGGAACTGAACGTGTCGATGCGGGTGGTGCGGAACGACAAGATCACGCTGGACGAAATCCGCGCGCTCGACCCGGAACGCATCCTGGTGTCGCCGGGCCCCTGCTCGCCGCGCGAAGCCGGCATCGCCAACGAGGTGATCCTGACCTTTGGCCCGACGCGGCCCCTCTTCGGCGTCTGCCTGGGACACCAATGCATCGGGCACGCTTTTGGGGGCAAGGTGATCGTGAATTACCGCCTGATGCACGGCAAGACGTCCCTGGTGAAGCACAACGGCCAGGATCTGTTCGAGGACATGCCCAACCCGTTTGCCGCCACCCGTTACCATTCGCTGGTCATCGAGCGGAGTTCGCTGCCTGACTGCCTGGAGATCACCGCGGAAACCGACGAGGGCGAAATCATGGGGGTTCGCCACCGCGAGTATCCCATTCACGGGGTCCAGTTCCATCCCGAGAGCATCCTCACCGATCATGGCCGCACCATCATGGCCAACTTCCTAAAGATCCGTTCGCCGCGCGTCACTGCCTGATCCTTCACATGGCCAGCTCCCATGCCGGTCGAGAATCGCATCCTGAAGGTGCAGAAGCGGAACCGGTCGCTGGTCCGCTTCGACGCCGCGCGCATTCGCCATGCGATCCTGCGGGCGGGCCTGGCCGTCGGCGGCTTTCACCAGGACCTTGTGCCGGGCGTCAACGACCGGGCGTTTCCCCCGGGCGCCGATGAGGAGTCGATGGCCGACGCGCTCACGGATTCCGTGCTGCTGGCGCTGAACTCGGATCCGCAGCATTTGATCGTCAATTTCCCGCCGACCATCGAGGTGATTCAGGACCGGGTGTTGCATGTGTTGCGCAGTCACGGACTTCAGCGCACCGCCGATGCCTACGCCTGCTACCGGTGGAGCCGGCACTGGCTGCGCGAGGGCGACCTGACCGTCGAACAGTTTGTGGGCAATGGCCTCGACACCGAATGTCACCGGGCGGCTCTGGCCTGGAACCAGGAGCAGGGCTGCCACACCCAGGACGGATTGAATGACATCGTGCGCCGTGGCGAACTGGCAGCGCTGATTGAGGCTGCCGTTGCCCGCTACGAATCCAGGCTGTCCCGGGTCGTCTCTTCCGTCGCAGACCGTCTCAACCGGAGGAACCCCGTGCGGCTGATCTGGGTTGCCGGCCCTTCCAGTTCCGGCAAGACCACCACGACGGTCAAGCTCACGAGCCAGCTGGAACGCCAGGGGCTGCGCTTCCTGATGCTCAACCTCGACGACTATTTCTGGCCGCTGGTGGAGCATCCGACCGACTGGATCAACGACCGCAACTACGAGACGCCGGAGGCGCTGGACATCCAGTTGATCAACGAGCAGGTGCGGATGCTGCTGGAGGGCCAGGCGGTGGAAAAGCCGGTTTACAGCTTCAAGGAGGGCCGGCGCGTGGGCCACCAGACGGTCCGCTTGGCCCAGGATCAGATCCTCCTGCTCGACTGCCTGCACGGACTGTATCCCCCACTGGTCGAGGGAATTGATCGCCGGGCCGAGTTTCGCATCTTCGTGGAGGCCGGCAGTGCCGTGTATGAGGGGGACGGCAGCTCGAAGCGATTCGTGCGCAGCACCGACGTCCGGCTCCTGCGCCGGATGCTGCGGGACAGCCGGCATCGCAATGCCAGCCCCGTCTTCACCCTGCTCCATTGGCACTACGTTCGCGCGGGCGAACTGTTCAGCATCCTGCCCTTGGAAGGCCGGGCCGATGCGGTCGTGGATGGCGGATTCCCCTTCGATCTGACCGTCATGCATCCCCTGCTCTGCGGCGATGGCGGCGTGCTGCCCGATGCGGGAGCCCTGGCGGATTATCCGGGATTTCTGGATGCCCGGCTTCGCCTGCACCGCTTGCGGAGTGTCTTGCGCCAGACCGCCGGCCTCGAGCCTGGGGCGCTGAACGATACGCGTCTCATTCCGGGCGATGCCGTGGTTCGCGAGTTCATCGGCGGCGCCACCCTGCCGCTTCCGCACAACGAATAGCGCGGGCGGGGTAAGGGAAGAACGCCTCAAGCGAGGCCGCAGAAGATCGGGCACATCCCCAGCTATTCTGTTCCTGGCCACGCCAACCCCACCCGGGTGAGGGCATCCAGCCGACTCGAGGGCAACCTCGGGATCAATGCGAAAGCCAGCCGTGCGCCAGCTTCAACCCGAGCCGCTTGAGCAGCAACAGCAGCGCCGGCAGCACGGTCAGCGCGGCGAGCAGGCACAGCACCGTCCCCAGCGCCATGACCTTTCCCAGACTGGCGATGCCTTCGTGCTTGGCCAGCATCAGGCTGCCAAAGCCGACGGCCGTCGTCAGGGCCGACACCAGCGCCGCCTTGCCTGTGCTCCGGCCCAGGAGGGTGGGATGCTGTTCCTCGGTGAACCGGTGGAGGATGTGCACCCCGCTGCTCACCCCGATCCCGGTCAGCAACGTGATGGAGATGATGTTGGCCGGGTTGAAGGGGATGTCCAGCAACACCATGGCTCCGACGGTCCACAAGATTCCCACCACCACCGGCATCAGCGCCATCAGGGCACAAGCGAGATTCCGGAAGTGGGACAGCAGCATGATCGTGATCAGCAGCAGCGCATAGAGGGCGGCCTTCTGGAAGCTGCTCTTGATCTGCCGGGTGTATTCGTAGGCGCGCACGGGCGAACCCAGCACATGCGGATCCACCGTGCGCAGATCGCGCACGAACGCCTCCTGCTGGGCGCGTTCCCAGATGTTGTCCTTGGGATAGACATGAAGCAGGAACTTGCCGGTGCGCCCGATGAACCGGGCCCGCAGCCCCGCGGGCAGATCCTCCGCCCGCAATCCGCTGCGGTCGTCCTGTTGCTGCAGGGCCCTGAGCGTCGCCGCCAGATCGCCAAAGAGGGCCTGCTGATAGGCCGTGAGCTTGTCCACAGCCAACGCGGGAGCAGTGGAACGGATCGCCTGGCGCCACGCGTCAACAGCCTCGCGCAAGACATCCACGTCGCTTCTCAACCCGGGCTGGGCCGAACGATCGAGGGCATACAGCGCGCCGCCCAACGCCTGATGAAACGACTGCAGCGCTCCCTCCAACCCGGAGAGGTCCAGCGCCCCCGTCTCCATGGCCGCAAAACCGATGACCCCGGCGGCCTGGCGGATCTGGCGCACGTAGTCCAATTTAACCCGCTGATCTCCCGCCAGCAGGGGGGCCATCGACTGCACCGTGGCCACGGTCTTCAACGCCCGAAGCCGCTGCTCCAGGGCCACCGCCTCGTCCACCGAATCGGCCGTGACCAGGCACGGGAGCACGGGCCGGGCTGAGGACTCCGCCAGCTTCCGTTCGTACGCCACCGCCGAGAGCCCCTGGCTCTGCAGGTTGAGCAGGTTGTAATCGAAGCGCACCCGGTGCAATTGGGTGACGGCGAGCAGCGTCAGCGCCAACCCCAGCGCCGCCACCATCCGTGGACGTTTCAGCCAGAATTGCTCGATCCGGTCGCGATGATTTCGCCAGGCGCGGCGCGTGGACGGGGCCACGCGCGACCGTTCCTTTCCCTGCAGCAGCAGCGCCGGCAGCATGGTCAGCATGGGCACCAGGCAGACCATCAGCCCCACGCCGCAGATCAGTCCCATCTCCCGGATCCCCTTGAACCCGGTGAGCGTCATCGCCAGGAAGGCGCACGCCGTGGTCAATGCGCCCGTGCAAATCCCGGTGCCCGAGACCACCAGGGCCTTGTCGATCGCAGTCCGCGCCGAGCGCCCTTCACGCAACTCTTCTTCAAACCGCGTGATCAGGTGCACGCCGAAGTCGATCGCCAGCCCGATGAGGATCGGAATGAAGGTGATGGTGAGAAGGTTCAAGTGCCCGATGGTGAGCGTGGCAAAGCCCAGCGTGTAGCCAATCCCCACCACGAGACAGGCGGTGGCCTTCAGCGGACGACGGACTTCGTGATAGCAGAAGATGAAGGTCAAGGCCACCACCGCCAGTGACACCCACGTGGCCAGCGTGTTGTCCTTGCGGGCCTGCCGCATTTCCTCGTAGCGCAGCACCGGGGCGCCCGTCACCCCCACATTCACGCCCGCCACCTCCATTTGCGTCCCGCTCACCAGCTCGCGCAATCGCAGGATCGCCGCCTCCTCGGAGGCCCCCTGGGCCGGGGTGCAGCTCACGACATAGAACCGCCCCCCGGCCAGGTTCAGGTACTCGCCCGGCACCGGATGCCCCCCCGCGGTGAACAGGGTCGTCAGCCCGGGTGAAGGCGGAAGACCCGGCCGCGCCAGCGCGTCCACACCCTGTTGCACGATCCGCGTCAAGGCGGGCGCGGCTTTGATCAGTGGATGCCCGGCCGCCGCCTCCGGAGCCGCCGCGCGCATCTGCTGGTCCACCGACGAAAACAGCGAGCTCAGGTTGGTGACGCCCCAGAAGGTCCGAATCAGCGGCTCGTAATCGCGCAAGGCCCGGAGCAACTGCTCCAGCCGCTCCTCCGGCAAGAAGAAGAGTCCCTTGGCGCCCATGGCCCGCAGCTCGGCCTTGAACAACAGGTTGTCGAACAGGTTCGTCTCCGACTCCAGACGCGCTGCCAGGCGTTCGACGAACTGTCGGTTCTTTTCGAGATCCTCGCTCTCGACCAGGGTGACCAGGTCTTCCTTGAGTTCAAATTCCTTCTGCAGCTCCCGCCAGTCGTGCAGATAACCCTTTTCCGCCGAAAACAGATCATTGGGATCGGTCCGGAACTCCAGCCGCCAGGCTGTGAAAACCAGGCACAGGCCCAATAGGACGAGCTGCGGGTAGATGAACCACAGCCGATGACGACCGATCCACCCGGCCAACCGGTGCAACAAGCGCTCCATCGGATGGATGTCAGGCGTATGCATAATCCCCCTGCCTCGCCGTCGCGGATCCGGGTCCGCCCACCCGACCCCTCGGAACTGCCGGACAGCCAGACCCTCGCACCACTTCCCTCGAAACACCAGCGTTCCTCAACCCCGAAACATCTGACGTGCGGAGGCGTCTTCGATTTCAACAAAACGGCCCCTCCGAAACACCCTACATGTGGGCGATGATATTGTCGCCAAACTCGGAACACTTGATCTGCGTCGCGCCTTCCATCTGCCGGGCGAAGTCGTAGGTGACCCGTTTCGAACCAATGGCCCCGTTGAGTCCCTTGAGGATCAGGTCGGCCGCCTCGCTCCAGCCCAGGTGCCGGAACATCATTTCCCCGGAGAGAATCACCGAGCCCGGATTGACCAGGTCCTGGTCCGCGTACTTCGGCGCGGTACCGTGCGTGGCTTCGAAGATGGCGTGGCCGGTGACATAGTTGATGTTGCCGCCCGGGGCGATTCCGATCCCGCCCACCTGCGCGGCAAGCGCGTCGCTGAGGTAATCGCCGTTCAAATTCAACGTGGCCATGACATCAAAGTCCTCCGGACGGGTCAGCACCTGCTGCAAGGCGATGTCGGCAATGGCGTCCTTGATCACCAGGCCTGCCCCGGGACGTCCCTCGGGAAGGCGGCACCAGGGTCCGCCGTCGATTTCCACGGCCCCAAACTCCTTGCGGGCCAGTTCGTAGCCCCAGTCGCGGAAGGCGCCCTCGGTGAACTTCATGATGTTGCCCTTGTGAACAATCGTCACGCTCCGGCGCCGATTGGCGATGGCATACTCGACCGCCGCGCGCATCAGCCGTTGCGTGCCCGGCTTGCTCACGGGTTTGACGCCAATGCCGACGGTGTCCAGGGCTTCACCGCCGTAACGGATCTTCTTGAAGGCGGCCGGCAGTTCGGTCTGGATGAACTTGAGCACCTTCATCGCCTCCACGGACCCGGCCTGGTAGTCGATGCCGGCGTAGATGTCCTCGGTGTTCTCGCGGAAGATGACCATGTCCACCTTCTCCGGACGCTTCACCGGCGAAGGCACGCCTTGGAAATACTGGACCGGGCGCAGGCAGACATAGAGATCGAGCATCTGCCGCAACGCCACGTTCAGCGACCGGATTCCCCCGCCCACCGGCGTGGTCAGCGGTCCCTTGATGCCGACGAGAAATTCCTTGAATGCCTCGACCGTGTCGTCGGGCAGCCAGTTGTCGAACCGATCCTTGGCCGCCTGGCCCGCAAAGACTTCCATCCAGGCCACGCGCCTGCGCGCGCCATAGGCCTTCGTGACGGCCGCATCGAGCACGCGCTGGCTCGCCGCCCAGATGTCGCGCCCGGTGCCGTCGCCGCGGATGAAAGGCACGATGGGCTGGTCGGGGACGCTGAGTTTCCCGGTTTGAAGGCTGATCTTGCCCCCCGTGGGGACGGTGCAGGTGGTGTAGGCCATGTGAGTTGGAATCAGGAAACGGACACCGCGGCCAGGCGCCCCTTCAGGTGCCCGGAAGCGGCCGCTCCCAGGGTCTTGCGGATGCGCGCGGTCAATGCCGGGGCGGTGAGGCCGTGCTTCTCGCGGAGATACTCCACCGTGGTGGCGTGCTCGATGAACTCGTCCGGCCAGCCCAGCCGCACCACCGGTGTGGTGATGCCCCGCTCGCTGAACAATTCGAGCACCGCGGAGCCGTAGCCGCCCGGCAACGCATGGTCCTCAAGGGTGGCCACCACATCGGCGGAGCGCCCGAAAGACTCATGCACCCCGGCGTCCAGCGGCTTGAAGAACCGCGCATTGATGATCGCCACGTCGTGTCCGTCCTCGCGGAGCAGTTCGGCCGTCCGCAACGCCACCCCGTGCAGGTTGCCCAGCGCGAACAAAGCGATCCGGTTCCCGCCGGTGTTCTGGAACGGTTGGGTCACCTCCGCCTTGCCGACCTCGATCGCGGCGGGTCGCTCCTTGATCGGCACCCCTTCGGCCGCTCCGCGTGGATAGCGGATGAAGCTGGGATGCTTCTGCAACGTGGCGGTATAGAGCATGTCCTGCAGTTCATCCTCATCCTTCGGCGCCATGCCGATGACCTGGGGCAGGCAGCGGAGGTAGGAGATGTCGAACAAGCCGTGGTGCGTCGGCCCATCGTTGGCCGACAAACCCGCCCGATCCATGCAGAAGATCACCGGCAAATCCTGCAGGCAGACGTCGTGATGGATGCAATCGTAGGCGCGCTGGAGAAAGGTGGAATAGATCGCCACCACCGGCCGGAACCCCATGGTGGCCATGCCCGCGGCGAACACCACCGCGTGCTCCTCGGCGATGCCCACGTCGAAGTAGCGATCCGGCAGCGCGGTTTCCAGGTGTTTCATCCCCGTCCCGCTCGGCATGGCGGCCGTGATCCCCACCAGGCTTGGGTCCTGGCGGCAGAGCTTCACCAGCGCCTCGCCCATCACGTCTTGATAGTTGGGGGGCGTGCCCGGCTCGGGTTTCGGGGTGAACCCGGTCTGCACATCATACGGCCCCAGCCCGTGGAACTTTTCCGGGTGGCGGAGCGCGGCCTCGAATCCCTTCCCCTTCTGGGTGAGGATGTGGATGACAATCGGCTCCTCGAAGGTCTTGGCAAACTCGAGCGTGCGGATCAGCAGCGGCAGGTCGTGCCCGTCGATGGGGCCCAGGTAGCGCACCCCCATTTCCTCGAAGAGAATCGCGCTCCCGTAACCGCCGCGGCCATCCGTGCCCGGGCCGACCGGCGCCTGTTCGAGCGAAATGTCCGTCATCGCCCCCTTGAGGAACTCCTCGGCCTTGTGTCCCAGCTTCAGGGCCCAGTCCCCCTTGGGCAGCCGGCGCAGCCACTGGGCGAAGTCATGCGCCAGCTTGTTGTAGCGCCGGTCCGTGGTCAGCTTGCCCAGGTAGGTGGCGATGGCGCCCACATTCTTGGCGATGCTCCACTCGTTGTCGTTGAGGATGCCGATGAACCGGCGGGTTGTGCTGGAAAGGTTGTTCAGCGCCTCGAAGGAGATCCCATTGGTCAGGGCGGCATCGCCGAAAATGCAAACCACATGCTCGTCCGTGCCCCGCTTGTCGCGCGCGGCGCACATGCCCAGGGCGGCCGACAACGCGGTGCCCGCGTGGCCGGCCCCGTAGCAGTCATGCTCGCTCTCCGTGCGCAGGGCGAACCCGTTCAAACCGCCGGTGGTGCGGATGGTGTGAAACCGATCCTTCCTTCCAGTCAACAGCTTGTGCACGTAGCACTGGTGGCTGACGTCCCAGACGAATTTGTCCCGGGGGGTCTGGAACACCCGGTGCAATGCCAGGGTGAGTTCGACCACCCCGAGGTTGGGACCCAGATGCCCGCCGTTCTTCGCCAGCACGGAGATCAGTTCCTCGCGGATCTCGCCGGCCAACTGCAGCAATTGGGGTTCGGTCAGCTTCTTGAGGTGGACCGGGGTTTCCACCATGTCGAGGTAGCGGCTCATTTCAGTCTTCCGAGGTTTCGATCGCCAGGGGCTTGAGTTTCAGGGCGCCCCCCGCAGCCTTCTCCAACTGCTGGATCTTCAGCTCGGCATCCGCCAGCCGGGCCTGACAGGCCTGCGCCAGGCTCATGCCTTCCTCGTAGCGCGCCAGCATGGTTTCCAAGGGCAGCTCGCCCGACTCCATCGCTTCCACAATGGTTTCGAGCTTCTGCAACGCTTCTTCGAATGGCAGCTTGTCAAACTTGCCACCCTCTGGATTCCTGCCCGGTTTGGACATGCCGCAAACCTAGGCAAAAGCCGGGCGGGCGTCCAGCCCCGCCTCCGGGCAGCCGCCCAGCGGCCAAACTTGCGTTCGCTCTGCGCTCGCGTGCTCACCACGGGCAAGAAGCATCTCTACGCCAGTTTCCTCGTAATCTGCTCGTCCAGGATTTCCTGGACCGTCAGCGGGACGATGACGGCGTGGTCGGCCTTGTCCACGACGCCATGCGCCAAATCACCAGCACCTGAAAACCGACCGGCAGCGTAGCGTTACGACGCCAATTGGGGAAACGGGCGCAAGCGTGCAAAACCTCCAGCGCAAAGAGGCGGGTGAAACTGTGCGCCCACTGACTGAGCCACGCGCAAAAGCGCAGCAGGACATAGGTCAGGAGCGCCGTCCAGATTTGCCATTGCACAGCATTGGCGCTGTTGCCCAGGAAGTCGGCCAGTTGGAGCGTTTGTTTGATCTGCTTGAAGAACACCTCGATCCCCCAACTTCCAGATTGCCGCCTCACGTTGCACCGGGTTGAATACGGCCCATGCCGCAGGGTGGAAACGAGGCGTTCTCCCGCGTCCTCATCGACAAGGCGCTGGAGTTCAGCGGTTGGGACCTCCTGAACCCCAGGCAGGTCCGCTTCGAGGTCATCGGCAACGATGGCCGCGCGGATTACGTCCTCTCCGGCCCCCACGGCCCGCTGTCCGTCTTGGAAGCCAAGCGCGAGGACCAGGATCCCTACGACGCCAAGGAACAGGCCCGCGGCTACGCCCAGAACCTCAACGCCCCCTTTGTCCTCACCTCCAACGGGCGCGAGCACTGGTTCTGGAACCACACCCGCCCGGATCAGGACGCCTACCGCATCGAGCGCCTGCCGTCCCCCGCGGATCTCGAACGGCTCCGGCTCAAGAACCTCCAGCCGCCGCGCCCGTTGATGAGCGAGGTCCTCACGCCCACCTGGCTCCAGCGGTTCCGGCCCGACCTGCTCCTGCGCCGCTACCAGATCGAAGCCATCGACATCGTCTGCCGCCTGTTCGACGACCGGCGCCTGCGCAAGTTCCTCCTCGAAATGGCCACCGGCACAGGCAAGACCCTCCTGTGCGCCGCCCTGATCCGCCGCTTCCTCGTCACGCGCAACGCCGAACGCGTCCTGTTCATCGTGGACCGCATCGAACTGGCCCGGCAAACCCTCGAGGATTTCAACGTCATCCTCGCCGAGTTCAAGCCTGTCCTGTTCAAGACCGCCCGGCGCCGGCCCGCCGAGTTGCTCGGTTCCTCGGTCGTGGTCGCCACGCTGCAATCCCTGATGGTGGACCGCCGTTACCGCGAGGAGTTCACCCCGTTCCACTTCGACCTGGTCATCAACGACGAGGCCCACCGCAGCATCTATGGCGACGCCCGCGAGGTGGTTCAATTCTTCCAAGCCACCCGCATCGGCCTCACGGCCACGCCCAAGGCGTATCTGAAGAACGTCAACGTCGAGCAGCTTCACCAGGACAACCCCAAGGCCCTCGAAGCCCGGCTCCTGCGCGACACTTACCACTATTTCGGCTGCGAACCCGGCCTGCCCACCTACCGCTACGACATCATTGACGCGGTCAAGGACCCGGAAGGCCCGTTTTTGTGCCTGCCCAAGATTTTCGATCTGCGCTCGGACATCACCACCAAGGCCCTGGAGGAAACCGGCTGGGCGGTCGTGGTCAACGAGCAGGAGGAGAATTTCAAGATCCAGGACCTCGAACGGAAGATCTTCACCCCCGCGCGCAACCGCGTCATGTGCGAGGCGTTCCTCAAACACGCCCAGAAGGATCCCGCCGGCCAGCTCGGCAAATCCATCGTGTTCGCCGTCAACCAGCGTCACGCCACCGAACTGACCAAGGTGTTCAACGCCCTCCAGCCCGGCAGCGCCCTCACCATCACCAGCCGGATCAAGGACGCCGCCTCGCTGGCCAAGGAGTTCCGCGACGGCAAACGCCCCGAGCGTATCGCCGTGTCCGTGGACATGCTCTCGACCGGCTACAACTGTCGCGACCTGCTCAACATCGGCCTGTTCCGCCCCATCTTCTCGCCCACCGAATACATCCAGATCAAGGGCCGCGGCACCCGCCGCTTCACCTTCAAGGTCGGCCACACCGAA
>JALOTZ010000029.1 GCA_025457615.1 Verrucomicrobiota bacterium
GATCCATCCCGCCACGGTAACAGTTACTTCTGGCGCAACGTATCCTTTCTCCCCATCCCACCCCCGACCCCGGGTAACAAAACTTTTGGCGCAATTCGCCACCGTTCTTGACCCCTTTATCCGTTTGACCGGTCTCCCGGGGGCCGGTTAGAGTTTCCGACCGGTTTTTTACCGGACACTTTATGATCGGAACCATGCGCAAACACTCCACGTGGCTGTGGGGTATCATCATTGTCGTCGTCATCTTCACGTTCGTGATCTGGGGGACCAACACTGGCCGGCAGGGCGGGGGGCGCATCGGCACGTATGGCCGGATCAATGGCAAAGAGGTCACCGAGGAGGCCTTGGTGGCGGCGCGGACGGAGGTCACCCTGCGGTATTTTCTGCGCTTCGGGGAATTGCCCGATGCGCAGGCCGAGCGGCAGGGTTTTGACATGGAGCGGGAGGTTTATTCCCTGCTGTTGTTGCTCCAGCAACTGGAGGAGCGGCGCATCCAGGCGGGGGCTGAAGCCAAGGCGGTGGTGGCGGCGAACATGTTACGGAGCCTGGACAAGCCGGAGATCCGGACGCTGGCCGATCTCGAACAGGCCGTGCTGCGTCCCCGGGGATTCAAGCTCGCCGACCTGGACCGATTGATCGGGCACCAGATTGCCGTCCAGCAACTCACCGCGGTCGAGGGATTGCCCGGACAATTGATCACGCCCAGCCAGGTGCGGTCGCTGTGGATTCGCGAGAACGAGGAGATCAGCGCGCAGGCGGTCTTCGTCTCCGCCTCGAATTATCTCGACTCGGTGACGGTGACGCCGGAGGCCTTGACCGCTTACTTCACGAACCAGATGGCGCGTTACCGCATCCCGGACCGCCTGCAGGTCAACTACGTGGCGTACCCCATCTCGAACTATGTGGGGAAGGCGGATGAGCGCCTGGCCGCCATGACCAACCTGACCGCCGGCATCGACAACCTCTATGCGCAGCGTCTGACCAACGACTTCTTTGCCGGCTACACGAACCTGACTCCCGACGAAGCCAAGGCGGAGATTCGCGAGGAGGTGCGGCGGGATTTCGCGGTCGCCGCGGCGCGCCAGGAGGCGGCGGTGTTTGCCAATGAGCTTTATGATCAGGAAGTCCAGGACGCCTCCGCCCTGAATGTCTTGGCCGCGCAGAAAGGTCTGGCAGTCAAGGTTTCCGAGCCCTTCGACCGATCCCGCGGCCCGGCGGATTTGAAGGTCGGTCCCGCCTTTGCGGATGCTGCGTTCCGGTTGCGGGACGATGAACCGTTTGGGGGGCCCATCGCCGGTGAGGATCACGTCTTCGTGATCACCCTCAACCAGCGAATCCCGAGCGTGAACGCCCGCTTTGAGGATGTGAAGGACCGTGTGTCCCAGGACTACCGGTTCCAGCAAGCGGTCCTGATGGCACGGAATCGGGGCAACGCGTTTGCCGAGGGGTTGACCAACGGCGTGGTCTCAGGCGAAGCGTTCGCGCAAGCCTGTGCCAAGGCGGGTTACAAGGCGGTGCGTTTGGAAGCCGTCTCGCGCAGCACGCCCACGCTTCCGGAAGTCGAGGCGCACGTTTCCCTCGGACTTTTCAAGCAGGTGGCTTTCAACACGCCCGTGGGCACGGTCAGCCGGTTCAATTTCACCAGCGACGGCGGGTACGTTGTTTATGTCGGGTCCCGTCTGCCCTTGAATGAGGCCAAGTTGAATGAAGAATTGCCGGCCTACACCCGGTTGGTTCGTCAAACCCTGGAAAACGACGCGTTCAACACCTGGTTCAGTCAGGCAGCCCAAGTGGGCTTGCAGGAAACGCCTTTGAGCCAGCGGCCTCCCCCGCAGGTCTCCTCGCCGGGAGGCTGACCGTCCACAGCGGAAGGCTAACGGCGCCACCAACTGGTCTTGCCCTTGGCCGCCCGGCTGGAGGGGCCCTTGGTGTAGCGATCCCGCAGCAACTGGCTCCGGGATCCTTCCAAAGCCATGATGAACTCGTCGTAGCTCAAAAAGCGTTCGGCCGGGTCCTTGGCCATCACTTTCACAAACGCATCGCTGGTGGGCTGGGTGATTTCCGGGATCACCTGGTTGGGCGGGGTCAGCTGCGTCTGCACGTGCGCGATCACCAACTCCTCGATCGTGGGCGCCTCGAAGGGGGTGTGCCCGGTCAAGGCATGGTAAAGGGTGCCACCCAGGCTGTACATGTCCGAGAGAAACGTCTCGGGATCCCGCCGGATCTTTTCCGGAGCGACATAGTAGGGGGTGCCCCAGGTTCCATCGTCGGCTTGTGTGTTGGCCTCGGCGCTCCGCGCCAGACCGAAATCCACCAGCTTGGGTTCGTTGTCGGCGTCGAACAAAATGTTGCCGGGCTTGATGTCGCGGTGCAGCAGGTTGTGCTTGAGCGCCAGGTCGAGGGCGGAGGCGATCTTGATGCCGATGTCGAGCACATCCAATTCCGGCAGCCCGTGGCTCCCCTCGATGCGGCTGTCCAAACTGCCGCGGTCGGCCAGTTCCATCACCAGGAACCGTTCCCCCTGGACTTCCTCGAATGTGTAGATGTGAATGATGTTGCTGTGGTTGAGGGACGCGCAGGCGCGGGCTTCGCGGCAGAAACTTTCCAGGGCCGCCGGGTCGTCCACCAGGTCCTTCTTCATCAACTTGACGGCCACCAGGCGTTCGAGGGTCAGATCCCAGGCGCGATAGACCGTGCCCATGCCGCCGGAGCCGATCTTGCTGCGGAGTTCGAACTGGTTCAAGCGCATCGGCATCATGATGGGATGCCCGCACTTGCTGCAGGGGACGGTGGACAACGGGGGCAGGTCGCCGGGGATGAACACTTTCGTCTCGCATCCCGGGCACGCCACCATCTTCAAGGGCTTCTCGCCGGCGCTCATGGTGATCGAATACTAGCACCGCAGGGTTCGTCCACAAGCCCTGTTGCGGGCGGCCAGCCATTCTCATTGTGGCCCGGAGCGCGGCTCCCTGAGCCGCAGCACCCCCGCCACGGGAGGCCGTTCGCATTCTTCCAGTGGCCGGGTTCCAGGCGAAGCGGCTGCGGGTCGCGGACCCGCGCACCAAAATGAGAATGGCTGTGCGGGCGGCACGGCCACAAATTGAACTTCCACCCCCGGGGTTGGCGGATATGCTGGCCGCGGATTCCGTCCGCGGGCTGTGCGCTGGCTCTACAACATCCTGTTTGGCGTCGCTTTTTGGATCGCCGCACCCTGGTTGCTCGTCAAGTTGCGACGGCGCGGGGCGTGGCGTGAGGCGTTTCCACAGCGGTTTGGGCGTTATCAGCCCGGCGCGCTTCCCCCGCCGGACCCGGGCGTTCACCGTTTATGGCTGCACGCCGTCAGCGTGGGCGAGATCAACACCTGCCTGCAGTTTGTCCGCTGTCTCCAGCACCGGCTGCCCGCCGCCCGGCTGATCGTCTCCACCACCACCAACACCGGCATGGCGGAGCTGCGCAAGAAACTTCCCCCGCACGTCACCCCCATCTACTTTCCCGTGGACCAGCGCCGTCACGTCCGCCGGGCGCTGGACGCGGTCCGTCCGGACGCGGTTCTTTTGGTGGAACGGGAGATCTGGCCGAACTTTCTCTGGCAACTCGAGGAGCGCGGGATTCCCCTGATGCTCATCAACGCCCGGCTTTCCGACCGGTCGCATCGGGCCTATCGGCGTTGCCGGTTTCTCTTTCACAAGCTGTACCAGCAGTTCGCCCTGGTGACGGCGCAAACGGAGGCGGACGCCGCGCGGCTGCGCGAGGTGGGTTGCCGGGAATCCGTTCTGCGGGTGGTGGGCAGCCTGAAGTTTGATGCCACGGCCATGCCCCCCGCGACCGGCCTGAACGTGGCGGAGCTCTTGAGTCGGGCCGGACGCCCGCCGGGGGCGCCCGTGCTGGTCGCCGGCAGCACCCATGAAGGCGAGGAACGTCTGCTGGCGGGCGTGGTCCGGAGGCTTCGGCGCGAGTTCCCCCAGCTCTTTCTTGTGCTGGTGCCACGGCACTTCGAGCGTGCCGCCGAGGTGGTCGAACAGCTTCAGGCTGTGGGTGTCCACCCCGCGCTGCGGTCCCGTCTCGCATCCGAAGAGCCGGCCCTGCGGACGTCCGACGCCTGTCTGCTTGTCGATTCCACCGGGGAACTGATGGCGTTCTACGCCGAGGCGGACGTGGTGTTTGTGGGCAAGAGCCTCACCGCCCGCGGTGGACAGAATCCCATCGAACCGGCTTCCCTGGGCAAGGCGATGGTGTTTGGACCCCACATGCAGAACTTTCCGGGAATCACCCGGCAGTTTCTGGCCGCCGACGCTGCGGTGCAGGTCGCCGATGAAGCCGGGTTGGAGGCTGCGCTGGCGGAGCTGCTTCGATCTGCCGACTGGCGGCGGCGGGTGGGAGAGAATGCGCGCGAGGTGGTGCGGCGCAACGCCGGCGCGACGGAGCGTACGGCGGACCTGGTCGTTCAGCACCTGGAACAGGCCTGGGCTGGCGCACGGAAGTCAGGGAACGCGCAGGAGTTGATGGCCTGAGTTCCGCAGTGCGCCCATGGATTTTGCCAGCCATTCTCATTTTGGAGCGCGGGTCCACGACCCGCAGCAGCTTAGCCTGGAACAAGGCCGCTGGAAGATTGAGAGCGGCCTCCCTTGGCGGGGGTGCTGCGGCTCATGGAGCCGCGCTTGGGCCAGAATGAGAACTGCTGGGATTTTGCTGGCTGCTGTCCCGCAGCTTTGGGCATGATTGACCTTGCGATGACACACCTCATGGGGCCGCCGCGGCGAGACAGCCTTTTATCCCCCGTCCAGCGTACGGAGGCACACCATGTCCTCTGAAACCGTGCGCGAGGCCGGCATTCTGGTCGTGGATGACGACGCGGAGGCGCGGGAGACCCTGATGGTGGCGCTGCCGCTCTTCGGCTTCGAGCGGATCTTTCAGGCCTCGGACGGGTTGGCGGGCTTGGCATGTCTCGAACAACATCCCGACGACATCGAGATTGTGATCACCGATTTCCGGATGCCGCGCATGGACGGCCTGGAGATGACCCGCCGGATGGCCCAACGCGGCGGCTTGCCCGTGGGGATTCTCATGATGACCGCCTTTGACGTGGGAAACGTCGAGAAGGAGTTCCTCGCCGTGGCTTCACCCGCTGTCCTGCCGCTGGCGCTCCTGCATAAACCCTACAGCATCGCGTCGGTGGTCAAGGCGCTGAACGACGCCATCCCCGTCATCCGTGCCCGCCGGGAAGGCCGCGATCCTTCTTGAACCACAGGGTTGATGTGTCCCGGGGCGCCGTGTATCGTCCACGCTCATGGGAAACAAAACCATCCTGAAGCCTGCCGGTTCGCCGACGGCGGTCGGTCCTTACAGCCATGCCGTTCGCACGGGGGACCTGATTTTCTGTGCCGGCCAGATCCCCATCGATCCCGCCACGGGCGACCTGGTGGGGACGGAGATACGCGCCCAGACCGAGCGCGTCCTGAAGAACGTGAAGGCGATCCTGGACGATCAGGGACTGACGTTTGCCGACGTGGTGAAGAGCACGGTATTTCTGATCGACCTCGCGGATTTCGCCGGGATGAACGAGGTGTATGCGCGGTATTTCACCGGGGACTTTCCGGCGCGATCCACCCTGCAGGTGGCGGCGTTGCCCAAGGGGGCGCGGGTGGAGATCGAGGTGGTGGTGGCCTGCCGGGCCGGCCGGTGAGCCGTTTGGACCGGTGTTCCCGATTGACATGAGGCCTGCATTGGCTAGTGTTTCACCCCTTTGACGCAGGTCAGCATCGAGTTATGCCCAACACGAAATCAGCCGAACGGCGCGTGCGCGCCAACGAGAAGAAGCGGATCCAGAACCGCAGCATCAAGACCCGCCTCCGCAAGCTGGAGCGCACCTACCAATCCGCGCTCACCAGCGGCAACCCGGAGGAGGCCGCGAAGTCTCTCCGGGCCGTGCATTCCGCCCTGGACAAGGCCGTGAAAACCGGCGTGCTGGCCCGTCCCACGGTCAATCGCCACAAGTCGCGCCTGGCCGCCCGTCTGCCTGCCTGACCCGGCCGCGTTCCCAACCGGCTTGCAACCCGTCCTTCCGCGGCCTATTGTCGCACCCACCGTGGCCAATCCGCGCATCAAGGTTCTGGAAGGACATTGCCCGCAGGCGTCCCACTGCCCGTTGACCCAGGTCGAGGCGGGGGACACGGTCTGCATCAAGGGCTTGGTGGCCTCGCCGGATGTCAATGATCGCCTCCGGGAAATGGGTTTCTGCGAACAGCAGAAGATCAAGCTGGTCAGCCGCCACTCCAACTACATCTGCCAGGTGTGCAATGCCCGGCTGGGCATCAGCCACAAGCTGGCGGAAACCATCATCGTGGAGCCGCTCAAGCGCAGCTCCTGACCGGAGCGCCGCCATGCCCTCCATGCCCATCCCTCTCACCGAGCTGGCCCTCGGCCAGACCGCCGCAGTGGCGCAGATCAAACTCCCCCCGGCCGACCAGGCGCGGTTGATGGAAATGGGGGTCCTGACCGGCACGCCCGTCGAGCTGGTTCGCTTTGCGCCCCTGGGTGATCCGGTGGAAATCAAGGTGCGCGGCTACAATCTGTCGCTCCGACGGCACGAGGCCGACCTGATCCTGGTGAGTGTGCCTTCCTGATCCTCCGTGACCGACGCTTCCCGCCCAACCGACGCGCCCGAACCGGCGGAACCTTCTCCCAAGGCGAACCGCCGCTACGTCGTTCTCACAGGCAATCCGAACTGCGGCAAGACCACCGTGTTCAATGCCCTGACCGGCTTGCGGGCCAAGGTGGGGAACTACGCGGGCGTCACAGTCGAACGCAAGGAGGGTCGGCTGCACCGCGCGCCGGCCGGCCGGGACATCCGGGTGATTGACCTCCCCGGCACCTACAGCCTGAGCCCCCAATCCCTCGACGAACAGGTGTCGCGCGACGTGTTGATGCACCGGCTGCCCGAGGTGCCGCCGCCGTCGCTGGTGGTGGTGGTCATTGACGGTTCCAATCTCCAGCGCAACCTCTACTACGCCACCCAGGTCATCGAGCTTGGGCTCCCCACCGTGGTCGCGCTCAACATGATCGATGTGGCCGGGGAGAACGGTCACGAGATCGACACCGGCGCGCTCAGTCGTGAGCTGGGGGTTCCGGTGATCCCCATGACCGCCAGCCGGAATGAGGGCGTCCCCGAGCTGCGGGCGGAGATCCTTCGGCGGCTCGACACGGCGGCCCCAACGCCCGTCCGGCGTTTCTGCCAGTTGTCCGAAGCGTTTGACCGCGAGGTGGTGCGCATCGCCGGGCTGCTTCAGGCCGAGTTTCACGAACCCCTGGAACGGGCGAAGACCGAGGCGCTGTTGATCCTCAACAATGACAAGGCGGTGGCGTCCAGCGGCCAGCGCTATCCGCAGATGATTCTGGACGCGCTGGCGGAAGCGCGTGGCCATTTGGAAGCCGCCGGGGAAAACTGGCGCGGCGCCCCCATCGAGGCGCGCTACCAGTCCGTGGCCCGGATTCAGAGGTCCGTCACGCGGGAGACGCGCCGGGCGGGCGCGACGTTCAGCGACCGGCTCGACCAGGTGATCACGCACAAGGTGTGGGGCACGCTGATCTTCGTGGCGATCATGATCCTTATGTTCCAGAGCATCTTCACGTTCGCCTCGGTCCCGGCCGACTGGCTCGAACTGGGCGTGGGATCGTTCGGGGAATGGGTGGGAGAGGTGATGCCGCAGGGGGAATTGCACAGCCTGGTCGTGGATGGGATCATCGCCGGGGTCGGTGCCGTGGTGGTGTTCCTGCCCCAGATCCTGTTTCTGTTTTTTTTCATCGGCTTGCTGGAGGACACCGGCTACATGGCGCGGGCGGCCTTCCTGATGGATCGCCTGATGAGCAAGGTGGGGCTGCACGGCAAGAGCTTCATCCCCATGCTCAGTTCCTTTGCCTGCGCCATCCCGGGCATCATGGCCACGCGCACCATCGAGAGTCCCAAGGACCGGCTGGTCACCATCCTGATCGCGCCCCTGATGAGCTGTTCCGCGCGCTTGCCCGTTTACACCCTGCTGATCGCCGCCTGCATCCCGGACCGGACCGTGCTGGGGTTCTTCGGTCTGCCGGCCCTGACGTTGTTTGCGATGTATCTGCTGGGGATTGTGGGGGCGTTGACCATGGGGTTTGTCTTCAAGCGGACGTTGTTACGGGGCGAACCGCCGATGTTGATCCTCGAATTGCCTCCCTACAAGCGTCCCTTGCTCCGCCAGGTGCTGCGTCACATGTGGGAGCGGGCCAAGCTGTTTCTGCGCCGGGCGGGCACGGTGATTCTCGGGGTCAGCATTCTGCTTTGGTTCCTCCAGACCTACCCCAAGAACCCGGAGATCAGCAGTCAGTTCGAGCAGCAGCGCCATGAGGTGACACTCCAGGGATCCATCACTGACGCGGGCGAACTGGACGCCGCCACCACCCAGGCGTTGGCGGCGCTGGACCAGGAGGAGGCGGCTGCTCTGCTGGCGCACAGCTTGGCGGGCCGGATCGGGCATTTGATCGAGCCGTTCCTGGCGCCGTTGGGGTTTGATTGGAAAATCGGGATCGGCATCGTGGCTTCGTTTGCCGCGCGCGAGGTGTTCGTCAGCGCGATGTCCACCGTTTACAGCCTGGGTGGCGCGGATGACGAGGCGGGGGTTCAGCGGCTGTCCGAGCGCCTTCAGGAGCAGACGCGGCCGGACGGGACGCTCCTCTACACCACGCTGACGGGTCTGACGCTGATGGTGTTTTACGTGTTCGCCTTGCAGTGTGTGAGCACCATCGCGGTGGTGCGGCGCGAGACCAATGGCTGGAAGTGGCCGGCGTTCCAGTTCGGCTACATGCTCGGGCTGGCCTGGGGGATGGCCTTCGCCGTGCGCCAGGTGGGCCTGGCCCTGGGGGCGGGTTAGGGCGATTGGCCACGGGTGCGGACCGGTCGCGAAGCGTCCTGGCCTGGGATGGCCTGCCACCCTTTCGCTTCGCGACTGTTCACTGCGCCGATCCATCCCCCGGCTTCCGTGCGGCCAAGCCGACGCCGGCCTTGGACTACGGTGTCTGGGCGGCGGACTTGGTTGGGCCAAGCAGGTGCTTGAATCGATCCGTGTGGCTGTTACCGTGGGTTGCGCCGGATGCCTGACACCCCGCCATCACTGTTTCAGCGATTGCAAGCCCGGCTGCACCATCTGTTCGTGGGCGGCGACGAGGTGGGGCGGGAGCACCAGCCCACGCGCCTGCAGCAGTTCTTTCATTTCTGGCGCCTGGCGGTTCAAAGCTTTCTCAAGAATCGGCTCCCGGTACGCGCGGCATCCCTCTCCTACACCACCATCCTCGCCCTGGTGCCCTTCCTGGCCGTGGCCATGGGCATCACCAGCAGCCTGCTCAAGGACCAAAGCGAGGATCGGATCGCGCGGTTCGTGGATCGATTCGTCGAAAGCATCGTGCCACCGGCCGTGCTGACCAACCGGGCCCCAGAGGCGGCCACGGCGGACGGACCCCGCGGTGGAGAGCCACCGGGCACCACCGCCGACGCGGACCGGCGCGCAGGGGAATCGGTCGAAGGGGTTTCGACTCAGCGAGTGGCCGCAGCGTTCGGGGCCGGGGGGTCGCTTACGAACGCGCCGGCGTTCAAACCGCGGGTGTTGGATGAGAGCGTGCAGGATCAGGTGGCGCGTTCCATCCAGGAGTTCATTCAAAACACGCGCAGCGGGACCTTGGGGATGGTGGGCACCGTGGCCCTGGTCTTCCTGGCCATTTCCATGCTGACCCGGATCGAGGACGCGTTTAATGACGTGTGGGGCGTGCGCAAGGGGCGGAGCTGGTTCATGCGGTTGGTGCTGTACTGGACCGTGATTTCCCTGGCCCCGGTGATGCTGGCGGTGGCGTTGGGCCTGGCCACCGGACCGCACCTGGCGGCGACGCAACGATTGATCGGCGAGATTCCGCTCTTGGGCTGGCTGGTGTTCCAATTCCTGCCCGTCATCGTGCTCTGCCTGGCCTTTGCCACCTTCTACATGCTCATGCCGAACACCAAGGTGCGCTGGAACGCCGCCCTGATTGGAGCGATCGTGGCCGCCTTGCTCTGGCACATCAACAACTCCCTGAGCGCCCTCTACGTCTCGCGCGTGGTCACCAACTTCAAGATCTACGGCAGCCTCGGGCTGGTGCCGGTGTTCATGATCGGACTCTATTTCGCCTGGGTGATCCTGCTCTTTGGCGGGCAGATTTCCTACGCCTGGCAAAACCGGCTGGCGTATTTCCAGGAGCGGGTCACCGACAATGTCAACCAGCGCGGCAAGGAGTTCGTGGCCCTCCGGCTCATGACCGCCATCAGCGCCGCCTACCAGCGGGGATTCGATCCGCCCTCGGAATCCCAGATGTCCGAGGCCCTCGAGATTCCGCCCCGGCTGACCCAGCAGGTTCTGCGAACACTCGTCGCCGCGCGATTGATCACCGAAGTGTCGGGCGGCGAACCGGCCTATGTGCCGGCGCGCCCGACGGAATCCATCTCCTGCCATGACGTGCTGCAGGCGTTGCGCGCCGGGCAGGGGACGGATATGACGTTTCACGAGGGACCGCTGCATCGCCAGATCCTCGGCGAGTTTCAGCGCATCAACGACGCCGAACGCCGCGCGGCGGAGTCCGTCTCCATCCGGGCGCTGGCTGACCGGGCCAATGCCTTGCTGGCCGGCGGGGTCTCCGAGCCGGAACAGTTGACCTCGGGCAAAGCGGAAAGGACCTGAAATGATTGTCGGCGTGCCCAAGGAGGTCAAAGCCCAGGAACACCGCGTCGCGCTCCTGCCTTCCGGTGCCTACCACCTGGTCCGGCGCGGACACCGGGTGCTGGTCGAGCGGGGCGCGGGGGTGGACGCCGGTTTCGGCGATGAGGAGTACGGCCGCGCGGGGGCGACCCTGGTGGACACGCCCGCAGCGGTGTTCGAGCAGGCTGACCTGGTGGTGAAGGTCAAGGAACCGCAGCCGTCCGAGTACCCGCTGCTGCGGAAGGGCCAGGTGCTGTTCACCTACCTGCACCTGGCGGCGAACCGCGAGTTGACCCAAGCCTTGATGGATTCGGGCGTGGCCGCCCTGGCCTATGAGACCATCGAGGTGAACGGACGTTTGCCGCTGCTGGAACCGATGAGCGAGATCGCCGGTCGCATGAGCATCATCGTGGGCGGCTATTTTCTCACCAAACACTGCGGCGGCAGCGGTGTGTTGTTGGGGGGTGTGCCGGGGGTGTTGCCGGGCAAGGTCCTCGTGCTGGGCGGGGGAACCTCCGGGGTCAATGCCGCCCGCATGGCCCAGGGCCTGGGCGCCGACGTCACCATCCTGGAAGTGGACGTGGAGCGCATGCGGTTTCTGGACATCACGCTGCACACGGCCCACACGCTGTATTCGGACGAGACGCACCTCCTGGAACTTCTGCCCACGACCGACCTGTTGATCGGAGCTGTGCTGGTCCCGGGCGCGCGGGCGCCGCGGTTGATCCGGCGCAATATGCTTCGTCTCATGCGCCCCGGCAGCGTGCTGGTGGATATTGCCATCGACCAGGGCGGCTGCGCGGAGAGTTCACGTCCGACCACCCACGACCACCCGGTATTCGTCGAGGAAGGGGTGGTGCATTACTGCGTGGCGAACATGCCCGCGGCCTACGCGCGCACGGCCACCCAGGCGCTGGCCAACGTGACCCACCCGTATGTCGAACAGATCGCCGACCTCGGCCTGGCGGAGGCCTGCCGGAAGCATCCCGCCTTGCGCAGGGGCATCAATGTCATGAATGGCCAGTGCACCCATCAGGCGGTGGCGGGTGCGCACGGACTGTCTTGCGCCGAAGTCGCCGTTTGAGTCGGCAGGGGATCGGGTTGTGGTCAGACGACGGAGTGAGACACCCGCCGCAATCCGGGTCAGGCCGCTCCCGGTCATTCATTGATTCCCCAAGGCGGGCTGTGGTGCGAGGGACTAGCTGCGGGGTCCCGATCGGGGGAGTCCGGTATGCCGCGCTGACGAATGCAGCGCACCGCGAACTCCAACACGCGACGCGAGGTGGTGCCGAAGTGGCAGAAGAGGGTCCGACCGGTTTCGGCCGCGACCCGGCGCAGCCTCCCCAGCACATCATTGTCTTCCGCTTCTGGCCGGGCTTGTTCGTCCAGGGAGGCGATGATGGCGCTTCCCTGGGTTCCGGGTTCGTGCGCCCACAGATCAATCCACTCGATCACTTGCTCCGGCAGGTTTCCCTGGCCATGGGTGGACACGACCACCACGTCGGACTGCCGGGCCTGGCGGGCGGCCCAGTCATTGACTTCGGGCATTCGCAGCATGTCGAACCGGCACAACTCCACCTGCGGGTCCACTTCCCATTCCAACCGGTTGAACACCCGGGTCAGAGCGGCTTTGGAGCGCAGACCGGTGAGGAGATCCTCGTAGGCGATGAAGACCTGGAAGGGATTCCTCTGCCTTTCCAGGTACGAGGTCTCGTGGCTATGAGCTGGTGTCATGACGCTTGGAACTCCGTCCCCGGGCGCGCGTCGGTCCCCACGCCCGACACGGCTGGGGTTGATGGATGCCTGGTTGGTGGAGGGGAACATCCGGGCAGCAGATCCGCTCTGGCCGAAACCGGGGTTGGACATCTTGCTTATCGCTCTCACCCATGGTTTTCCCGGCGCACTCTAGCCGAGACGATTCTGCTGCCCGTTGTTCATCCCTCCTTGTGGTACTGTCGGCTGAAAAGTCAGGCTTCGCTGCGCTGGGCTGACTCGCGCATGCCCGCGCGGACCCCGTGCGCGCTGCGTCTGTCTCCCCCTCCCCCACGCCAACCCGCCCGCTCCTGAAAGCGCGTCCCGCCTCCTGCCATCGCTCCCCTACACCCCCCCTCCACAACTCCGGTGCTGCTCCTCCCGAATCAGGAAACATCCCTCCCTCGCGGCGACGCAATCTCATGGTGTGGCACTATAGGACCAGCCAGGAATGGAAACCATCGGCTGACCTCCCTAAAGCGACTGGGCAAATTGCCTACAGCGACGCAAACGAAATTGCAGGATCGAGACCATCAGGCTCAGCCAAACGAAGTGAACCCCGTCGCCAGGCCGAATCCGGGGCTTACGTCCTGCCTCTTCCGAGCCAGCCTCATAAGCCATTGGAAACCTGGAAGATCTGGTCTGCAACGCGCAATCCCGAATGGGATGCGAGCCAGGCGGTGGAGTGTGAGACGCCATGGCCGCGCTGTTGGACCGGGCCGATCGTCGAGTTGCATCCAGCCAGGACGGGCCGAAGTTATCGGCGGTTGGAGGGTGCTCAATGGAAGACCCTCTAAAACCAAACGGACGTGCGGCCAGGGCCGGATGTCGTGACAGCTTCCCGATTGGCCGCATGGAATCAGCAAACCCGTGGGAAAGGTTATGACGACCACCACCACAAGACCGGAGGGCGGTCCGGGCCGCATGAAGAGGTTCTGGAGCGGCTTCGTGGGGTGCTTTGCGCGGATGAAGGGCCGCATGCATCACACGGAGAGTCCGACCGAGAAACAGGCGGCTCCGAAGCCCGAGGAAACCGAACGCTAAACCGGTTGCATCCGATCCGCTCCACGCCGGCGGTGTGGAGCGCGAAGGATCGGTCAGGTTCGCGCTTGAAGCCGGAGCCGGCAGGGGTACTGTTGCCGAATGCGGTTGGCATTCACCAAGATGAACGGCGCCGGGAACGACTTCGTGTTGTTTGATAACCGCGAGGGCCGTGTCCACCTCACCCCCGAACTCGCCGCCCGTCTGTGTGATCGACACGCCGGTGTGGGGGCGGACGGCATCATGGGTCTGATCCCCTGCCGGTCCGGCCGGGCCGACTGGGCGTGGGAGTTTTTCAACAGCGATGGCAGCGCGGCGGAAATGTGCGGCAATGGCGCCCGCTGCTTTGCCCGCTACGTGCAGCGGATCGCGGGGGCGGCGGATCGCTTCACCTTCGAGACCGCGGCAGGGGTGGTGGGGGCGCAGTTGGAAGGGGACCAGGTGACCGTGGATCTCACCCCCCCAGGCCCGGTGCGGCTCGACGAAACCCTGCAACTCGGGTCGGGACCCGAGCGGGTGCACAGCGTGAACACCGGGGTGCCGCATGCGGTCTTGTTCGTCCCGGACGCAGACCAGGCGATGGTTTCCAGCCTGGGCCGGGAGATCCGTCGCCATGCGCACTTCGCGCCACGCGGAACCAACGTCAACTTCGTGCAGATCCTGGAACCCGGGTTCATCCGGGTGCGGACTTACGAGCGCGGGGTCGAGGGGGAGACCCTGGCTTGCGGCACCGGCGTCACCGCCGCGGCGCTGATCAGCGCGCGCCTGCACGGATTTGCTTCACCCGTGAAGGTGCGGGTGCAGGGAGGCGGGCAACTGGAGGTTTCCTTTCAGCCAGAAGGCGCCGGGTTCCGCCAGGTGCGCTTGAAGGGGCCGGCGGACTTTGTGTTCGAGGGCAGCCTCGAGGTGTGAGGCGGGAACCACCCGGCGTCGGCCCCGGATGCCGCCGACGGCTGCGACGTTTTGGACCGCTCGAACAGCGCGCATCTTCTTGACACTGCCCTCGAACGCAATTCTGGCCGGAGCGCGGCATGGATGCCGCTTCAGCATTCGCAAGCCCGCGGAACCAGCGTTTCATCGCTTGCCCTTCGGACGTTGAAGCGGCCTGAAGGTCGCGCTCCGGGGGCAGTGTCCAGATACACCCGCTTGAACACGTCGTCCCGGTTCACCATTGAAAAGGGCGGCGTGGGTGCCACCATGCCCGCATGCAACGCCAGTGTCTGCCGGTCGGGAAGTTGTTGGGCTTCACCGCAATCACTCCTTGCCCAGGCCGGACAGGGCTGGGGATCACCATGCTCGCGGCGTCTGCACTGCTTCTCGGTGCGGGCTGCCAAAGCCCTTCACCTCCTCCGTCTGCCCCGAGGGAGGCGGGAGACGACCTTGCGGCGCGGCCGGTGGTCGTGCGGGACTTTCTGTTCAACGTGGCCCAACTGCACCCGGATCCCGGCGTGGTCCCCGGTCGTGAAGGCCCGGCGAAGCGGGTGTTGGGCAAGCTGCAGCCCGAGGAAACGCCGGAGCAGCGGGCAGCCCGCATGTCCCGGCTGCTTTCCGAGACCATCGCGCAGGAGCTGGCCCGACTGAAGATTCCCGCCGGCCGCGAAGCGCCGGGAACTGTCCCGCCGGCGGACGCACTGGTGGTCAGCGGCCAGTTCCTGGAGCTGGACGAGGGGAACCGGCTGAAGCGCGTGATGGTCGGGTTTGGCTCCGGCGCCACGGAAGTGGTGGTGGAGGTCGAGGTCTATGATCTGCGGCAGAGCCGCGAGCAGCCGGTCCTGGTGTATGGAACCGGCAGGGGATCCAAGGTCATGCCTGGAGCCGCGGTTTCGATGAATCCCTACGTGATGGCGGCGCGCTATGTGTTGTCGCGGAACGGCGGGGAGAAGGACGTGCAGCAGTTGGGCAAACAGATTGCGCGAGACCTGGCGCAGATGGAATCCGGCAGCCTGCCTGGGTTGTGAAGGAGCGACAGCAAAGAACTCGATGCGCCCGACGTGATGTGCTTGCGCCCACTCGGAGCTTGCAGGCTGGGCGGTTTCTGGAATCCTGCCTGTCCTGATCGAGCGACATGTTTACCGGAACTTACACTGCGATTGTGACACCGTTTCGCAACGGTGATCTGGATGAAGCCGCGTTGGGCCGCCTGATCCGGGCGCAGGCGCGGGGCGGCGTGGATGGCATCGTGCCGGTGGGCACCACGGGCGAGTCGCCCACGCTGGATTACGAGGAGCATCTCCAGGTGATCGGGCGGAGCGTCAAGCTGGCTGCCGGACGGCTCAAGGTGCTGGCCGGAACCGGAGCCAACTCCACCGAGGAAGCAATCTACCTGACACGCGAAGCCGAGCGGCTCGGGGCGGACGGATCGCTCCAGGTGGCGCCTTACTACAACAAGCCTTCGCAGGAAGGCCTGTTCCAGCATTTCAAGGCCGTGGCGCGCCGGACCCGGCTGCCCATCGTGCTCTACAGCATCCCCGGACGCTGCGGCGTCGAAATTGGAGTGGACACCGTGGCGCGCCTGGCCAGCATCTGCCGGAACATCATCGGGATCAAGGAAGCGGGTGGGAACGCCGATCGAGTGAGCCAGTTGCGTCAGGTCCTCGGCCCGGGATTCGTCATCCTGAGCGGGGACGATTCACTCACCCTGCCCTTCATGTCGGTGGGCGCGCAGGGCGTCATCAGCGTGGCATCCAATGTCATCCCGCGTGGCGTTTCTCGCATGGTGTCTGCATTCGCCGCCGGCCGGCTGGCCGAGGCGCAGCGCCTGCACGCGCAGTATTATCCGTTGTTCAAGGATCTGTTCATCGAGACCAACCCGGCGCCGGTCAAGGCCGCCCTGGCGATGTTGGGCTGCATCGAGAACGAACTCCGGCTGCCTTTGGTGCCGATCAGCCAGGCCAGTGCGCAACGCGTGCGCACGACGCTCAAGGCGTGCCGCGTGTTGAAGTGAGGGCTGACGTTGGCGTGGGGTTGGGTTGCGTCCAGGGGTGACGGAGGCGGCCAACGTCTCGTTCAGGCGCCACGCCGCGCGCCATCGGCGGTGAAGCACGAGCGGGCAGAGACGAAAAACAACCGAGGATTGGTCATGTCACCGACGACACGCATCATCATAAACGGATCCAAGGGTCGCATGGGGCAGGCGCTGCTGAGTTGCGCAGCCCGACAACCGGAATTCGAGGTGGTCGGCGCGCTGGACCAGGGCGACGATTTGTCGGCCGTCATTCCCCGAGGGGACGGTGTGATCGAGTTCAGCTTTCACACGGTCACCGGCGGTGTGGCGGAACTCTGCGCCCGGCACGGGAAGTTCCTGGTCGTGGGCACCACGGGACATACTGCCGAGGAACGGGCGCGGATTGAGCGCCTGGCTTCCCAGATCCCCATCGTGATGGCGTCCAATTATTCCACCGGAGTGAACACGCTGTTCTGGCTGACACGCAAGGCGGCGGAAATTCTGGGCCCGTCCTTCGACCTGGAGGTGGTCGAGATGCATCACCGGCTCAAGCAGGATGCGCCCAGCGGCACCGCCCGCACCCTGGGCGAAATCCTGGCCGCCGTCCGGAAGCAGCAGTTCGACGCGGTCGCCCGCCATGGCCGGTCCGGCATCACGGGGGAGCGAAACTCGGCGGAGATTGGAATGCATGCCTTGCGGGGCGGGGATGTCGTCGGGGATCACACGGTCATCTTTGCCGCTCAAGGTGAGCGGGTGGAACTCACCCACAAGGCCTCCAGTCGCGACACCTTCGCCAACGGGGCATTGCGGGCCGCCGCCTGGGTCCGCTCCCAGAAGCCGGGGCTCTACCGCATGCAGGATGTCCTGGGACTGAAGTGAGCGCGGAACGTGGAGCGCGGAACGCCGAAGCCAGTCGGACGTCCCGGACCTTGGCCATTATCGCCTTGGGCTCGAACCTTGGCGAGTCCGTCAACATCCTCAGGTCCGCCATGGACCGGTTGCAGGAACTCTCCGACGTACCCCTGCTCCGTTCCTCGCTGCACCGGAGCGCGCCGGTGGATTGCCCGCCCGGATCGCCGGATTTCGTCAACGCCGTCGTGGGGTTGGTCCCCGGGCGGGGAGAGACCCCCGAGACGCTGTTGGAGAAGTTGCAGGCCTTGGAGCGGGACTTTGGGCGCCAGCCCAGGAAAGCGTTGAACGAGGCCCGTTTGTTGGATCTCGACCTGATTGCCTTCGGAGCCGAGACGCGGTCCTCGCCCGCGCTGACCCTCCCGCACCCGCGGGCGCACCTTCGCCGCTTTGTGCTCGAGCCCCTGGCCGAGATTGTTCCCGATTTGAGACTTCCGGGTCAGTCGAGAACCGTGGCCCACCTCCTCGCCCACTTCTCCCCCTGAACCGGGGGAAGGTGGGGCCGTCGCTGCGCCGCGGCCTGGGCGCCGGAGCACCGGGCGCCCTATCCAGGTTCATGGCCCCAACGCGCGATCTCTTGATCGTGGAGGCTCCCCATGAACCTCGTAGCCGTGAACCCGTTCTCCGGAGCACGCGTAATCGAGCGGTGTTGGCACTGCCAGCGCTCGCTGGGTCAAGGGACCGGGGCCTACAAGACGGTTGGATGCGGACGGATGTCGGACGGGCACCTCACCCGGCGTCCCGATCCTGCGCATCGTGAAAATTGCGGCTGGGGGGCTGTCAAGTCTCGACGGGGTGCTGGTGCGGCTTGTAGGCTGCGTCGCAGGTTGCTGCAGCGGTTGGTCCGCTTTGCCTGTGCCTGACAGCCCATGAGGCTTCCGCCGGTCATTCTGGCTTCAGTTTCGCCACGACGCATCGAGTTGCTCAAACAGCTCGATCTCGATTTTCTGGTTGTGCCCAGTGAGGTGTCGGAGCTGCATCATGAGGAGTTGAGCGCGGGGGAGATTTCGCAACTCAACGCCTACCGCAAGGCGCGCCAGGTGGCCAAGCAGCATCCCGATTGCCTGGTGATCGGCGCCGACACCCTGGTGTCCCTGGGCACGCGGCTCTATGGGAAGCCGTCCAGCCGCCAGCACGCCACTGAAATGCTGGTGGAACTGGCTGGTCGCACCCACAGCGTCACCACGGGAGTCTGCCTGCTGCACCTGCGTGGGCATCGTCAGCAGGTGTTTGCGGAGACTTCGTTCGTCACCTTCCATCCGCTTTCCCCGGCGCGGATCGAGACCTACCTGGCCCGGGTGAATCCGCTCGACAAGGCGGGAGCTTACGCCATCCAGGAGAGCGGCGAGTTGATTGTGGAAAATGTCATCGGTTCCTTCACGAACGTGGTGGGGCTGCCCCTGGCCCGGTTGCGGGAGGAATTGTTGTTGTGGGGATGAACTGCGGCCCGGGTCGCACCGCATCACCGGGCCACCCCTCCGCCCCTGAATTCCGCGAAGCGTTCTACGCAGCCCGCGCCAGTTCCGGCCACAGGTGGGCGCTCATGAGTTGGCCACGATCGAAGCACTCCAGATCGAACTTCTCGTTCGGCGAATGCATGTTGTCATCCGGCAACCCCAACCCGAGCAGCAGCGTGTCCACGCCGAGAATCGCTCGGAACTCGTTCACGATCGGGATCGAGCCCCCCTCGCGCAGCAGGACCGGCTCGCGCTGGAACGCCTGCTGGAGGGAACACAGGGCCGCCCGGGCGTAGGGGCCCGACGGCGGGACCAGATAGGGCTTGGCGTGATGTCCGACCTCCAATTCGAGTCGGACACTGGGCGGACAGATCTTTCGAAGGTGTCGGCAGATCTGGCGCATGACCTTGTTCGGATCCTGATGGGGGACGAGACGGAAGGTGAGTTTGGCTCTGGCCCAGGCCGGGACGATGGTCTTGCTGCCTTCGCCCTGGTAGCCGCTGGTCAGCCCGTTGATCTCGAGGGTGGGGCGGGCCGAGCGTTGTTCCAACGGGCTGAATCCCGCCTCGCCAAACAACGCGGGCACTCCCAGGAGCTTGCGGTAGGCAGCGGCTTGGAAAGGCAGACGCTGGAACTGGCGTCGTTCCGCGGCGCGGAGAGGTTGGACGTCCTGGTAGAAGCCGGGGATGGTGATGCGTCCCTGATCATCCCGCGTTTGCGCGAGCATCCGGGCCAGGGCCATGGCCGGGTTCTCGACACTTCCGCCGAACACACCCGAGTGCAGGTCGCGCGACGGGCCGTGCACGGTGATCTCGAGCGCGGCGAGGCCCCGCAGGGCGTAGGTGAGGGCGGGGTGGGATTTGTCGGGCATTCCCGTGTCGGAAACCACCACGGCCTGGCAGCCAAGCTCGCGCCGATGCTGGCGAAGGAATGGGGCCAGGGAGGCGCTGCCCACCTCTTCCTCCCCCTCGATCACGAAAGTGAGGTCGCAGGGCAGCTCGGTGCGGGTTTTCAGGTAGGCCTCGACGGCTTTGAGGTGCGCCAGATGCTGGCCCTTGTTGTCGCTGGCGCCTCGCGCAAACAACCGGCCCCCGGCGATGCGCGGTTCGAACGGCGGGCTGTGCCAGAGATCCAACGGTTCCGGGGGCTGGACGTCATAATGTCCATAGACCAGGAAATGGGGACGGCTGGAGCGGCCGTTGGTGCGGGTGGTGGCGACGACAATGGGATGACCCTTCGTCGGGCAGAGCCGTGCGTCCAGACCGAGGTTTCGGCAGTAACGCGCCAGCCACTGTGCGCAGGCGGTCAGATCCTTCCGATGCTGTGGTTGCGCCGACACGCTCGGGAACCGCACATAGTCGCAAAGATCCTTGATGGCTTGCCGGCGGTTGCGCTTCAGGTAATCCAGGACAGCCTTCATGCGCGACCCGTTTAGCAGGAAGGGCCGGCAAAACAAACCCCAAACGCGCCGCCTCGACGCGAAGGTCTCCATCGTCGGTCCTGCCTTCAGCGAGGAGCGACGGCTTGGCCGACCCTGGATCCTGTCCGGCATTGACAAGGCGTGGTGACCGGGGGGAGATCACCGGTTCTGGTGTGTTAGCTGCTGGGAATGGGCCATCGACAGGTCTTTGGGGCCCAAGGTTGTCCGCTTGGTGGACAGCTTTGTCCTGTCTGCTGCACGCTACATCATGGATTACGACGAACGTTCAGTCCGACTCTTTCTGAGGGGGTATCCCGGGCAGTTTGTTTCTGCGCGGGTGATCAGCCGACGTTTGGGGGGCAAACGACGTTATCACGAGGATCCGCTCTGGGTGGTGCCCATCCTCAACAGGCTGGTGGACAAGGGCGTCGTGGAAACCGATGCCCAGGGCCATTTCCGGCTGAAGAAGGCGGATCCGCTCGATGCCCGGAAGCGCACCTGGTTGTCTCCGCAGGTGAAGCGCATCCTGGAGCGCAGCGCCAAGGACTTCGCGAAAGTCATCAAGATTGACGAGGACGAGGAGGAGCTGGCTTGAGATGGCGACCCGCTACTGCTTCCAATCGAGCCCGCCCTTTTTGACTTCGTAAAGAAACCCCACGAAGATCAGGCCCAGAAAGGGGATCATACCGCCCAGGATCAGGCCGGCGTGGTCGCGGATCATCTCCTTGTAAACCACCGCCCAAGGATAGAGGAAGACCACTTCGATATCGAACAGGATGAACAGCATGGCCACGAGGTAAAACTTGACGGACATGCGCGGGCTGCCGCTGCCCTCGGGCAGCATGCCGCACTCGTACGGGGTGTCCTTGATCTTCGAACGCCGCGCCGCCCGGCTCAGGGCCGCGGACCCGAACAGCATGAACGCGGTGAAGCCCACGGCCAGGATGCCGAGCATCAGGACCGGAAGATATTGCTGGAGTTGTCCGCTGTTCTCCACGCCCGGCAGTCTAGGAGACGCAGCCGGGCTGGCAAGCGGTTAAACCAAGGCTTTCCAGGGCGACGATGACCAGCCCTTTGCCCGGTTCGCCCAGGATTCAGGGGAGCGCCAGCCGCTCGAAGCTTTCCTCGATGAACGTGGTGTTCTGGATGCGGGCGAGCTTCGCGTACAGGCCGTCCCGGGCGAGCAACTCCTCGTGGGTGCCGCGCTCGACGATTTCGCCGTGCAGCAGCACCAGGATCTGGTCGGCCTTGACGATCGTGCTGAGCCGGTGTGCGATCACGAAGCTGGTGCGCCCGGCCATCAACCGTTCCAAGGCTTCCTGGATCAGGCGTTCGGTGGCGGTGTCCACGCTGGCCGTGGCTTCGTCCAGGATCAGGATGGGCGCGTTTTTGAGCAGGGCGCGGGCGATGCTGACCCGCTGTTTCTCGCCCACGCTGAGCTTGATGCCGCGTTCGCCCACGTGGGAGTCGTAACCGTTGGGCAGCTTGACAATGAAGTCGTGGCAGTTGGCGGCCCGGGCGGCGGCCATCATCTCCTCCTCACTGGCTTCGAGTCTGCCGTAGCCAATGTTCTCGCGGATGGAGCCGTTGAACAGGAACGCCTCCTGGCTGACCACACTGATCTGGTCGCGCAGGGACCCGAGCGTGATCGTTCGGAGATCCTGTCCGTCGATCGAGATGCGGCCGTGGGTCGGTTCGTAGAAGGCGGGCAGCAGGTTGACCAGGGTGGACTTGCCGGCGCCGGTGGGGCCCACCAACGCGATCATCTGGCCGGGCTCGGCGTGGAGTTGAATGCGGTTCAGGACGGTCTGGCCTTCGCCGTAGCTGAACTCGACGTCCTGGTAATCCACCGCCCCGCGCACGGGCCGTTTGAGGAGTTCCGTCCGGTCCGCGCGTTCTTCGTCCGCATCCAGAATGTCGAACACGCGGGCGGCGGCGGCGCGGGCGGCCTGGACCATCTGGTTGAGTCCGTGCAGGCGCCCGATGGGTTCGTAGAAGAACATGCCGGCGTAGAGCATGAAGGCGACGAGCTGGCCGACCTCCATCCGGCCCCGCAGGACTTCGTGTCCGCCCACGGCGAGCACCAGCCCGATGCCGAGCGCGCCCACGAATTGCATGGCCGGGCCGTAGGCCGCCCAGGCGCGCATGACGATCAGCGTGCCCTGGCGCAGGTCGTCCGCGCGACCGGCGAAGCGCTGGTCCTCGTGCTCCTGGCGTCCGAAGGCCTTGATCTGGCGGATGCCCTGGAGGTTGTCCATGAGCAGGGCGTTCATGGCGCTGGCGGCCTCGCGCTGTTTGCGATAGCGGCGGTGCGCGGTCAGGGTGTACCAGAGCGCGCCGGCAATCAGGAACGGGATGGGGATCAGCGACACCGCGGCCAGCATCGGACTGTAGATCACCATGAAAACCAGGGCGCCGACGATGCTGAGCAAGGCCACGGTCCCTTGCTCGACGCCGTCGATGAGCATGCGCTCGACGTTGTTGACGTCCTCGATCACGCGCGTCATGAGGTCGCCCGAGGCGCGCTGATCGAACCAGGGCACCGGCAGGCGTTGCAGCCGGGCGAACACGTCCCGGCGCATGTCGAAGATGACGTTTTGTTCGAGGTGATTATTGATGAGGATGCGCAAGCTGTTGAAGAGTTCGCGGAAGAGGAACGCCCCGATCAATCCCCACGCCGCGGGCAGCAGCAGGTCCTCCCGGGATTGGTTGATGACGGTGTCGATGATGGTGCGGGTGAGCTTGGGATAGAGCAGTCCGAACCCGAGCGAAAGGATGGCGCAGGTCACGGTGCCGAACGCCATGACCCAGTAGGGTTTGAGGTAAACGCCCACTCGCCGCACGACCTCGCCGGTCGGGCGGGGGCGCGACTTGAAGGTGGGGTCGGTGTGGGCTCCGAAGCCGGGATGGGAGGACATGGCGAGCCGGGCTAGCGGACGCGCGGTCCGGTCGGCCGGGCGTCGTCGTCGGTGAGATAGTCCACCATGGCTTTGGCGAACGCGGGCAGGTCGCGGGGTGTGCGGCTGGACACCAGGTTGTCGTCCACGACCACCGGTTCATCCACCCAGACGGCGCCGGCGTTCTCGAGGTCATCCTTGATGCCGAGCGAGCCGGTGGCCCGACGGCCTTTGAGGACCCGCGCGGAGATCGGGATCCAGCCCCCGTGACAAATGAAGGCGACCAGCTTGCGTTGGTCCATGAATTCGCGGGTGAGTTCGAGAATCTTTTCGATCCGGCGCAGCTTGTCGGGCATGAACCCGCCCGGGATGAGCAACCCCACGTAGTCGCGGCTGTCGGCCTGGGCAATGCGCAAATCGCTGGTGGCGGGATAGCCGTGCTTGCCGGTGTAGGTCTTGATCTCGGGTCCGGTCAACCGCATCCCGAACCCCGATTCCTCAAGCCGCAGCTTGGGATACCAGAGTTCGAGATCCTCGTAGAGATCATCCACAAACGCCAGGAGTGTCTGTTCCATGCGTGCAGTCTCCCAGAAAACCGGTGCGGGACAAGCCGGGAGGAGGGCGAGGGCAGACGCAAGCGCCGAGGTCGGAGATCCAACCTCCGGGCTGGCCTCGGCTCCCGGGAGGCGTCCAGGACTTCGAAGTCGGGCGCGGAGGCTTTGCGCCTCGTTCTCCTTCCCTGCTCTTGATCGAGGCGCTCCACGACAACGAGGAAGCGAACGAGCGATGGCTCATGGGCATCACGAACCCCCAAGGGTTGGGCCGCCCATTCGTCTCGTCAACGGAGGTGCCGGAGGGTCGAAACCGTGCAGTCTCAAGCCGGTTTACCCGTCCGCCGGGGGCGCGCAGAGATACCCGTTGTTGTAAGCGTCCAACTCCGAGTGCAGGTACTGTCCTTCGCACTTCCAGGCGCGACTGTTGGCGCGGGTGTGGATCGGGTTGGCCTCCAGCCACTCGTCCGCCTGCTCCAGGATGTCCTCGATGCAGTTCGACTCGTTGCCGACATACACATTGAGCTTGGCGGCGACGAGTTGCTCGAAGAGGTTGAGCCACTTGTTGCCCTGCGTGGGTCGTTGCATGAGCCGGATGGCCGTGCACTTCTTGAGCGTCATTCCGCCGATCTCGATCTCCTCAACCGGCCAGGCTTCCGGATGGGTCTTCCAGTAGCCTTGGCTGCGCACGCCGGGCGCTTCCCGCGGGCACAAACCCGCATCCCAACTCATGTCGGTCTGGCCAGCCTCGAGCGTGATGCACAGGGTGGTGCCCGTCGCCGGATCCGCGTCGCTGTCCATCTCGGGGTCCAGGCCCTGGTTGCTGGGGCTGAAGGTGTAGCCAGGCGGGGCCACGAACTGCAAGGCATAGTCGCCGGCTGCCAGTCCGGTGAAGCTGTAAAAACCGTCGGCGTCGGTCGTGGTTTCATCCAGCACCTCCCCGTTGCAACCAGTCAGTTGCACCGGCAGGAACGGCAGACCCCATTCGTCGGGGTCCTGAAGGCCGTCGCCGTCCAGATCCTCCCAGACGCGATCCCCGATTTCGCCGGTGGGCGGCGCTTCGCCACAGCCGGTCAGAACGAAATTGGCGGGGGTGGTGTCGAGGGGAACATATCGCAGATGAACCCCTCCGGAAGGCTCCACGCAGACCAGACCCGGGCGCAGGTTGCCCAGTCGCACTTCGTAGAGGGCGGGGGATGGGGTGCTGATGGAGATCGCGTAATTGCCGTTGGAATCCGTCAGGGCGGAGGTGAAGCCGCCTTGCAGATTCGTGGCGATCACGGTGATTCCCTCGAGTGGGGTGGCGGGCGTGGTGTCGGAGCAGGTCACCCGGCCGGCGATCTGCTGGGCCGAAGCGGTGCCGGTCAACAGCGGCAGCATCAACAGGGCAGCGCCCAGGAAACTGGCTTTCGCAATCATGGCAGTCTGAATCGATGTCTTCATAGGGCTTCCTTTGGGTTCGAGGTTTGCACGCATCCTGAAACCGGGTTGCGCGCATGGCAAGCGTCTTGTCGGCTTTGCTGGGGACGGCGGCTTCCGTAGTTGTGCGTAGCCTTTGCCCCCTTGGGGATTCCCTGTAAGCTGGACGCATGTCGCGCGAATACGTCCTGCACCCGTTTCCGCGGGCGGCGGACTTGCACATCGATTACGCCCGCGAGGTGAACGAGCAGCAACTGGCGGCGGTCACGGCTCCGCCGGGTCCGGCGCTGGTGATTGCCGGGGCGGGTTCCGGCAAGACCCGCACGCTCACCTATCGGGTGGCGTATCTCCTGGAGCAGGGGATTCCGGCCGACCGGATTCTGCTGCTCACGTTCACGAACAAGGCGGCCCGGGAGATGATGCGGCGCGTGGAGGATCTGCTGGGTGGGGAGCGTTCGGATCTCTGGGGGGGGACGTTTCACTCGATTGGCAACCGGATTCTCCGGCTCTACGCGGACCGGCTGGGTTACGAGCGGGGTTTCAGCATCCTGGACCAGGAGGATGCGCGCCACCTGGTGGCCACCTGCATTGCCGAGGCCGGGATTGACACCCGGGCCACGCGCTTTCCGAAGGCGGAAGTGTTGGGAGCCATCCTCTCGCTGGCGGTCAACAAGCGGATGTCGCTCCCGGAAGTGGTGGCCCAGCAGTATCCCTATTTTCTTAAACTCCTCCCGCAGATGGAACGGGTCCAAGGCGCTTATGCCGGGCGCAAACGACAGACTGGCGCCATGGATTTCGATGATCTGCTCGTGTTGTGGTTGCGGTTGCTGGAGGAGCACGCGGATGTGCGCGAGAGTTTGCAGCGCCGGTTCCAGTTCATCCTGGTGGACGAGTATCAGGACACCAACCGGCTGCAGGGCGATCTGGTGGATCTGCTGGCCGCGCGTCACCAGAACCTGATGGCGGTGGGCGACGATGCGCAGAGCATCTACGGCTGGCGCGGGGCCAGTTTCCAGAACATCCTCGAGTTTCCCCGGCGCTACCCGCACGCGGTGGTGTACAAGATCGAAACCAACTACCGCAGCACACCGGAGATCCTCACTCTCGCCAATGCCGCCATCCGGTCCAACGCCAGGCAGTTCGCCAAGGACCTGGCTCCGGCGCGGCCGGCCGGGCGGAAGCCGGTGGTGGTGCCCTGTCTGGATGCGCGGCAGCAGGCGCTCTTTGTGGCGCAGCGGCTGGTGGAACTGCACGGGGAGGGGCGGTCGCTGAATCGGATGGCCGTGCTCTATCGTTCGCATTTTCACGCCCTCGAGCTGCAACTGGAGCTGACCCGGCACAATATCCCCTTCAGCATCACCAGCGGCGTGCGGTTCTTCGAGCAGGCGCACATCAAGGACGTCACGGCGCACCTCAAGCTGGTCGCGAATGCGCGCGATGAACTGGCGTTCAAAAGGATTGTCCTCCTGCTGCCCGGCCTCGGGCCCAAGGCGGCGGAGAAGCTGTGGGGGGCATTCCGCGACCGGGCGACGGGAGCGGCATCCACCCAGGGCGGGACACGCCCGTTGGCGACGGCGTTCGGGGACCTGCTGAAACTGGTCCCCAAGAAGGCACAGGTGGCGTGGGCGCAGTTGACGTCCACGATGGCGCAGTTGGAGGCGGCGGCGACGGAGGAGGCGAGGGCGGGCGTGTTGATGAACCTGGTGGTCGAGGCCGGCTACCGCGATTACCTCCAGGCCAACTATGAGAACGCGCGTTCCCGGTTGGAGGACATCGAGCAACTGGGCGCGTTCTCCGAGCAGTTCAGTTCGTTGCAGGAGTTTCTCGCGCAACTGGCCCTGCTCACCAATCTCGAGGCCGAGGAAGCCGACCCCGGCCAGGGCGACACCGAGCGGGCGCGGTTGTCCACCATCCATCAGGCCAAAGGACTCGAGTTCGACGTCGTGTTTGTCATCATGCTGTGCGACGGACTTTTTCCCTCCGCGCGCTCCCTGGAGGCGGGGGACGGCGAGGAGGAGGAGCGCCGGCTGCTGTATGTGGCGGTGACCCGGGCCCGGGACGAGCTGTATTTGTGTTATCCGGCGATGCGCGCGCTGGCCGGCGGGGGAGCGGCGCAGGCGCAATTACCCTCGCGTTTCCTCAAGGAAATCCCCGAGGACCTGCGCGAGACGTGGGACCTCGTCAATGGAGCCCGGCAGGGTCAGGACGGGGCCGCAGGCCAGCCGGAGGGGCAGCCGGAGTGGTAGGATGTCTGGCGGGTGGCGGCGGGGGAGCCGGGGTGTCGAGGCTGTCGTGTGACGCCCGAGGGAATGGCCGCCTTTTTAAGCCGGTTCTTGCGGCTACGAGGCTCAAGGGGAGGTGGAGGCCAGTTCGGCTTGGGGCAGCGCCGGGGCCGGTTGCCGCCGGGATTGGAGGTGATCGGCCAGGCTTTCCGTGGAGGGTGTGAGCCCCTCCGCTTCGATCGCGTGGAGGATGCGTTCCTCCGTCATGATGAAGCGGTCGCGTTTGTAGAGCAGATAGTTGCCGCGCATCTCCGAGGGGGTCAGATTGATGGTCACCAGGTTCGCGCCGGTTCGCAGTCCCCGGCGATAACCCTCGACCGGTTGCGCCAGGTTCAGGGCGCTGACCGAGGGGATCACCCAGTCCGGACGCATGAGGCGCATGGCGGCCATGCAATTGAGGGTTTGGTTGATGTCAGCGGCGGGGGCGTCTTTGAGCGGGGTTTCGTCGCCGGGAATGAACGGGCTGACGCTGCATCCGGCCAGGGGGAGAGTCTTGGCCAGCGCCAGGTTGGTGAGCAGATCGGCGGTGGTCTGGCCGGGCAGGCCGGCGATGAAACCGGAACTGACGTTCCAGCCGGCGTCGGCCAGCAGGCGGATGTGCCGGAGGCGGTTGGCCAGGGTGCCGGGCGCATGAAAGCGTTCGTAGCGGCCGGGTCCGGCCATCTCGAACTTCATGATATAGGTGGTGGCTCCCGCTTCGTGCAATTGCGCGTAGAGCGCCGGGCCAAGGCTGCCGAGGCACACGCTGATGCCCAGGTTGGTCTCGCGACGCAGCATCCGCACCAGGGGCAACACCACGTCCCGCGCCGCCACCGGGTCCTCCCCCGTCTGAATGTTGACATCCGTGACGCTGTCGGGGCGCTGGTGGATCAGCAGTTCGGCGAGCGGCTCGAATGTGGCGCGAAACCGCGAGAGCGCGCCGTTGTCGCGTCGCATGCCGCAGTAATCGCAGTTCTGCCGGCAGTAGTTGGAGGCCTCGACGACCGCCCGAACGAAGACGCGGCGACCGAACCGCGCCCGGGCGGTTTCGGCGGCGTAGGAATGGAGATCGGCCTGAGCCTGCCCTGTCGCCTTGATGTGGGCTGCGGTTGGAATGAACGAACGATCCGGCACGGGCCGAGTTAACCGCGGGCGGCTTCGGAGTTCAAACCAAAAGCTTGAGAGTTGGGAAAGGCAGTGGGGCGAACACTCGGTTTATTGAAATGTGTCCCCGGCCGGGCCTAACCTGCCGGGTGAACTGGCCCGCGTCCTGTGCCGCCGTGATTCCCTGTTTGAACGAGGGAAAGGCCATCGGTCGCGTCGTGCGCGAGGTTCGAAACCATCTGCCCTCGGTTCTCGTGGTGGATGACGGTTCGACCGACGATACCGGCGCGCGCGCGCACGCGGCCGGGGCGCAAGTGATCCGTCACGCGACGCCGCAGGGCAAGGGCGCGGCGTTGCGTGCGGGTTGGACGGTTGCCCGCCAGCAGGGGTTTGACTGGGTGTTGTGCCTGGACGGGGACGGTCAGCACGCGGCGGCGGATATCCCGGCCTTCCTGGCCTGTGCCGAGCAAACGGGCGCGGCGATGGTGGTGGGGGACCGGATGGCACATCCCGAGGGAATGCCCTGGCTGCGGCGCCAGGTGAATCGCTGGATGAGCCGGCGCTTGTCCCGGTTGTCCGGAAAACACCTGCCGGACACGCAGAACGGATTCCGGCTGATCAACCTTGCCTGCTGCGCGCCGCAATGTACGGTGGCCGCGCATTTCGAAATCGAGTCCGAGCTGCTCCTGGATTTCCTCCAACAGGGTGTCCGCGTGGAATTTGTGCCAGTGACCGTGATTTACGAGTCGGAGCGCAGCAAGATCCATCCGTGGCGCGACACGCTGCGCTGGTTCCGGTGGTGGCGCGGCGCGGCTCGGCGGTTTCGTCGGGCCCGACGCGATGCTTGACCGGAGGCGCGCGGTGTCGTCAATGTCCCGGACGAATGGTGAATGATTTGTCTCAAGCGGGCGGGGGGACCGATGCGGGGCCGGGGTGGGGACGTCGCTGGCTGCGGATCGTTGTGCGTCTGGTGGTGGCCATCCTGATCACCGTGATGTTTGGGCGGGTGCTGCATTTGTCCGTGCAGGTTTCGCAGCGGGAGGGGCGGGTGCCGGGGTTCGCCCTCGGGATGGCGCACGGGGCGCTCATGCCCTGCGGGTTTCCCATGTTGCTGGTGGGTCAGGACCTGCCGATCTACGCTGAGCGCAACACGGGGCGCACCTACAAGCTCGGTTACACCCTGGGCGTCAACCTGTGTGGCGCGGTGTTCTTCGGATCCGTGTACTGGCGGGTCGGACGCCTGCGGAGGCTGGCCCGGGAACTTCAAAGTCCATCAGCCCGCTCGTAGAGTCCGCATCTTGCCAGTCCGTGAGGAGCCCACTCGCTGCCGAGCGAGCCGCATCCATCCTGTTGGAGCCGACGCCAGGAGGCTGCCGTTCTTCAGCGCGGGTCACGCAAGCCTGCTGGCCTCGGCTCCCACGCCCGTCGGCATGCCGGGGACCGATGCCGCGTCTATCTCAAGGTGTCGGCTTGACCAGTCGGAAGAAGCCGCGGCTGCCGAGGGCGTCCAATTCCACCCGGTTGAGTCCGTTGGTGCTGACGACGGATGCCGGCTGGTTGGTCCAGAGGCCACTGGCCAGTTCGGTGCAGCGCTGGATGGTGTGGGGGCCGGCCAGGGCGGGCCAGGTCAGGGCCACCTTGCCGGGCGTTGCGGGTGACAGGGCCAGGGGCGGTGCGCCGGTCGCCAGCCGGTAGGATTGCTGGGTGCCGGCCGGATCGAGTTCCACCACGTAGCGATCGCTGCTCAGTGTCGGGGCGATGGCCACGGGTTTCCAACGGGGTTGTGCCAGGTTGGCTGCGGATTCGAGCCACCAGCCGGCGGGCTGCGCCGACCAGCTCAGAACCAGGCGTCCATTGAGCACTCCGAACTTCAGTTCCGGGTTGAGCAGGATCAAGGGTTGGATTTCCACCTGACTGTTCATCAGCGTGCGGTTTCCGCTCTCGTCGATGGCCTCCCAGGTGGTGTTGACGACGTGCGAGCCTGAGGCGGTCAGGTTGGTCTCCATGGTATAGATGCGAACCGTCACTTCGCCGCATCCGTCCACGGCCTCGGGCGGTTCCGGAGTCCAGAGCGCACCGGGTTCGATCACCTGCAACGCCTGGGCCTCGACGAACTGGGGCGGCGTCGTGTCGCGGACGGTGATGCGCTGCACGCAGGTGTTGCGGTTGCCGCAATCGTCTGTGGCCCTCCAGGTGCGGTCGATCACGCTCACCGTGGCGCCCGGCAGGGCGGGCGGCTGGGGCGGCAGGACCGGTTCGGGTCCCTGGGGCTGCGGCGCGGGCAACGGTTTGAGCTTGGACAGGTTGCCGATGGAGACCGTTTGCGCCCCGGTGCTGATCGGTTGGGGCGGGACGGTCGCCTTTTCGGCGGACACGAGGTCGGAGGCGATGGTGCCGCCAACCTGGCTGGGCCTCTGGGAGGACAGGACCACCCAGATCTCCACCACCACGCGATCCCCGCTCTCGAGGCCCGAGATGCGGAACTTGCCCAGGATCTTCTCATCGATGCTGCCGGGGTTCAGCAGCGTCGAGTGAAACGATTCCACCCGGGCGTTGGCGTTCGGGTCAAGCGTGCCGGGATCCGAGAAATCCACGAAGGCGCAATAGACCATGTAGTTGGTGTCGTAACCGAACCGGTCGTTGGATGTGGTGTGGGTGCTCCAACTGGAGGTGAACTCGAGGGTGCCGCGTTCGGGGCCGGGCCCGCCGCTCACTTCGATCACGGCTTCGAAGGGGACGAGTTGGCCGAGCGCCATCGGTTCGCCGCCCAGCGAGGTGAGGGCGTCGAGCTGGCCGCCGGGCGCGGAGTAGGCCACCGCGTTGCGCAGCGGCGCCAGAGCCCGGCCGGTCAGGGACGCGCTTTCCGGGCACGGCAGACTGGCCGGAGCCAGCTTGACGTAGGTAGGTGCGTAGGGGCCGGTGTTCAGGTCGGGGTCCGCCGCATACCACTTGATCAAGTACTGGCTCGGCACCGGCACGTCGGTGTAGTCCACGGACACGTTGGGATCGCAGTTGTCGGTGGCAGTGGCCGTGCCCAGCGCCGTGGGCTCGATCGAATCGCCGCATTCCACCGTGACGCTGCCGGGGCAGGTGATTAGGGGCGCCTGCGTGTCATCTACAGTGATGACCTGGATGCACTCGGCCACGTTGCCGCAGTCGTCCGCCGCGCGATACACGCGGGTCACCGTTCCCGGACAGCTCCCCACCAAGCCACTGTCACTGGCCAGCGCGAAGGCCAGCGTGGCATCGCATGTGTCGCTCGCCTTGCCCCCGGCCGCCAGGAAGGCGGCGAGTGTGGCGTGCGCGGACGGCACGTCGTCGGCGCATTGGACGGTGAGGTTCGGGGCACTGATTTTGGGTGGAATGGTGTCCTGCACGAGGATGGTCTGCACCCGGCTGGTGGTGTTGCCGCAAGCATCGGTGGCGGTCCAGGTGCGGGCGATGCTCATGGTGCCCGCGCACGCGCCGGCGCTCATCACGTCGCTGTAGATGAGAATCCATCCACTGGCATCGGTCGCGGTGGCCCGGCCCGTCACGTTGGTCCGCGTATCCGCCGGGCATTCCAACGTGATGTTGGCGGGTGGCGTCAGCGTCGGAGCCGTCGTGTCACGGACGGTGATGGTCTGGATGGCGGTGGCGACATTGCCGCACTCGTCGGTGGCCGACCAGGTGCGCGCGATGGTCTTGGACCCGCCGCAACCCGTGGTGACCGCGTCGGAGAAGCTGACGGCAGGTGTGCCGCAATTGTCCTGCGCGGAGGCGATGCCGGTGGCGATGGGCGCCGTGTGGGCGGGCAGTTCCAGCGTCACGCTCGGCGGGATCGAGAGTGTCGGGCGTGTGGTGTCGCGGACGATGATGGTCTGGACGGCGGTGGCGACGTTGCCGCATTCGTCGGTGGCTGACCATGTGCGGGCGATGGTCTTGGACCCGCCGCAACCGGTGGTGACCGCATCCGCGAAACTCACCGTGGGCGTGCCGCAATTGTCCTGCGCGGAGGCGATGCCGGTGGCGACCGGTGCCGTGGTGGCCGGGCATTCCAGGGTGACGCTGGGCGGGATCGAGAGTGTCGGGCGCGTGGTGTCGCGGACGGTGATGGTCTGGACGGCGGTGGCGACGTTGCCGCATTCGTCGATGGCCGACCACGTGCGGGTGATGGTCTTGGACCCGCCGCAACCTGCCGTGACCGCATCGGAGAAGCTGACGGCAGGCGTGCCGCAATTGTCCTGGGCGGTGGCTACGCCGGTGGCGTTCGGTACCGTGTTGGCCGGGCATTCCAGGGTGACGCTGGGCGGGATCGACAATGTCGGGCGCGTGGTGTCGCGGACGGTGATGGTCTGGACAGCGGTGGCGACGTTGCCGCATTCGTCGGTGGCCGACCAGGTCCGCACGATGGTCTTGGACCCGCCGCAACCGTTGGTGACGGCGTCCGTGAAACTCACCGTGGGCGTGCCGCAATTGTCCTGGGCGGTGGCTACGCCGGTGGCGTTCGGTGCCGTGTTGGCCGGGCATTCCAGGGTGACACTGGGAGGGATCGAGAGTGTCGGGCGCGTGGTGTCGCGGACGGTGATGGTCTGGGTGGCGGTGGCGACGTTCCCGCATTCGTCGGTGGCTGACCAGGTGCGGGTGATGGTCTTGGACCCGCCGCAACCGGTGGTGACGGCATCCGCAAAACTCATCGTGGGCGAGCCGCAATTGTCCTGGGCGGTGGCTACGCCGGTGGCCGAGGTGCGGGTATCCGCCGGGCATTCCAAGGTGACGCTGGGCGGGATCGAAAGTGTCGGGCGCGTGGTGTCCTGGACAGTGATGGTCTGGACGGCGGTGGCGATGTTGCCGCATTCGTCGGTGGCCGACCAGGTACGGGCGATGGTCTTGGACCCGCCGCAGCCCGCCGTGACTGCATCGGAGAAGCTGACGGCAGGCGTGCCGCAATTGTCTTGGGCGGTGGCTACGCCGGTGGCGGTCGGTGCGGTGTTGGCCGGGCATTCGAGGGTGATGCTGGGCGGGATCGAAAGTGTCGGGCGCGTGGTGTCGCGGACGGTGATGGTCTGGGTGGCGGTGGCGACGTTGCCGCAGGAATCCATCGCGGTCCATTCGCGCGCGATGATCCTCGAACCACCGCAGAGATTGGTCTGGGCATCGGTGTACGAGACGGTGACGGAGCCGCAATCGTCCTGAGCCGTGGCCGCGCCGGTGACGTTGGTGCGGGTGTCGGCGGGGCATTCGAGGAGCAGGTCGCCGGGCAGCGTCAGGACAGGGGGCACCGTGTCCTGGACCTGCACCTCCGCCTGGGCGGCCACGGTGCAGACGTTGCTCGAGGCGACGAGGGTCAACTCGAACGGTTCATCGCACAGGTTGCTCGACAGCACGAGGACCGTCTGCTGGTTCGTTGCCCCCACCAGGGTGCCGTTGCCGCTGACAGACCATTGATAACTCCGCATCCCGGGCGGAGCGCTGAACAGGGCCGTGGTGTCCGGACACAGCACCATCGCGCCACCGATGGCCAGCGCGGGCGGCTCCACCGCGCTCAACACGACGTCGTCGATGTCGGTGCAGCCGTTGGCCTGAAGGACCTCGAGGCGGATTGTCGCCTGCTGAGAGGCGACCTGGGCAGTGGTGACCAGGGCGTCTGGATTGTCGATGATCGCGCTGCCGGCCACCACGCTCCAGCGGGTCGAGGCCACCGAGGTCAGACCGGCGCTGGCGCTGCCTTGCAGCGGGAACACAGTCACGCCGGGTTCGGCGCAGCGAGTCTGGTCGGGGCCCGCGTCGGCGGCCGGTCCGATCCGCAGCTTGTAGGCGATGGGCTCGATCAGGTCCTCGATGCCCGCCGAGTAGGAGGCAGACGCCTTGGTTTTCACCGTGAGGGCTTCGAAGCCGAAGGATTCGCAGGGGTCAAAGCCACCCAGCAGTGCGGTCAGGTCGATGGCTGCCTCGGCGAACGCATTGGCCTGGTACTGGTTGCCCCCGAACGCGGTGTAGGGCACCGGGATGGTGTTGGTGTTCAAGGCCACGAAGACGCGCCCGGACGGCAGGGCCGCCGTGACATCCACGTATCGGAACCCGCCCACCCCATCCGCCTGCCAGCGCCACGCAAAGAAGTCCGCCACCTTGCCGCCTTCCGTGAAGGCCAGACTCAGGACCAGGTCGTTGGTGGTGCGGCCGGCATGGGGGCCGGATGAGAAGAAGTTCCCGTTGTTGGTGCGCACCAGCGGACGTTGAAGAAGCTCGAAATCGATGTAGGAATCCCCGGACGTGCTGGCCCGGTCGGCAGAGATGACCGCCCACGTGTGTCCCAGCTCGTCGGTGGCCAGGTGGAGGAGCACGTTGTTGATGTCCGTCTTGGACGACGGCTTGCCGGTGGTCCAGACCCAGGTGTTCGGATTATCCGCCCACTTGCTGCCGCCGGTGAAGATGATGTCACTGCCGCTCGAGTCGTAGGGGTCGATGAAGTGGAACGTGGCCAGCGAATTCAGCGGCACACCGGCTGGGCTGAGCACACCTTCGCCGGTTCCGGACAGCGCGGGGGCGGCGACCCAGTCTCCTGATGCCCCGACGGGCATGCGGGCGAGGAGGTCGCCGTCAATGGCGAACCCGCCCGCGGGGGCGTTGAGCAGCGCGACGCCCGTGGGTGGAGGAACCGCCGGGGTGGGCGTTGTCAGCGCGAGCAGGGCGTACGCGCCGAGGGCGGCGGTATTCACCCATTTAAAGCCGTATCCAACATGACTGCCTGATTTCATACACCTCTTTCTCCTTGAGGAGGCAGTGTGCATGAACCTGCCGCGGCCACAACCGGGGCAGGGCAGGGCCTTGACCCCGGGGGAAGGCCCAAGGCATCCGCCGGGTTTTTCCGGTCAGAGCCGGTGACAGAACATGCCGTCGCGAAGCTTCGGCTCGAACCAGGTGCTCTTGGGCGGCATGATGCCGCCGGCGTCGGCAATGGTCATGAGATCCTCGATGCCGGTGGGGAACAGGGAGAAAGCACAGGCCCCTTCACCGGTGTGAACCCGTTTCTCCAGTTCCGCCGTGCCCCGGATTCCGCCGACGAAGCTGATCCGCTGGCTGGTCCGCGGATCATCGATGCCGAAGACCGGCGCCAGCACGTGGGTCTGGAGGAGCGATACATCCAGCGCTTCGATGGAGGTGGCGTTTTGCGTGAGTGCGGATCGGAACCGGAGGGTGCGCCACCCGCCGTCAAGGAAGAGGCAGACGTCGTGTTTGCGGGTGGGTGTCGCGCCGGTTCCCGGCAGCACTTCGAACACCTCGTCCAATCTCGCTATCAGCGAGGCCGGGGTCAGGCCGTGCAGATCCTTGAGCACCCGGTTGTAGGGCAGGATCTGCATCTGGTTGTGGGGGAAGATGACGGTCAGGAAGCGGGGACTGTTCCCGGCGCCGCGCCGCGCCTGGAACATCCGCGCGGCCGCCGCGCTGCGGTGGTGGCCATCCGCCACATAAAGGAACGGCACCTTCGCAAACTGCGATTCAATCCAGCCAACGCTTTCCGGATCCCGGATCGTCCAGGCGCTGTGGCGCACGCCGTCCGGCGCCAGGAAGTCCACCTCCGGGTTTGCGGCCACCCGGGTTTGCACGAAGCGGTCCACGGCGGTCACCGCACGGTAGGTCAGGAACACGAGCCCCGTCTGCGCTTCCAAGGATTCCATGTGCCGGACCCGGTCGTTTTCCTTGTCCGGGCGGGTGAACTCATGCTTCCTGATGAGGCCGTCGAGGTATTCCTGGCAACTGGCGGCGGCCACCAGTCCGACCTGGCGGTGTTCGCCCATGACCTGGCGGTAGAGGTAGAAGGAGGGTTGGGAGTCCTGACGCAGGGCGCCCTGGGCCATCAACCGGTCCAGGTTCTCCCGGCCTTTGGCATAGACGGCGGGGGAGTAGGGATCGGTGTCTGGCGGCAGGTCGATCTCCGGCTTGCTGACATGCAGGAAACTGAGGGGATTGCCTGCGGCGATCTGGCGCGCTTCCGCGGACGACATCACATCGTACGGCAATTCACAGATCCGTGAGGCCAGTTCCGGCTGGGGCCGCAAGGCTGCGAAGGGTTTGATGGTTGCCATAAGACAGGGGGCGAAAGATAGGGGGTGAGCGGGGGCGAAGGCACGCAAAATTGCCGAAATGAAGCTTGCACGGGAGCGGCTCCCCCGATACTGTCCGCCTTCTTTAACTCGAAGGTGAATTATGTCTCGGTATTGTGAATTGACAGGCAAAGGTCCCATCAAAGGCAGCAAGATCTGGCGGTCCGGCAAGGCCAAGAAATCGGGCGGCATTGGCACGCACGTGACCGCCATCACCAAGCGGCGGTTCCTGCCCAACCTGCAACGGGTCAAGGTGCTGTTGCCCAGCGGCGAGGTGCGTTACATGCGCGTAGCCGCCAGCGCGATCAAGAAGGGCCTGGTCACCAAGGCCCCCAAGCGCAACCGTCAGCGGGCCGCAGCCCAGGCGGCCAAGGCCTGACCCGACTCCTTTCCCCCATTGTTTTCGCCAGCGCCGCATTCGCGAGAGTGCGGCGCTGATGTTTGGGTGGCCGCCTCAGCGCTCACCGCCGAGGTGCAGCAGGCTCAGGCGAAAGCCGATCTGGAAATGCAGCCAGGACAGGTCGCCCGATTGCTCGCCGGCGCCGGCCACCTCGATCGGGTTGTCCCAGGATTGGATGTATTTGACCTGGCCGAAGAGGCTTACCTCGCGGTTGAAGAAGTACTCGACACCGCCGCCCACCGCGAAGGCCGGGGCAAAGCCCTTGGAATCGACGGACACCCCCTGGCCATTCTCGAACCGGTCGTTCACCTCGCCGTAGGTGCCCCCAAACCCGGCCATCACGTAGGGCACAATCCGTCCGTCTTTGATCGGCCAGCGGAAGCGCAGGCTGGGAATCACGGCGTACGTGGCGTACTCCCCGATACCGCCATTGACTCCCGCCAGGTTGTTGAGCTGGATCACCCCTTCATAATAGTCCGCCGGGATTTCCACGCTGAGATGCCGTCCGAAGTTGACGCCCAAGGAGAGCTCCACGGATTGTCCCGCGCTGCCAATCGAGGCGGATTCCTGCACCAACTCGACGCCCGTGATCCAACTGCCATCGGCGATCATCCCTGCACCGAATCCGGCGCCGAAATAGATCCGGACCGGCGGTTCCTCGGTCGCGTCCAACAGGGTCAACGCTTCCGCGTCGTCCAGGTAGGCGCGGAAGCCGAATGTGCCGACGAAATCCGCCATGTCGAACGTGCCCGGGGTGCCGTTGACGCTGACATCGAGGTCGTCGAGCCAGAGGTATTTGCCTTCCAGGTTGAACGCCACGTGCGGATTGATGAAGAAATCCACGCCCACACCCGCCGAGATCACCAGCTTGGTGCCCTGGGCATCCACGTCGTAGGGCAGGTTGGGCGAGGTGGTCTGCAGCGGATCGTTGAAATCGTACCAGCCGATGCCCGCCCCGGCGACGAGGTAGGGCACGATCTTTTCGTTGGCCAGCGGAAGCCGCAGCCGGACCTGGGGCACGAGGGACAGCAGGGATTGCTCGCCGATCTTCGTCCCGAATGGATCAAAATCCTTCTCGTAGGTGTCGAATGCGAGTTCCAGCCCGACATGCCGGCTGAGGTCGGCGCCGATGCCGAAGCCCCACATGTCCTGCACCCCCCAGACGGTGTCGAATTCGCCGCTGCGCAGGTGAACGTACGGCGTGATGCGCTGGGTTTGGTTGGTTTGCTCCTGCGCGTCCAGCAAGGCAACGCGCCCCCATAGAAGCACGAAGGCGCTGGCGCACAGGAGGACACGATGCAAAACCGCGCGGACGCCACAACAGGGCTGGTGCTCACGATGCATGATCAGTTCGGACCTTTCTTGGGTTCAGCGGATCGGAAACGCCGGGGGACACGTCCGCAGGTCCGCTCAGGATTGGAATGGTCCGGCGCGTGTCAAGCATTGGCTTGGGGAGAATGCTGAAGCGCAGCCGCCGGACGCCAGTCGGCGCCATGATCGCGAACCGGACGCCGTCCTCAGCCATCCAGGCGCCGCTTGGTTCGTGGGGCACGCAAAGTTCGCCAGCCTTTGCCCGTGGGCGCGGGTCCGGAAGAGAGACAGGCCTTGGCCGGAGGCGTGCGTCCGGAACTTGACTTGGGAAAGCCTTTGCGGAACATCGCAGCCGGAATGCCACTGTTCAGCATACAGAACAATTTCCAGTACGACATCGTCCGCCAGATCTACGAGGGCGGCATGGGGATTGTCTATGAGGCCGAGCAGCGGGGCGCCTCGGGTTTTGTGAAGCGGGTCGCCATCAAGGTGATCCGCCAGAACTACGCCACCCAGAAGGAGTTCATCGAGAATTTCATCGGCGAGGCCAAGCTGGTGGCCGACCTCATCCACACCAACATCGTCCAGACCTATCACCTCGGCGAAAGCAACGGGATGTTCTTCATCTGCATGGAACTGATCCGCGGGGTGAACCTGGAGCAGTTCGGGCGGCGTTTGGCCGACCGGCGGGTGCAGCTCGCCAAGGAACTGGCGGTGTTCATCGCCAGCCGGGTGTGCCGCGGACTCGCCTATGCGCACGCCAAGGCCGACGGCAACGGCGCGTCCCTGGGCATTGTGCATCGGGATGTGAGTTTCAAGAACGTCATGATCGCCTTCGAGGGGGATGTGAAGCTGACCGATTTCGGCATCGCCAAAGCCCGCGGTTTCCTTACCGACAACGAGGGCGAAGTGGTGGCGGGCAAGGCGGATTTCATGAGCCCGGAACAGGCGGATTTCCAGATCACAGACCGCCGTTCCGATCTGTTTTCCGCGGGTGTCGTGCTTGCGCATCTGCTGCTCGGACGGAACATCTTCAAAGGCGCCAATCCCGAGGAGTCCCGGGATCGCATCCTGAGCATGACGCTGCCGGATTTCCGGTCGCTGGACGCGCGGATTGACGATCGGTTGAACGAGGTTCTGCACAAGGCGCTGGCCCGCGATCTGGCGCAGCGCTACGCGGCGGCGGATGAAATGCTCTACGATCTGGAACATTACATCTACCACAGCGGTTACGGCCCGACCAACGAGACGCTCGGCAAGTTCATTCGGGAATTGTATGGGCTGAACAAGCCATCCCGCGCCCTGGAAGATTTCAGCGCAAAGACTCAGGTGTTGGAAGAAACCGCCCGGGTGCGCGGCCAACGGGCATGAAACGCGCCGCCTCCCGCCGTGTGGTCCGGTTGGGTTTGCTCCAGACCCGCGCGGGCGCCGATCCCCGGCAGAACCTGCGCCGCACCCTGCAACTGGCGCAAAAGGCCGTCCAGAAGGGCGCCCAGATCCTCTGCACCCAGGAACTGTTCCGGTCCCACTACTTCTGCCAGTCCGAAGACCACGCCAACTTCAAACTGGCCGAGTCCATCCCCGGCCCCAGCACGGACGCCTTCTGCCGGCTGGCGCGCAAGCATCGGGTGGTGGTCATCGCCTCGTTGTTCGAGCGGCGCGCGGCGGGCCTTTATCACAACACGGCGGCGGTCATTGATGCGGACGGTTCCCTGTTGGGCGTGTATCGCAAGATGCACATTCCGGACGACCCCCTGTACTACGAGAAGTTCTACTTCACGCCCGGCGATCTCGGGTTTCGCGCCTGGGACACGCGGTACGGACGCATCGGGGTGTTGATCTGCTGGGACCAATGGTATCCCGAGGCCGCCCGGCTCACGGCCCTGCAAGGCGCCCAGATTCTCTTCTATCCCACCGCCATTGGCTGGCATCCCGGCGAGAAGGCGAAGGCGGGGGACAGCCAGCACGCGGCTTGGGAAACCGTCCAGCGCGCCCACGCCGTGGCCAACGGATGCTACGTGGCGGCGGTCAACCGCATCGGTCACGAGCGACCCGTGGGGGGAGATGGCCTCGAGTTCTGGGGACAAAGTTTCGTGGCTGGAACCTCCGGCGAGATTCTGGCCAAGGCGCCGGCGGACCAGGAGAGTGTCCTGGTGGTCCCGGTGGACCTGGCCCAGGTGGACCGCACGCGCACGCAATGGCCGTTCTGGCGGGATCGCCGGATCGATGCCTATGCGGGCCTCACGCAACGGTGGCTCGACTGACCGGCGTCAAGATTTGGGTTGAAACGCGGCCAAAAGCTCCTAGTTATGCGGCAGGGTTGGACGGTTATGTCTTCCGTCCGCCGCGTGAACCAAAGTCAATCCGTCACGAATCGTGAAACCGACTGATCTGCGGGGCATCCTGCAATACATCCCCCGGTTCCGGGACAAGGTGTTCGTCCTGGCCCTGGACGGGGCGGTGGTGGGCGACGAGAATTTCGCCAACCTCCTCCTCGACGTGGCGGTCTTGCGTTCGCTGAACATCCGGGTGGTGATGGTGCATGGCGCGTCGGCCCAGATGCGCACCCTGGCCGAACAGCAGGGGATCCAGCCCAGCAACCTGGACGGCACCGGCATCACCAACACCGCGACCCTCCGGCTCGCGCTGGTGGCCTCGAACCAACTCACCCACGAAGTGTTGGAGGGACTGTCCGCCACCGACCTGCGGGCCGTATCCACCAACGCGGTCATCGCCCACCCCATGGGCATCCTCGAGGGCGTGGACCAGCAGTTGACCGGCAAGGTGGAACGGGTGGATGTGGATTTCCTGAAGGATCTCATCGAGGACAACATCATTCCGGTGCTCCCCCCGCTGGGATTCGACGGCGAAGGCAAGACCTACCGGGTGAACTCGGATGGCGTGGCGGTCGCCGTGGCGTCGGCGTTGAAGGCGGCCAAGTTGATCTTCGTCACCACGACCGAAGGGTTGCAGTTCGGCGGAAAGTTGATCCGCCAGATCCTGGTGGCGGACCTGGAGAAGATGGTGGAGGGGGATCGGAACAAGTTTGCCCCGGAGACGGTGTCCAAGGCGGTGCATGCCGTGGCGGCGTGCAAGGCGGGCATTCCCCGGGTGCACGTGATCAACGGGCGGGTGGACGAGGGATTGCTGGCCGAGGTCTTCTCCAACGAGGGCGTGGGCACCCTGATCTACGCCAACGAATATCAGTACATCCGGCGCGCCTTGAAAAAGGACGTCCGCCACATCCAGCATCTCATCCAGCAATCGGTCGCCTCCGCCGAGCTCGCCAAGCGCAGCCGGGTCAGCATCGAGAAGCACATCTCGGATTACTACATCTTCGAGATCGACAAGAACCCGGTGGCCTGCATCGCGCTGCATCCGTTCCCCGAGCAGGCCAAGGCCGAGCTCGCCTGCCTGTATGTCAGCCCGCCCCACGAGAACCAGGGGATCGGGCGCAAGCTCATTGCCTTTGTGGAGACCAAGGCCCGGGAAGCCGGATTCAAGGAGCTGCTGGCCTTGTCCACCCAGGCCTTCACCTATTTCCAGTCCAAAGCCGGATTCGCCGAAGGCGCCCCGGAAGACCTTCCCCCAGGCCGGCGCGAGAAGTATGACCAGAGCGGACGCAACTCCAAGGTGCTGGTCAAGAAACTCGCATGAGCGGGTCCGCGTACGCCCACGCCGCCCCTCCGCCCTCCGGACTCCGCCTCGCGCTCCGACGCTGGGGCGGACGGCCTTCGCGATCACTGCTCCTCGTCAGCGTTCGCCATCAGTGCCTGGCGGAATGTGAGCTCTGTCCGAACGGGGCCCTGCTCGAGTGGCGGCGTTTCGTCATCTCCACTTCGCGGTACGGGACCGGACAGGAGGAAGGTTCGTTGCGAACTCCACTCGGGTTGCATCGCGTGGCGCGCAAGATCGGCGCTGGACAGCCGGTCGGCACCGTGTTTGCAGGCCGGCAGGTGGTCGGGCTCACCCGGAAGGGCAGGCCGGACGCCCCGATCTGCCATCGGATCCTCTGGCTCGAGGGACTCGAGCCCGGATGGAACCGGGGCGGGACGCGGGACTCCTTTGAGCGCTACATCTACATCCACGGGTTGGGGGACGAGCCCACGCTGGGCCGGCCCGCCTCGCGAGGCTGCATCCATGTGGCGGCGTCAGATCTCATCCCATTGTTCGACCGAACTCCGGTGGGCACGCTGGTTTGGATCGGATGGAATTGAAGACGAGGTGCTGTCGCTGTTCGCAAAGCGCCGACCCGTCTTGCGCAGCGCGGCCCGCAACGCCAGTAACAGTTTAGCGGAAAGGGGAAGATTCTGCTGGACTCCAGAGCGCGCCGGGGCCATGCTCTGGGTGTGAGCGATGAACTGATTGTCCAAGGTCGGCG
>JALOTZ010000083.1 GCA_025457615.1 Verrucomicrobiota bacterium
AAGCAAAAAGAATCTGCCCGGTAATGCGAATCTGCCCCAAGTCCTTGCCAACCCCAACGTTAACCTCCGATATCTTCTGCACCTGCGGAATCGCTGGGGTGGGTCCGGCGATTCCGCATTCCCATTTAGGAGCGCGGGTCCGCGACCCGCAGCGGCTTCGCCTGGAACAAAGTCACTGGAAGATGGAGAACGGCCTCCCGGGCGGGGGTGCTGCGGCTCATGGAGCCGCGCTCCGGGCCAAAATGAGAATTGTTGCCAGGGATTCCGCATGGCTTGACCTCGCGGGGGCGGGGCTCTAGCTTCGCTTCATGGTGAAACCGACCAAGCGTGGAGGACGGACGGCCCTGATAGTGGGTCTCGGTCTGGATTCGGACGGGCATAAGCGCCTGACCACGGGGGAGAATTTCGTGCTCGCAGGGGGAACGCAGGACACCCACGAGGACATGACGGAAAAGGCCGTCAAGATCAACGAGAAGCTCCGTGAACGCGGCAAGCGCCTGGAACAGGTCAGCCGCGAGGAATTCGATGACATCGCCCTGTCCGTCGGGCTTCGCCGCCATCAACCCGAACGCAACTGATGGCGGACCTGCTGGACAGTCCCTACCTCATCCTGGTGCTCCTCATCCTTGGCGCATTGGGCTTTGCCTTGGTGCCGCTCGGGTTGGCCGCCTTGTGGGCCCGCTGCTTTTCCCCGGCCAAGCCGGGCCTGATCAAGAACGCCACCTACGAGTGCGGGCTGGAATCCAAGGGGGACGCCTGGGTGCAGTTCCATGTGCAGTATTATCTCTACGCCATCATCTTCCTGATCTTTGATGTCGAAACCATCTTTCTGCTGCCCTTCGCCGTTTCGTTCCTGCAGCTCCCGCCCGGGGCCTTTGTGGCCATGATGATCTTCCTGCTGCTGCTGGTGGAAGGCCTGGTCTGGGCCTGGCAGAAGGGAGTGTTGAGATGGAAATGAACAGGGCAGGGTGTCCGGGAGTGATGGAATGGCGGAGGATTGGATTGTCCGACGGGTTGGTTGCTCGACGATCCAGCGCTTCGAAACCCCATGACTCCAACTCCCCCTTGCCCCACCCCCCGATTCTTCATGGACGAAGGACTTAGAAGCGAGCTGCAGAAGCAGGGGATCTTCACCACCACGCTGGAAGAGATCTACAACTGGGGGCGCAAGAACAGCGTCTGGCCGCTGGGCTTCGGGCTCGCGTGCTGCGCCATCGAGATGATCGCCGCCTCCATGTCGCGTTGGGACCTGGCCCGGTTCGGCGCCGAGGTCTTCCGTCCCTCACCCCGGCAGGCCGACCTGATGATCGTGGCCGGGACGGTGACCAAGAAGATGGCGCCCCAGGTGGTGCGGCTTTACAACCAGATGCCCGAGCCGAAATACGTCATTGCCATGGGCGCCTGCGCGATCAGCGGCGGCCCCTTCAAGCAGGGCTACAACGTGCTCAAGGGCATCGACCGCTACATTCCGGTGGACGTGCACATCCCGGGTTGTCCACCGCGGCCTGAAGCGTTGTTGCATGCGTTCATCACACTGCAACGCAAGATCACCGAGCAGCAGTTGACCGGTCCCAACCGCCCGCGCCATCTGCGCCGGGATGCCCCCAGCGAGTTCCCGATTCCCGAGTACGGCGCTCACGACCTGGTGCCGCCGAGCCATCCCGGCCTGTGGCGTCCGCCCGGGCTGGTGCGGTGAGCCCGGCCCTTGATCACATCAACCTTTCTTCCATCCCCCGCGTGTCCACTCCCGAAGAAATCAAAGTCCGTATCGAGGCTGCGGTGCCCGGCGCCAAGCTCACCCTGGTGCGCCAGGCCAGCCCCTGCGGCCAGCACTCGCTGCTGGTGGACCACGCCCATGCGGTGGCGGTCGCCCGGTTTTTGCGCGATGACCCTCAGTTGAGGCTGGATCACGTGACCAACATGGCCGGCGTGGACTGGCCCGATGCCGTGGTGAAGACCAAGGTCAAGAAGATGGTCCTGAAAGAGGGCAAGGAGGTGGAGGTGGAGGAAACCATCGAAGCCCTGCGTTCGGGCTACCTGGAAGCGGTGTATCACCTCTACTCGATGGCCCTCAAGCACGGCCCGGTCATCCTCCGGTTGCGAACCGAGAACCGCTCCGACAAGGTCAGCGTCCCGTCGCTGACGCCTGTGTGGCGCGGCGCGGAGTTCCAGGAACGCGAGGCGTACGACCTCTACGGCATCTTGTTCGCCGGGCACCCCGACCTGCGTCGGATCCTCATGTGGGACGAGTTCACCGATCATCCGATGCGCAAGGATTACGTGGAGCCGGATGATTACGAATACGAACCCACGCCGCATGATGTGCTGGTGGACAAGGCGCGGCGTCACCCGGCTGCAGGAGGCCAGGCATGAGCCGTGTCCTGGAGACTCCATTGGCGCCGGCCCCTCCGCCTGCCGTGACGGGCGGGGTGCGGGAGGTCGAAGCCCCGCACTTCCGGGTCACGAGTCGCCGGGATGAAGCCCGCGACTCCGAGGGGGATCTGCTGGAGGTGTGCATGGGCCCGCAACATCCCTCGACGCACGGGGTGTTCCGGATGGACGTCGTGCTGGACGGTGAGGTGGTGGTCAAACTCAAGCCGGTCTTCGGTTACCTGCACCGGAACCACGAGAAGATCGCCGAGAACACGTCCTACCTCTCCTCGATGCCCTACACCGACCGGCTGGATTACTTCTGCTCGATGACCAACAACTGGGCCTATGCCCTGACGGTGGAGCGGTTGACCGGATTGCAGGTGCCGGAACGGGCCGAATACCTGCGCGTCATCCTGGCGGAACTCACCCGGCTGCAGAACCACGCCAGCCTGTGCGGGTTTCTGCTGCAGGACATGGGCGCCATGGGCACCCCGCTGATGTACGCGTTCCGCGAGCGGGAAAAGATCCTGGACCTGTTCGAGTCCATCAGCGGCGCGCGCATGATGTGCAACTTCATGCGGTTCGGTGGTTGCCGCTGCGATGCGCCGCCCGGTTGGCTCGCGCAAGCCGCCCGCGTGGTCGAGGCGTTCCCGGGCTTCCTCGATGAGTTCGAGGCGCTCCTCAATGAAAACGAGATCATCATGGCGCGCACCCAGGGCATCGGGCGGCTCTCGTCCGGCCTGGCCATCGCCGCCAGCCTGACCGGGCCGATCCTGCGGGCGTCGGGGGTGGACTACGACATTCGCAGGGTCGATCGCTACGGGGTTTATGACCGGTTCCAATTCCGCGTGCCGCTGGGCGATCACGGCGACACCTACGATCGCTACATGATGCGGGTGCTGGAGATGCGCGAGTCGGTGACGATTCTCCAGCAGGCTCTGAGGGACATTCCCGCGGGCCCCGTCATGGATCCGAAGGCCAAGCTCCGCGGATTCAAGCCGCCGGCGGGGGAATGTTACGGGCGCATCGAAGCCCCGAAGGGCGAGCTCGGATTTTACCTGATCAGTGACGGCTCGGCCAACCCGTTCCGTTACCACGTGCGTCCGCCCAGCTTCATCAACCTGACCGTGCTCGAGGACATGTGTGTGGGGCACAGCATTGCCGACTCGGTCATCATCCTGGGCAGCATCGACATTGTGTTAGGAGAGGTGGATCGATGAAGGCGGGAGGGTGAATTAGGAAGGCAGGAGGGCAGGAGAGGGGAACTGGGACAGGGGGAAGGGGGACTCATGGCCTTGGAATTGGCGGGGGTGACGGGCAGGATTATCGGGGCGGCGATCGAGGTGCACAGGCAATTGGGGCCAGGTTTTGTTGAATCGGTCTATGAGAGGGCGTTGAGATATGAGCTGGATGAACGGGGGTTGGGATATGAGCAGCAGGTGGAAGTACCGATTGTTTATCGGGGCCGAGTGGAAGTAGGAAAACACCGGCTGGACCTCTTGGTGGAGAAAATGATTGTTGTGGATTTGAAAGCGATCAGCGAATTGATGGACATTCATTTCGCCGTGGTCCGCTCGCAACTGCGTGCAGTCGGGCTGAAGCACGGCCTGTTGCTGAACTTTGCCCAGGTGACACTCCAGGCGAAACGCGTAATGGTATGAAGACTTGTTCCTGCCTTCGTGGCTTCCTAATAAACCACTCAACTTCCTTATCCCATGCTGGGTGAAGCGATCATCAAAGGAATGGCGGTGACGGCGAAGAACTTCGTCGGAAGCTATGTCTCCAAAGACCGTCTGCCGACGGTGCAGTATCCCGAGGAACGCCAAACCCTGAGCGAGGCGGTGCGAAGCTTCCCCTTCCTGGTCTATGACGGCGACGACTGGCAGAAGGGCCTGCGCTGTGTGTCCTGCCAGATCTGCGAGAAGGAATGTCCGCCCAAGTGCATTTACATCGTCAAGAGCAAGGACAAGAAGCCCGATTACCTGGGCAAACCGCAGCTCTACCCCGCGGTGTTCGACATCGACCTCTCGGTGTGCATGAGCTGCGGCATCTGCGCCGAGGTCTGCCCGTTCGAGTCCATCATGATGGACCAGGAGTTCGAGCTTTCAACCACGGATCGGTTCGGCGGCCTGCTGGTGCACAAGGAGCAGTTGGCCAAGTCGCATCAGTACCATCTGAAGATCCGGCCCTCCGAGGCCGGCCCGATCGAGCGGCGCCGCGCCCAGGCTGCCGCCAAAGCCAAGGCGGCAGCGGAATCCAAGGCGACAGAACGCCGGGAACCCGCGTCCGGACTCCTTCCCCCCACTGCCGGCGAGACCTGACGAGGGGTCGGTGTGAGGTGGACCCCAATAATTGGACCACGGGTTAAGATGGACTTTCGGAGGTCTGCTGGAGAGAAAGCAGACGATGAAAGCCAAACGCAAACGGCATA
>JALOTZ010000030.1 GCA_025457615.1 Verrucomicrobiota bacterium
CCGCCGAGCGCCATTGGCGCCTCAAGGTGGGGAACTCTCACTCATCCAAAAGGGACCATTTTCGACCCGACCCGGTCCCTTTTGACCGACCGCTGACAATTTCATCGAGCAGGACTACCGTAACTACCTGCTCCAAGAACGAGCTTTGGCGCCGGACAGCGTGCAGCAGTACATCATCGTGATGTGGCGCTTTTTATCGAGCCAGTTTCCGTCCGGTAGGGTCCGTTTGAAGAGCCTGCGGGCCAAGGATGTCGCCGATTTTGTCTCGCATGACACGCTAAAGCGGGGACGCCGTTCAGCCCAGTTGATGCTGTCGGTGCTACGCAGTTTTCTGAACTTCCTGTTCCAGAAAGGGCGGACCGCAACGAATCTGGCCGGCGTTGTCCCTTCTGTCGCCGGTTGGCGGTTATCGGAACTGCCTCGCTATTTGGAGGCTGAACAGGTTGAGAAGATTCTCCGGTCTTGCGACCGCGGACGCACAATAGGTAAACGGGATTGCGCGATTCTCCGGCTGTTGGCTCGCCTGGGCCTGCGAGTCGGAGAACTGGCCTTTCTGAACGCAAGGAGAAGGCGTTGGCGAAAACTGAAGCACTCAAAGGCACCATGCGTCGCTACTGTCCGCCCGACCAGCTGTTGGCATTTCTTCAAAGCCTCTGATTTTATCGAGTTACAATGAGCAAAAGGAGGTTGCTCTTGATGCGCTTGATGAATAGCTCCTCCTCGGCACCATTTGGATTGTGCGAGGAATGAATGGCACAAGGCACAACAGACTCAGAGGTCCTCCGGTCGGGCTGGCTCCTGCTCGGGTTGGTCAACGAGAGGACAGTGAAGATAGACTGTTAAGCTATTCTGGCCGATGCTGGCAACCGCTTCAAGGGTCACGAACGGATAGACGCGGCTCTGTCTGACCAAAGCTTCCTCGCCAAAGTAACGCGGCGTCGCCCTGGTCACCGTGATCTTCTCGATGGCACCCCAGTCGGAATCTTGATCTGGCGGAGGTTCCAATACCGCCTTTCCCTCACGGATCCAGGCTTGGATCCTGCGCGGCGCTACCACACGGCACAGTTCATCCGGCTCAAGATTTCGCCAAAGTAGTTTGAGCTGAGAGACCTTACCACCGTTTCCAAAGTCAATCCAACAGCCATCCCTGGCGCCTTTACCCAGAAAATCCACGCCGTCGATCGAACGTGCGATCATCACACCTCGCATGGTGACATTGGTTGCATAGGCGGGCTGGCCTAGGCCCTTGTAAAGCACTGCGGTCTTCTTGGAGTAGTAAGCATCAAACTCTGAACTGCGGCGCTTGTGTGCCAGTTCTGAAGAATCGACCCCGAGTTTGGGCAGGAGTTCCATCGCGCGCTCCAGGGTTTCCGCTTCGTCTTGGGGCACCCCCTTCGACACCTGTGATGCTTCGGCGTTTCGGTCTGAATAATAGACCCACCCGAGCTTGGGGAAGATACCCAGTTCTCTGCTTTGATCAGAACTCTGAAAGCGAATCGCGCTCGGATCATTGAACGCGGGATTCGCGCTCCTCCGGATTCTGTCGTCCTCGGTGAAAGAGCCGATGCTCATGAGATTCGAGATCACCGCAGGTGAGAATTCGACCGGTAACACTCGATAACTCCAGAGAGCCGCAGGCCAGTCATTGGTCGGTGCGTGCCAAACCACCTTGAGATTGGCCGGATGGAACGCAAACCCCAGACTGTCGAGCGAGAGATTGTTGGCAAGCGTCGTTCCGCCGGCAGCGTGAACGAGCAGAAGGAAGAGTACGGCCCTCATGGTTACGGGTATACCTGGACCGACTCGTAGATTATGTCGCCGCCTGGGGAAGAGTAGTCGTTTAGTTTGTCATTCCAGCAATTCTGCCAGCCGGCAACCGCGAACTTGAACGTTTGCCCGAATGAACGCACGGCGTAGGCCGTTTGTGCTGAGTCGTACCATGCCTGCCGAATTCGTTGTGGTGATGGGTACGAAAGACCCAACATAGCTCTTGCCCACAATCCGGAGATCCAATCCTCCGTGGCAATAATAGAGTCAGTCCCCAACAGCAGATGCAGGTTGCTGTTGAACGGCGTGATCCCTGCGCTCTGCATGTTGTTCCAGTTGGATTCCTTCAGGCTGTTGCAACAGAACAACGCCATCCATTTCAAGCCATTTGTCCCGGCATTCCCAAACTCCATTTCAGACATGCGGACGTACTCGCCACTGGTGCCCATGGTTTGGATGGGGAAATACATCTGGAGGCAACCATTGGCGGTATAATCTGGCGACGTGCCGTACGTCCCGTGAACCATCAGCAAACCCAAGCTGACCTGGTTGAATATCGTTTCGGAGCTCTTGATGTCGGATGGTTTGAGTTGAGTGTCTGTCTTTACAAAGCCAGGTCGCCATGCCCCGTTCTTCATCTGCGTAATGAACTCGTTGGCCTGACTCTTAAACTGAGGAAGATTCGTGTAAGTGATCGGGGTGGAACCTCCATGTCCTGCAATCGCAACGCGCTGCTGAAGAGGAAGTCCATTGAGCGGATTCACTAGAGAGATGTGACTCGGGAGATAGCGCTGGTAAGCTACACCGAACGTTCCGACGACCCCTTTCACAGGAGCGGTTGGCCGTCGCCGCGGCGCGCGCGCCATTTGCATTGCTGGAGTATTCGGACCGAATGCCTGTTCAGCTCCACTGCTTTCCTCACCCGTCTCCATCTCCGGAGACATCGCACCCGAGGCGTCTGACGACATCACCAAGTCGATCAATTCCTGAATCTCGGATTGCGTAGCTTCGAAGATAAGCAATCCGTTCGTGTCGAACCCAGGGGGGTAGAGCATAAGCGGAGCAGGTGGGCCGGAACTGTCAGGTGATAGCGCCCACAGCTCCACGACCTTTTCAGCAGCGGTTGGAAAGCCGATACTCTCGCCCATCATTGAAGACGTCTGACCATTGGTCTGCGCTGACAGAAGATACGTGTAGACGCCGTTCGGGATATTCGTGCCGCCGTCGCCATTTCCATCCCAACCGAATTGCATGGCAGTGCCACTGCCCGTGACGGTTCGGACCGTGTTGCTGGATTGATCCTGAATCTCCAAGGACCAGTCGGAATTCGCAGCGAACACGGCGTTTACCTGTTGCGTTTGCCCAACACCCGGGTCGAAAAACGGTTCCGAGAACGAGAATCGAGTTATCAGGTTGTCGAACGTCACGTTGACGTATGACGAAATGGCACGGCCTGCTTCAATGTAAGGGGGATTGATCGATTGACCTGCGAAGTCCGATTCGCACTTGGCCGTCGCAAACAGGACATGGTTGCCATTCGGCCATTCGCACGTGTCAATTACGAAGTTTGTTCCGTCGTCGCTCAAGGGCATTTCTTCTCCATCAACGTACAACTTGACGTGAAGAACAGGCTGGGTGGTGCTAGCCGACACTGTCACCGTCAAGTCGCCGGAAACGGAGGCACCGTTTGTAGGGGAGAGGATCGAGACTGTGGGCGGCGAGAGGGTGTTAGTGCCTTCCATCACGATACGATAAAATCGCATCGGCATGTTTCTCGGGTGCAGTATTGCAGGCTCATCATAATAATCCCCGGTGTCCAACCAGAACGTGTTCGTCCCGTGAGAGGGGTAATCATCGTAAAGGCTCGCCCACGCGGTGGTCCCAGTATTGGTGTCAATCAGGGTTGGGGCGTACTCAATTCTGTACACCTCATTAGAACAACTTGCCCACGAAAGCGTAATAGCGCCTTCTTCCGTCGCACTGACACCCGTAAAGTGCAGCACGCTCTGCCCACAAGCTTTCTGGCTTAGTAAACCCAGCGACAAGACTCCGCTGAGTGCAACGAGCATGATGGGTGTTCTCTTCATCACTTCTCCTGTTCTCATGCCTTACCCCTGAACCGTCTTTCCCAGTAGGGGCCGTCTACCACTGCGCATTGCTGGGTTGCAAGACATTTCTGTCACAAACCTGAACGGATCCGCCTGGAGCTGCACTCCCGTTGCGTCAGGCCGACGAGCAGCTCATCAGGGCGCCAAGCGGCGTTCTTCCAGAGCCAAGGGATAATGCCGAGTGATGTGAAAGAAAAGAGGGCGATTCCTGAGCATTCAGGAAATCGCCCTTGTGAACTCGGCATTATCCGTTACCAGGCAAAATACCCATTATGCCGAGCTCGGCATAAGGGTCATTTTTACGTGTGACCTCCGCGCAGAAACCGCCGGCCTGACGCCCGCCTGGCAACGTCCGCTGCCCAGGGTGATATCCTCATTCTAGGATTGGCTAGGATTCTCCTTTGAACCATGCTTGCCCCCGCGATGAGTGGAGGGCGTTTGATACCGGTTTCGCCGCGGCATTCCGTGATGCTGGCCGAGGAGTATTGCCATCTGATCGACCGGATTCCGGACCGTGACTTCGTGGTGCGCACGCTGGCGCACCGGCAGACCGGGGGGTTGCCGCTCATGAGCGCCGACCTGGTCATCGCCGGCAAGGAAGCGCGCCGGCTGCATCCGCTGGCCGACCAGTATCCGCTCCACTTCCGCAAGACCTACCACCCGGGCCGGCTGCACGGGGATCCAGAGGTGGAGTTCCAGAATCACCAGCGGGCGGCGGAATTGATCGGCGTGCCGCCACCCATCGGCCATTGGCCGCAGGGTTTTCGGGCGTGTTTCTATCCGGGCCGTCCCTACAACCGGCTGTCGCCGTTCGGGGTGGAGCCCGAGGAGGCCAACGTGGCGATGGCGCGGGAGCTGGATCTGGCCACGGCGGCCGGATTGTGGAAGTTGATCGAGGAAGCCTTCACCAAGGTGCGCGCCCTGCACGCGGGCGGCCTGGTCCATGGCGACCTCGAATTGCACAACTTCATCATCTGCCCGGCTCCGCTGGAGGTGTTGATCATCGATTTCGAGAATGCCGTCCGGCAAACCCAGGATCCCGGGCGGTGGGAGGCGAAATGCCGCGCGGACCTCGATCAGTTGCTGCGCGAGGCGATCTTTCTTCAATGCCGGCTCGGCCGGCAGTCCGGCGCTCTGGCCGACACGGCAACCGAGAACCTGGATCGCCTGTTCAAGGCCCCGGACCGTTTCCGGCGCGAGATAGCCTTCCAAGCCGAGATGCGCCAATGAACCCGCCAAGCTACTTCGCGCCCTGATCGATCCAGGCGCGGACCAGTCCGATCTCCGCCGGCGACAGTTCCTGAGCCTTGCCTGCGGGTGGCATCCACTCATCTTTCTCCTTGGTGGCCTTGGAAATCGCTTTGACCAGCAAGCTTTCGGCGCTGTTCCCAGGCAGAATGACCTTTTCATCCGCGGCTCCGCGGAGCGCGTCCTGGCGGGTGTCCAGCCGTAGCTTGGCCTTTTGCTTCTCCTCCCCGTGACACTTGGTGCAGGAGCGGGCGAGCAGCGGTTGAATGTCGCGGTCAAAGGTCACGCCCTCCTTCTGGGTGGGCGGAGGAAGGGTGGGGGTGACGTCGGCGTTGCAGATGCCGACCAGCAGCAGACAAAGGCTGGCCACGGATGCCGTGGTGGGGAGGGGCCGAAGTGGAGTCGTGGTTTTCATTTGTTGGTTGATCGCGCAGTTGCTTGCGAGGCACATCATCGGTCGGGTCAGCCTCCCGATCAAGCCGGTTCGCTTGCAGTCCGGGTGTTCCAAGGGTAACAGAAGGCGCGTGCCAAGTGATCCCTTCAAGGATGACTGCCTGGTTCTGGCCGGACACGGATCGACGGTGAACGCGGATTCCTCAGGACCGATCCGGAATCTGGTCGAGCTCTTTCAGCGTCGCCGTTGCTTTGCGCGGGTGACGGCGGGGTTCTGGAAGGAGGACCCGCCGCTTTCCACGGTGTTGTCCGACGTCACCGAGTCGAGGGTGTTCATCGTTCCCTTCTTTGTGAGCGAGGGCTATTTCAGCGAGGAGGTGGTGCCCCGGGAATTGGGATTGCGGGCGCCGGAGCAGTCCACGTTCCCACGCGTGCAGCGGCGCGGGGCGCAGACGTTGTTCTACTGCAAGCCGATTGGAACCCATGATTCCATGACCGGGGTGATCCTGTCCCGAGCCCGTTCGGTCGTAGCCGACCACCCGTTTCCGCGAAAGCCGCTGGAATCCGAAACCGCGCTGTTCATCGCCGGCCATGGCACCGCACGCAACGCCGAGTCCCGCAAGTCCGTCGAGCACCAGGCCCGTCTGATCCGGGAAATGAGGATCTATGCCGATGTGCAGGCGGTGTTCATGGAGGAGGAGCCGCGGATTGCCGATTGCCACCGTCTGGCGGGGACGCGGAACATCGTGGTGGTGCCCTTCTTCCTGAGTGACGGGTTGCATGTGTGCGAGGACATTCCGGTGCTGCTGGGTGAAACGAAGCAGCGCGTCCAGGAGCGATTCAAGCAGGGGCATCCCACCTGGTGCAATCCCACCGAGCGCCACGGCAAGCGGATCTGGTACTCCGCGGCGGTGGGCACGGACCCGGTCATCGCCGAGGTGATCTGGGAGCGGGTGCGGGAAGCGGCTCAATTCCGGAGCGCGGCTTCGTGAGCCGCAGCGGGTGCTCACAAAGGATGTCATCGAACACTCCCATGACAGCCCCATGCCTGGTACCGCCAGCGTCCCGCGTCAAGGAATTCCGCTGCCTTTGGGCAAGAATGGACCTTCAAAGCCCCTGCCAACCAGGTATGCAAAGACATGAGGCCGCCCCGGAGGCTGGTCACCCGGGGCGGCTGCTGACTTCCCAGCCGCCAGCGGCTCCGTCAGCATCGTGGCTACAGTGATGCCGCAGCGTGCTCAGTGCAACCTGGTTCCTGCCGGCTCCGCACCCAGGCCGTCCAACCAGCGCACCAGTTCGCGCTTACTGGTGAGTCCTGCCCGTTGGCCGATGCACTGCCTGTTCCGGTAGAGAAAGAGAGCCGGGACGGCGCTGACGCGATGGTCCGCAGCCAGTTCGGGGCTGGCGGAAGCATCCACCTGAACCAGCTTCAACGTGCCGGCCCGCTCCGCTTCGATTTCCTCCAGCACCGGCTTCAGCGCCAGGCAAGGCCCGCAGGATGGCGTGTGAAAATCCACCAGCACCGGAACCTGCGACCCGAGGACTTCGCTTTCAAATTCTTTCGTTGTGATTTGTTTCATAACAACTTTCTAATTCAGCGATGCGCGCATCAGCGGTTCTCCGTCCACCAGGATGCACTCCCTCCAGCGGGTCGTGGTTCTCTTGCCCCTCACACACTTGCTGCGGCGGATGACCAGTTCGAGTTGGTTGGTCCCTTTCACCCCAATCTCCTCGCGATCTGCTCGTCCAACACCTGTTGCCGGTAGTTTGTTCCGCGGGGCCATTCCTGGCTGCTGTCATCGGCCCGAATCTCGATATCCACCTTCGCCAGAACGCAATTGTAAACGACTCTGGCCGTCTCCCCCACAACACCTTTCAACTCCCGGGCCAGCGCCAAACCTTCGTCGTCAAAGCGTTCGGCGGCCAGCTCCGCCAGATTAGCACCGCGACGATCCGTTCCGACGCAAGCCGACCAGCGGTTTGACCAGGTCTCGAACCTCGCGTCCAAGTCCGCTGCCGCCCCGAGGCCTTCCGCCGAAACAGCTGCGCCATCCAGGTCCCACAGGTAGGTCCCGCCGTGATCAGGAAAAATCCGAACTACGCGGCTCGCCAATGCTTCCGGCAAGTCTTCCTCAAGCCACAATGCCCTGCAATTCCCGGTGGCCAGGTTCTCCTCCCGCCTTAATGTGCGCCAGTGTCTGAAGTCGAATGCCTCCCAATGACGAAAGATGACGTGGATGTCGTTCTTGCAGACTGCGTGGTGCAGTTCCGCCGCGATGGAACGCCCTTCCGCGTCGTGGTCCTTGCGTCGCAAATAAAGCGGGCAACCGCAAGAAGCATCATACCGCTTTCGCCAGTCGTTGAGGCGTGCGGTGAACTCCTCCGGCACGGGCAAGTCCTCCCACCTCGGTTGGAGTCCGCCTCCAACCTTCCAAACGGAGCATGCGTGTCCAGCCGAGATGGTAATTGTAATCATTGCCTCCTACCTCACGCCAACTTCCTTGCGATCTGCTCGACCGGAAGGATGCGGCCATCAATGCCGTAATCGCTGACCTTGGTCTTGTTCGGGATGCCGCCCAGGGCGATGACCGCCCAGTTCTCGAACTCGAACGGCGGGATGGCGCGCAGCTTCTCCTCGGTCCACGGCAGATCCCGCACCACGAACCCTCGCCCAGCTTTCCAGAGCGATTCGTCTTCCGGCAGTCCGCACACGTCCCGCAGGAGCTTGGCCATCACGCGGTGCTCAGTCTGCCGCACGTTGCCGATAGTTCTGCAAATCAACCTCACTGACTTCCTCCGGTGGAACGAGTCTGTAGTGCTTCTCGCAGTTGATGCGGACGCCGGTGTTGGTCTGCTCGAATTCGAACAAGACGATCACTCCCTCCTCGATGAACTGGGCACCAATCGGCCTGCAGACGAGCGATGGGAACTTCTGTGCGCACACACCAAAGTCCTGCTCAATCTGCACGACGTTCAGCTTGTCGGTGCCGCCCTTTGCCTGCAGCGGGAAGACGTAGTGAATGCCCTTCTTGTCGAGCCCAACGTAGATCTCATCCGTCTCAACCTGCCCCATGTTCGGAACCGTCGTCCGCAAGTGGTTCTGGAGAGAGTAGCAGGTGACGCCGCTGAAGATGTCGATCAGCCGGTTGTAACGTAACCGGGCCAGCAATGCCTGCTCGTCGTTGAAGGCATACTTGGCAACGATCCCCGGCGTCGCGTCCGGCACCTTCGTTTCGGTAAGGTTGGGGTTCGGCGCCAGAGGGATATCTGGAACCAGGACAAAACGATACTTGGCGGGCCCAGCCGGACGGATGATCCAGGTCTTTCCCCGTGCAGCTTCTGCCTGGATCGATTTGGGTAGGACAGAACGATATCGAAAGCTGTAAATCAAATCGCCGAGGTTTTTGGGCAAGGCGATCCGCAATTGGCGCGCAATCCTGACCATCTCTTCGCGTTCAAATTCCAACTCAGTCAGGCCGGGTTTGAACCGCGCCTTGAAGATGCGTTCAATGATGGCTGCGTAGCGATTCTTCGATTTCATGGGCGGGGGTGCGAAGCGGCCGAATTGCCAGGCCAGCGCAGGAGGACAACTTCCTCGCGCAATTGTTCGCGTGTGGCGGTGGCAAGCCTGGTTCGGAAAAGGTCGACGCCCATCACTTCATAACCGAGCGAGGCACCGAGGTCTGCCAGAAGTTGACCCGTGCGAATCATCACACGTAGATAGGAGGCCTGGTCGCCGACGACGTAGGCGAGTTGTGCACCGGGACGAAGCGCGGGGCGCAAGGCGGCCAGATGTCGGGCCATGCCACCGAAGTACAGTTTGGTCACTCGTGCATACAAGCGCTCAAAGCCCGAATCCTTGTTCAACTCAATACGCCTCTTTTCAATCGCAGCCGCAATGCGATCGATCTCCGCATGTCCCGACACATGGTCGTCGTCCGTGTCAGCTTTGTACACGCCCCTTGTGTTGGACCGCACCAAGTGCTTTTTGAGAGCGCGCAATTCAGCTTTCGACTTGATGAAGCCCAGGAGTACCGACTCAAGGCGCGTCGTACGGGTGTAGTCCTTCTCGTTGGGATAGGGTGGCGAGGTGATGACGGCGTCCACCGACTGCGGCGGCAGGACACGTGCGGCTTCTCGAGCATCCGCTTGGTAGACTGCAGCTTCGGCTCTTTCATCGCGTGGGAGGCTCTCCAAATCCTGAGCCATGTACCGGATGCGATCCAACCAAAGTGAAATCACCGGGGCATCGACTTTGGCTGGGCCGACACCAACTTCCGGGCCAAAGTGCAGATTGCCAATGCCGGCCACCAGTCCCGCAGCCAACGCGAGTCGCTCATGATCACTGAAGCGTTCGTCATGGTGCTCGGTCAAGGCGTCAAGTAGCACCAGCGTCTTGTGCAGAGGGATGGGGCTGATTGAGTTGGTCAACAAAAGCGCGGCGGCTTCTTCCGGCAATGTGCGCAGCGGCGCTTTGGCCCCAGCGAACCGGTCGAACAGGCGGAGGCTGTCACCGCTATCATAATAGCCATCGCCCTCCAACCGACGAGTTGCGGTATCAGCCACCATCCGCGCATGGCGCAGAAGTTCCTGTGGATCGAGATCCCAGCGCAGTTTTGTCCGGCTGGCGAAGCAAGCCATTGGGTTGGGCTCCAATCCGAAGGCGGGAATGCCGAGCTTCTTACATTCGACAACTGTGGTGCCGGTACCACAAAACGGGTCAAGGACTCGATGACGGGAAGTGAGTCCGAACTTGCCCGCGTAGTCCCGCACCAGGTGGGGAGGGAAGGACAACACGAAGCGGTACCATTGGTGGGCGGGCCGGTCGTGAAGACGCAACTTGTTGTCCTCGCGAACGCCAGTTTCTGCTGTTGTGCGCAACTTGCGTCCCGTCGGCTCAAGGTCGCCAAAGCCAGGGAGTTTCAGCTCCAGCGGCTCAGTGGCTTCCTGCATGGATTGTGGCTTTTTCCCCACTTCAATGGCTGCGACACTGCCCTTTCTGACCCAAAGCGTCAAATCAGTTCGTCCTGTCGAGCCATCCAATCCAGGCGACCTTCTCCCCGAGGATCTGGTCGAGAATGACCTTGACGTAATGGGAGGCGTGCCAGTCGCAGTGAGCGTGAAGTGTTGTCCGTGGCTGCTGCGAGTCGTGGGCTCGCGGTTCGATGGGGCAGGGGGCGGGGCGTGTGAATGCGCGATTTCCAACTTTCTTCCCTTGCGGTGACTCGCCTATTGTCTTCCCGTGCGTTGGGGCAAAGTCACCATCCTGGGCGTCGGTCTGCTCGGCGGATCCATCGGGCTCGCGTTGCGCAAGCGCAGGCTGGCGCGGGAGGTCTATGGATTTGTGCGGCGCGAGGCCACGCGCCGTGAGGCGATCCGGGCGGGTGCGGTCGATCAGGCCGGGATGGACCTGCGCGAGGCGGTGCGCGGGGCCGACCTGGTCATCCTGGCCACGCCGATCGCCCAAATGGAACCTTTGGTGGTTCAGATGCTCCCCGACTTGAAACGGGGAGCGCTCCTCACCGATGTGGGCAGCGTGAAGGCGCCAGTCGTGCGGTGGGTTGCGTCGAAGATCCGCAAGGCCGGTGGGGAGTTCGTGGGCAGTCATCCGATGGCGGGGTCCGAGAAGGGTGGGGTGGAGGCGGCGCGTGCGGATTTGTTTCGCCGGGCGGTGTGCGTGGTCACCCCGGAGGCCGGGACGGCGGAGGTCGCGGTCGGCAAGGTTCGGAGGCTTTGGGAATCCCTGGGTGCGGAGGTGTTGATTCTGGAGGCGGCTTTGCATGATCAACTGGTTTCGCGCGCCAGCCATCTGCCGCACCTGGTGGCCGCGGCACTGGCGGCTCAGGTGCTCGATCCGCGCCGGGATGGCCGTCAGTCGGCATTGTGCGCCACCGGGTTCCGCGACACCACGCGGGTGGCATGCGGTTCACCGGCGATGTGGCGGGACATCGCGCTGGCGAACCGGAAGCATCTGGTCCGGGACCTGGCGTCGTTCGAGAAGCGCCTTGCGGCTTTGCGTGGATGGTTGAGACGGGGCGACGCGGTGGCCGTGGAGCGGTTTCTGGCGAGCGCGCAGAGGCTGCGGCTGGGGTGGGGCAGGCGCCGCGCCTTCACCTCGGAGGAATGAACCTGGACTGACCCGCGCGCGTTCCATGCCTCTGCCGCCTCTCATCGAGATTGTTCCGCTGACCGTTCCCGTGGAAGCCGCGATCACCGTGCCCGGGTCCAAGAGCATCACCAACCGGGCGCTGGTGTTGGCGGTCCTTGCGGACGGCGAGGTGACCTTGCGGGGGGCGTTGTGGAGCGAGGATACGCAGGTGATGACCGAGGCGTTGCGCCGGATGGGATTTGACCTCCGCATCGAGCCGGATCCACACGAGAGCTGCAACCGGCAGATCACCGTTCAGGGTCAGAACGGACGGATTCCGCGCACAGGCACACCGCGTGAGCCGCTGGAACTGTTTGTCGGCAATGCCGGGACCGCGGCCCGGTTTCTGGCCGCCCTCTGTTGTCTGGGGCAGGGAAGTTACCGGTTGTCCGGAGTGCCCCGCATGCATGAGCGTCCGCAGGCCGCGCTGTTCCGCGGTTTGCGCGAGTTGGGTTACGTGGTGGACTCGCCCAATGATCACCTGCCTGCCGTGATTGTCGGCCCCGCGCGGAAGGCGGAAGGGGGAACGCGGTGCTGCACGATCAGCATCGAGGAGAGCTCGCAGTTTGCGTCGGCCTTGCTGCTTTGTTCACGAACGGCGGATTGGAAGGTCAACCTGGTGGGGGAAAACGCCGAGGAATCGCCTTATGTGGTGATGACGCAGGAGATGCTTGAGGTGTTTCCCCACGGCGGCGGCGTGTTCCCGGTGGAACCGGATGCCTCGAGCGGCAGCTATTTCTGGGGAGCCGGCTGGTTGGCGGCCCGGCTCGCGCCCGACGGGAACCGGGGCGCGCAGTCCGGGCTGCCGGTGCGCGTCAGGAACTGGCCCTCGTCCGGATGGCAGATTGATGCGGACTTTCCCAACTTCCTGCCCCTGCCGGCGAAGATTTCGCGCGAGGACCAGTTGGGTGACGGCATCATGACGGCGATCGTCCTGGCGGCTGATCGGCAGGCGGCGCGAGGTTGGGGGGGGGCCGGGGCGTCCGGCGCGATTCAGTTCACTGACCTGGGCCGGTTGCGCGTGCAGGAATGCGAGCGTGTGGCGGCCTTGCGAACCGAGCTGACAAAATGCGGGGCGACGGTGGTCGAGACGGGCGACACACTGGCGATTCATCCCTCGGCCTTGCACGGGGCCGAGATTGAAACCTACAACGACCACCGGATGGCCATGTGCTTCGCCATTCTGGGATTGAAAGTGCCCGGCCTCCGGATCCAGAATCCGGCCTGCGTGAAGAAGACGTTCCCGAACTTCTTCCAGAAGCTGGCGGCGCCGCCGCCGGAGGGGCTGGGGGCCGCCATTCTTGACGGCCACACGGGACGCCGCCTGGACGTGAAGGAGTTGTTTGCAGAATGAGTGTTGATTCCATGTTCCCGGTTTCAAGTTGCAAGATGTGACGGTCGGCGACCGACTCCGCGCCGCGAGGGAACTTGAAACCTGCAACGTGCAACCTGAATCCTTGAAACCCGATTTGTGAACCCGCCCATCGTCATCGCCATCGACGGCACCAGCGCCAGCGGCAAGAGCACCAACGCCAAGCTGGTGGCCCGGGCGCTGGGCTACGTGTATGTGGATACCGGCGCCATGTATCGCACCCTCGCCTGGCATTGTCTGCGCCACCGGGTGGATGTGGAGGATCCGAAGGCCGTCGCCGCAGCCTGCCGGCGCTGGAACACGTCCCTGGAGTGTGTGGATGGCCGGGTGCGGCTGCTGGTGGATGGCTATTGTCCGGAACCGGAGATTCGGACGGCGGAGACCAGCGCGGCTGTCCCCCACGTGGCCGCGGTGCCCAAGGTTCGCGAGTGGATGAAGAAGCGGCAACGGGAATGTGTGCGCTTCGGCAACCTGGTCATGGAAGGGCGCGACATCGGCACGCATGTCTTCCCCGAAACGGACTACAAGTTTTACCTCGACGCCTCCCTGCACGAGCGGACCAAGCGTCGTCATGCGGACGGCGTGCCGGAGGATCTGGCCTCGCGGGATCAGCGCGACAGTCAACGGGCGGCTGCTCCGCTGATGATCGCGTTGGGCGCGCGGGTGATCAACAATTCGGAAATGACGGCCGAACAGACCAGCGGACTCATCATCGAGGAAGTGCGCCAGCGACTGGGGGGCTCCTGACCGTGAGCGCCGGGAAGCCAGAGCCGATGTCGCCGATCTACTGGATGGGCTGGATGTTTTATCGGCTATTGTTCGCGACCTACTGTCGCTGGCATGTGTTCAACCCGGAACGCGTGCCGTCTCGGGGCCCGGTGATCCTGGCGTCGAACCATGCCAGCCACCTGGATCCGCCGCTGGTGGGCGCCGGTCTGCCCCGCGCCCTGAACTATCTCGCCCGCGAGTCGCTGTTCGACCTGCCGGTTGCAGGCTGGATGCTGCACCAGGTCAATGCGGTGCCGGTGGATCGCGACGGGGCCGGGGCGGCCGGGCTGCGGGCCATCTTCAATCGTCTCCGGCAGGGAGGCGCGATTCTGCTGTTTCCGGAAGGCACCCGCACCCGGGATGGGCAATTGCAGCGGGCCCGGGCCGGCGTGGGGTTGGTGGTGATCAAGTCCACCGCACCGGTCGTGCCGGTGCGGGTGTTTGGAACCTACGAGGCGTGGAATCGGTTCATGAAAGTCCCGCATCCCCGGCCCGTGGCGGTGAAGTACGGGCATCCGATTAATTTCGAGCCGCTTCGCGCCGAGGCGCGGGACTGTTCGAAGGACCGGCTCAAAGCCATCTACCAGCAGGCCTCCGAGGAGATCATGCGGTCCATCGCCGCCTTGAGGTTCGGAGAGGACGTGGACCGGTTTCCGTGACGGGTCAGATCCCCAGGTTCGACAGGGTCCGGCTGATGGTGTTGACGATTTCGACCAGCTTGGGGTGGGACTCCTCGAAGCTGCGCGCGGACGAGCGCAATCCTTCGAGGGACAGGTCGAGCAACTGCGGATCCTGGGTCTTGCGCGTCGCCTCGTGCGCGGACACCTCGGTGAAGCGGGCGATGCTGGCGGCCTGTTCGCCGTGCGTGGTCGAGAGGGCGGAGACCTCCGCCTTCAGGGTCTCCAGCAACTGCCTGAGCTCCTCCCTGCGCTCGGGCTTGATGGCCTGGGCAGTGTTCAGTTGCGCTTCAATCTTGGCAATGGTGTCTTCAATCATGCTCGGCCTTGCTGCTTCAAGATACGCGTTGCCCACCCGGCATCAAGCCCGCGGCTCGGACTCGATCAACGGCCGCACGGCCTCCCAAACGCGGGCTTCCACCTCGTCCGGGTCGCCCTCGGCCGAAATGAACTTGACCCGGTGGGGTTCAGCCTGCGCGATGGCGCGGTAACCCTGTTCCACGCGCTCGAAGAACTGGCGGTCGGCTTCCTCGAACCGGTCGCGCAAGGCCGGCGCGCGTTTCTGGCGCCCCGCACGGCGTTGCTCGCTCAGATCGTGCGGCACCAGCAGGAGTAGCGTCAGGTCCGGACGCGTGTCTCCAACGGCGAACTCGATCACGCTTTGGACAAGCTGGAGGTCCAGCTGGCGTCCGTAGCCTTGGTAGGCGGTGGTGGAATCATGGAACCGGTCGCAGAGCACGAGCTTGCCGCCGGCCAGGGCGGGGCGGATCACCTCGCGCACCAGTTGCGCCCGGCTGGCGTTCATGAGCAGCAACTCGGCCTCGGGCGTCATGGCGTGGTTGCGGTGGCTGTGCTTGAGCGTGTGCCGGATCTCCTCGCCAATCGGGGTGCCGCCCGGCTCGCGCAGGGTCACCACCTCGTGTCCGGACGCGGCCAGCCGGGCCGCGAGCCGTTCCAATTGCGTGGACTTTCCGCTGCCTTCGTTGCCTTCGAATGTGATGAAGAGGCCGGTCATGGTGAGACCTTCTTCAGCTTCGGGCCCTTGGGCGTGTCCTCGACGGTCCAGCCTTGGGCTTTGAGTTCGTCCCGGAGCTTGTCCGCTTTGGCGAAGTCCCTGGCCTTCTTGGCGGCGGCGCGCGCTTCGGCCAGGGCCAGGATGTCGGACGGGGCCCCGGTTTCGGCGGACGCGCCCACGCCCAGCACGGAATCCACGCAGGTCCACGCGGCCAGGGCTGCGGCGGCTTGTTGCGGCGAGAGGGCACTCTCGGCGAGGCGGCGGTTGGTGTCGCGCACCCAATCGAACACGGCCGCCCAGGTGGCTGAAATGTTCAGGTCGTCGTCCAGGGCGTCGGTGAAACGATTCACCAGGGCCGGATCCGGCTCGGCGGTTGCCGGGCCCGCCAACTCGCGCAGTTTGCCGACGCATTCATCGATCCGTCCCAGCGCAGTCCGGGCGCCGTGCAACCCGTCCAGCGTGAAATTGAAGGTCTCGCGGTAATGCGCGCTGAGGAGGAGATGGCGCACCTCGCGTCCCTTGAATCCCTGGTTGAGCAGGTCGCGCAGGGTGAAGAAGTTGCCGAGCGACTTGGCCATCTTGCGGCCTTCGACCAGCAGGTGGGCGCCGTGCAGCCAGTGTTTGACGAAGCGTTGGCCGGCGGGTTGCACGCCGGCGCCTTCGCTCTGCGCGATTTCATCCTCGTGATGGGGGAACGCCAGGTCTTCGCCGCCCAGATGGAGGTCGAAGCTGGGCCCGAGCGCCTTCATGCTCATGGCGCTGCACTCGATGTGCCAGCCCGGACGCCCCTCGCCCCACGGACTGGGCCAGAACACGTCGCCGTCCTCCGGCACGCGGGCCTTCCAGAGGGCGAAGTCGGCCAGCGATTCCTTGGCGTATTCGTCGTTCTTCACGCGCTCACCCGTGCGCATCTCGTCGAAGTTGAGCCGCACGAGCTGTCCGTAAGTGCAGCCGCATCCGCGGTACTTCTCGATACTGAAGTACACCGATCCATCCGGCGCCTGGTAGGCCACCCCCCGCGTGATCAGCTGTCCGATCAGCGTGAGGATGTCGGGAATATGGTCCGTGGCGCGCGGGGTGAGATGGGGCGGGAGGCAATTCAGCGTCTGGAGATCCTCGAAGAAGGCGGATTCATAGCGGCTGGTGAACTCGCGCAGCGGCTGGCCGGTCTCCTTCACCCGCTTGATGATCTTGTCCTCCACGTCCGTGATGTTCATGACGTGGTTGACAATGAATCCGCGGAATTCCAGCGTCCGGCGCACCAGGTCGGCGAACACGAACGTGCGCCAATTGCCGATATGCGCGAAGTCATAGACGGTGGGGCCGCAGCAGTACATCCCGACCCGCCGGCCGGCCGGATCGAGCGGGGCGAAGGGTTCGACGGACCGTGTGAGCGTGTTGAACAGGCGCAGACCCATAGTGCGCAGGCAGGGTAGGGGGCGGGGAAGGAAATGAAAAGACCGCGTCTGCGGGGGTCGGCGCTCCGGACCGCGGGTCCGCGACCCGCAGCAGCCACGAAGCTCCAGGAGCCCACGTTCAGGTGGTCGGCCTTGCGACTGGGTGTAGCTGCTGCGGTTCACGCAACCGCGCCCGGGTGTATCTTGACACTGTCCGCGAGGCCCAATCGGCGGGAGCGCGGCGTTTACGCCGCTTCACCGTCCGCCCGCCCACCGGCCAGTAGTTTCGTCTTGATGCGCTCGAACCCTGAAGCGGCCTGAAGGCCGCGCGCCGGGACAGTGTGCAGATGCGCCCACCGCGCGCCGGGCCCGGTGCAAATGCCTTGTCGGCCCCGGACCGCGCGTGTTAACCCTGCGGCGTGTTGCCGACGCATCAAGGCTCGTTCCGGCTGTTCCGACTCGCCGGGGTCACTGTCTTTCTCCACTGGTCATGGTTTCTCGTGGCGTATTACGGGATCAGCCAGCGCACGTCGGAGTATTCCTCGATGGTGTGGAACGCCGCTGAATATGTCGCCCTCTTCGTGATCGTGCTGATGCATGAATTCGGGCACTCGCTGGCCTGCCGGCAGGTAGGCGGGCGCGCGGACCAGATCGTGTTGTGGCCGCTGGGTGGGGTGGCTTACGTGGCGCCGCCGCATCGTCCGGGGGCGACGTTGTGGAGCATCGCGGCCGGGCCGCTGGTCAACCTGGTCTTGTTCCCGTTGCTGAGCCTGGCCGTCCTGGCGGGGCGTTCCCTGGGCTGGCCGGAGGCATGGCCCGATGTTTATACCCTGCTGCTGTCGCTGTGGTTCATCAACCTCGGCCTGCTGGTCTTCAATCTCTTGCCTGTGTATCCGCTGGATGGCGGGCAGATCCTGCGCTCGCTGCTCTGGTTTGTCGTGGGGCCGGCGCGCAGCCTGATGGCGGCCGCGGTCATCGGCATGGTGGGCGTGGTGGGATTGATTGGGCTGGCAATCTGGGGCCGCAGTATCTGGCTGGGGATCCTGGCGGTGTTCATCCTGCTGAACTGCGGACGCGGCTTGATCCAGGCGCGGGCCATGGCGCGCATGGAAGCGGCGCGGCGTCGCGAAGGGTATGTGTGTCCCGTATGCCGGACGGTACCGCCGACCGGTGATTTTTGGCGATGCGGCCAATGCCAGAAACCCTTCGACCTTTTTGGGACAGGCGGGGTGTGTCCGCACTGCGGCACCGAATATACCGCCTATCCGTGCCTCGAATGCGGCAGCGTGCTGCCCCTGGTGCAATGGCAATCCAGTGGCGGCGGTTCCCCGGGCGGATGGCCGGAAGGGTCAACGCCCCCTCGGCTTTGAAGCGCAAGGCCCTCCCGGAGAAGATCTGCACAGTGTTACAACCGCCCCGACCGGCTTGGGGTCCGGCGCCCCAGACACCCTGCCCATGAACCGGTGGGAAGGTAGGGCCGCGTCCATCCTCCGTAGCAGGGCTACTGCGGAGGACGGACTGCCGCGCGGCAGGCGCCGGAACACCGGCACTACGGCCGCACCTGCACGCGGTAGAGCGTCGAGCGGATGGGCCTGGCGAGGAGTTGGGTCATGGTTGAACTGCTGGCGCGCGTCCAGTCCATGACCGGCGCCCACTGGACGAGATTGGTGGTGCTTTGGAGGCGATAGCCGTGGGCGGGGGTCGAGGGCCACTGGAGGCGCACCCAGACATTCGATTGGAGGGTCAGCGACACATTGAGGCGCGAGGCGGCGTTGGTGGGATTGGTGCCGGCCATGAACTCCTCGTAGTCCGACAGACCATCCCCGTCGGTGTCCGTCAACGCGGTGCGGTTGGTCGAGGCGGACCCAAAATAGTCCCGCTCCCAACTGTCGGCCATGCCATTCCCGTTGCCATCGAGGAAGGCGTAGGTGCCGGTGAAATTCACCGTCGCGCCGGCGCTCAGGGTGTTCGTCTGGTTCGTGGGGGTCTGGTAGTAGGGCACCTCGCTGAACTGCACGACGTACTGGTCCGCAGGGACATTGCTCAAGGTGACCGACGGGGTGGTGTCGGTCTGCACCGGCACGAGGCCGAGGGAGGAAACGGACGACAAGGACCAGGCGCCCTGTTCGAGGTTCTTGGTGATGCTAATATTCCCGACCGCGGCGGTGCCGGTGATGCGGAGGTCGTCGATCAGCCAGCCGTACACGGGCGACTCAAAGGCCTGATAGTAAAAGACCAGTTGAATGGATTTCCCCACGAAAGGTGTCAGGTTCACAGTCTCCAACTGCCAGTCGTAGGCGACCGTGTCCATAAAGTCATTGGCGACCGGGAGGCTTTCATTGATCGGAATGCTGCTGTTGGTGCGGATGAAGACCACGCCGTCCTCGAGATAATAGAGACCAAACAGAGGTTCCACCCGACTGAAGTCGCATCGATTCGAGAAGGTGAGCGTGGCGGCGGTGACGCCGGACAGGTCGATGATCGGGCTGACCAGGAAGCTGCTGGCGACGAAGGACACTTGCTCGCCGTTGAGGCCGCATCCCCACACGTTCAAGCCGGAGGCCGCGTTGGTGGCCAAGTCGCTGTTGGGCGTGCCCAGCAGCCAGTTGAAGTCGGAACCATACGTCGGATCCGGCACCACCGTCCAGCCGTTGGTGCCCTCTTCGAGGTCGGTGAACCAGGGTGGGGCCGGCGCCGGGAGCGTTTGGAACGTGTAAAGGCTCCCGTTGTTATCGTCCACCGTCGTGTTGCCGGCGAGGTCGCGGCTGACGACCCGGTAGTAATAGGTCCGGTTGGCCGAGAGTCCGCGGAGCGTGACGGCGTGATTGGTAACCGGCGTGTTTGCGTAAGCCGCCTGGCCGAGGAACTGCGACAGTCCGTATTGAACGGCTGAATCCGCCGGCTTCGAGGTCCGCCAGGTCACCCGGGCGTTGGCGATGTCGGCGGTCGCTGCCACATCGGAAACCCCGGGCGCTACGGTGTCGATGCTGGCCGTGGCGGTGACGTTGCTGTTGTTCGAGGCATCAAAATACGTCGCGGTGAGGGTGTCACCGTTGCTCACCTGCAACTGGTTCGTCGCGGCGCCAGTTCCCACCACGGTTAGCGTGCCCCGGAAAAGACCCGCGTGTGTCGTCTCCCGCAGCGTCACGGGCGTGCGATTGGTTCGCGAACTGGCGCCAAAGCTGACCTGGGTCTGGCCGGTTCCCGCCAGGCTGGAATCCCCCACCTCCACGGTCACGAGGTTGTTGGTCGTATAGACTAGATTGTCCAGAAAGACCACGCCCGCGCCATTCGCGCCCGGCGCCAGGAAGCGGATGACATTCTTCATCAGCGTCACCGCGTCGTTGGGGGCGGGTCCGTTCGTGGGCACCGTGTCGAACGGAAGCGACAGGAAGACGACGCGACCGGGGCTGTCCACGCCGACGTTCGGGTAGCTCATGCCGCAGGGTTTATGGGACACGGATTCGAACATGACGGCCGTGGACTCGGACGACGGCGTGAAGGTGTCGGAAAAGTCCGGCCCCAGCATGAGCCCGTCAAAATCGACCGACGGATAGTTGCTGTAGTCGAGCGTCACGTTCACGCCGCTGGCGAGGGAAGCGGGTGCGCCGGAGATGGCGGGCACGGTGAAATCCTCGTCACATTCCGAGCAGGCCACGGGCGGATCCGGGTTGCGCTTGAAGCTGGCCACCTGGAGCACGTTGCGCCGGAACGGCCCGCTGCCGATCTGGGACAGGATGCTCATGGAAGACATGAAGAACGAGCCGCCGCCGTTCAGGTAGGATTGAATCATGTATTGCTGCTGCGGGTTCAGCGTGTTGTTGGTCGCCGCCGGGTCGGGAAGGCCATCCGCGTCATAGCCGTAATTGATGATATCGTCGGTGAGCCGCCAGAGGACAACCGGAAACGGCTGGAGGTCGGCGAGTTGCGGGTAGCCGCGCTGGTTTACCTTCCAGAATCCGTAGCTGACGCCCGCCGAGGCCAGCACATTGGTGTAGGCGCCATCGGGGATCACCGTCGAGCCGTTGGCCTGTTCCGCCAGGGTGTCGTACGCGTCGACCAGCAGCACCGTCGGTGTCCGCACGCCGGTAAACGTGTAGAAAAGCCCGCTGCGGTTGTCCGTGGCGGTGTTGCCGGCGGCATCGGAGGAAGCGACCAGATAGTAGTAGGTCTGGCCGGGATTCAGTCCGGTCAGCTTGACCACGTGACTGGTGACCAGGGCCCGATTCGTGACTGCCAGATTGAGATTTGAACTGTTGGTGCCATAACGAACGATGGAGGTCGCCGGCTCGCTGGTCTGCCAGGTGATGGTCAGCACGCCGACGTCCACCAGCGAGGTCACGGAGCTGATCCCCGGCACCACCCGGTCGGCCACGGCGGTGGCGATGCGCTTGGTGGCGGTCGAATCACAATAATCCGCCTCCAGTTGATCCCCGTGGGCGATCTGGAGCTGACCGGCCCCGGCGGTGCCGGTCACGGTGGTGACGGCGCCGGTGAACATCCCGTAATTGCCTGCGGCGTTCAGGGAGCGGCCGACCGACTGATGCGAAGTGAGGTTCGTCACCAGCACACTGACCGCGTTGCTGTCGGCGCGCGCGGTGTCCAGCACCGTGATCTGCATGACGCCCGGCGCGGTGTAACTGGGGCGATCCAACAGGATGAAGCCTGTGCCCGGACGGACGAGATCGCCGGAGGACACCAACGCAAAGTCCTGGTCCGTGACGGCCGGGGTGTTGGTGAGCGCGTCTGACACGACGCGGCTGCCGCGCACGCGCAGGAGGTAATCGCCGGGGGCGGGTTGGGACAGGTAAACGCCCTCCACGTTGTTGAGCTTGTCCGGCGTGGGGGCGTTGGGGGCCGATTCGCCGGCGCCGAACTGGTTCCCGCGGTACAGCGTGCCATCGGGTGCGACGATTTCCAGATCCAGATCGTTCACCAGGGCCGGCAGCGCGCCGGGAAATCCGGGAACGTCGGTGTAGGCCAGGGTGATTTTCAGCGGTTGGCCGGCGTCCCGCACAAAAAGGTGCTGCGAATAGACCTGGCTGTTGGTCAGCGCGAGCGTTTGGTCGAGATACTGGTAGTAGCGGGGCGCGGAGTTGACATTGGTCACGATGAGGTCCGTCAGATCCAGCCGCCCCCAGCCCTCGTCGTTGTTGGGCGCCGGACCGGTGTCGCCCAGCGTGTTGTCCATGTCCACCGTGGAGTTGATCAAGGCGGCCTTGACGAGGGCGGGGGAGGGGGTTTGGCTGTTGAACTGGGAGCGATAGAACTGGACGAACACGGCGGCGGCGCCGGCGGCGTGCGGCCCGGCCTGGCTGGTGCCCCCCTGATACATGTAGTCCTCCGAGATGGGCCACCAGGCATACGCGTCATTGGCAAAGACGGAACGCAGGGACGCGATCCACGTGCCCGGCGCGACGAGGTCCGGCTTGATCCGTCCGTCTTCGCAGGGGCCGCGGCTCGAGAAGTCCGCCATGGTTTCCTGGCCGCTGCCGTAGAGGGGATACTCCGGGATGGGGAGGTCGAACCGGTTGTTCTCCGTGGCGCCGGTGGCGAGGACATTCTTCGCCAACGCCGGGCTGCCGATGGTTTGTTCGCCGGGCCCGGCGTTGCCGGCGGAGAACTCGAGGATGTAGGGTTGGTCGCCGGGCAGCGAGGTGTTGGCGTCGCGCACGAGCGCGTCGAACTCCATCGCACTGAGGTCGTAGCGGCCCTGGGTGTCCTCGCCCCAACTGTTGTTGCCCACCTGGGCTCCGGCATTGACGGCATCGCGCGTGAGCGTCTCGAAACTGGCGTTCGTGTAGGTGAAGGCTCCGGCGTCGTCGAAGATCCGCTGCGAGACGATGTGAGCACCCGACGCCACTCCCAATCCGTAACGCGCCCCGAACCCGTCCGCCTCCCCCGCCGCTGCGTTGCCCGCAATGATGCCGGCCACATGCGTGCCGTGGCTGTGGTAGTCGCCGCCGCCCGCCACGCCGTAGGACAGAAGGGCATCGACCCGCCCGGCCAGATCGGGGTGCAGGGAGTTGGTGTTCCCGCTGTCCAGCCCGCTGTCCGCCACCGCCACCACCACCCCGCTGCCGTCGTAACCCAACTGCTGGGTGAGCGTGGGCGTGCCGCGAAGCCCGTCATCGCCCCCGACGATCTTCGCCGCCTCCTCGTCGAAAAGCTTCAGGCGTGGGGCGGGCTCGACCCACAGCACGGCATCGGACTCGGCGAGTTGCGCCAGGCGCGCCGCGGGTAGCCGCCCGCGCAGGACCGTCCCGACGCGCAACCGGCTCGCGGAATTTCTCCCGTTGAACAGGGCCCGCAAACCCGCCATCTCGGACGGCGTCGCGCGCGGGGCGATCAGGACACTGACATCCAGCCAGCCTGTTGGCGGGGTGGTCGGCGATAACTGATCGAGCAGTGCGCTCTGAACCTTGTGTTCCGGACGGCAGGGCCCCACCCAGCGGATGAAGTCCAGCCGGCGGATATGGCCGGGAGGCGTGTTGCCCAGGTTGGCGAGGAAGGCATCCTCGGGCACGTAACAAATCAGGTCCACCCCCAGGCGTTCCAGCGCCGCCCGCCACTCGGCGCGCGGCACGCCTTCAAACTGGAGAATGTGCAATCGTCGATCCGACGGCTGCTCTGTCTGTCCAGCACGGGCCTGAGCGGATGGGGCGGGTTTGGCTTCGGTGCGGATCGGTTCGTTTCGGAGGTGGATGAGTTTGGTTGCTCCGGTGGTCTGCGCTGCCGGGGCATCCCCGGGACGGATCAGGCAAACCACCAGAAGCACCGCGAGCGTTCGAGCGCTCACTCGCATCAGATACGGATTCAACGTCATTGAGTTGCGGCAACCACGGCACGTCCTGTGCCAGCCCGTGCTCGAAGCCCCCAGCGTCGGCTTGGGGGCCCGGGAGAGCGGCTGGATGGCGGCGGCAGGGGCACTATAGGAGCAACCGGGGCCGATCTCAAGCGGCGGCTGAAATCCACGCGCGGGGCGCGCCCCCTTGGCTTGCCCGATGGGGCGTTGGCCAGCGGGGTTTCCGGGCTCAAGTGAGTAACGCCGATTCATGCGGCAGCAGCCTACGCCGGGGGGTAGGGCTTGCGATCATGCGAGGAGCAGGTTCCCGTTCGAGCCTTGCTGTTGCCTGAGATTGGCCTTCCCGCCGCAGGAAAACTGTGATGTGCCGGCCCTGGCCGAGGGCTTCTGGCCAGCGTCCCCAGAGCGCGGCCTTCAGGCGCTCCAACGTCCAAAGGGCACGCGATGAAGCGCTTGCTCCGCGGGCTTGCGAATGCTGAAGCGGCATGAATGCCGCGCCCCGGCCCGAATTGGGTTCGAGGATAGTGTCAAGATGCTACCGCCCTGGCCTGTCCGGGTCGGGAGCTTGCCAACCCGGCGGTCCGTCGGTTTAATGCGGCGGTGCTACCGCAACAAACCATTGGGCGCGCCGTCAGCTACTCCGGGCTGGGATTGCACAGCGGCAACCGGGTGACCATGACCCTGCGCCCGGCTCCGCCCCGGACGGGCCTGCGCTTCCGCCGGGTGGACATCGAGGGCCAGCCGGAGATCGAGGCGCGGGTGCAGAATGTGAGCGAGACCAACCGCTCGACGACCCTCTCGAGGGGCAACGTCAAGATTCACACCGTCGAGCACGTGCTGGCCACGCTGTCGGGATACCAGATCGACAACGCCGTGGTGGAGCTGGATTCGAACGAGCCGCCCATCGCCGACGGCAGCGCCCGGGAATACTGCCGGCTGGTCGAGGACGCGGGCATCGAGGCCCAGCACGAGCCGCGCGAGGATTATTCCATCACTGAAGCGATTCAGCTTCAGTCCGGCGAGTCCCAGTTGACCATGCTGCCGGACGATGTGTTTCGCATCTCCTGCACCAGTTCGGACAGCCGGAGCCGGTTTACGCAGTTCCTGAGCGTGGTGGTGAATCCCGAGACGTGGAAGGTGGACCTGGCGCATGCCCGGACGTTCTGCTTTTTCGAGGAGATCGAGTTCCTGATCAAGAACGGCCTGATCAAGGGAGGGAGCCTGGAGAACGCGGTGGTGATCCGGGACGACGCGGTGCTGACCACCGAGCCGCTGCGGTATCCCGACGAGTTCGTGCGGCACAAGATCCTGGACATCATCGGCGACCTCACCTTGGTGGGGCGGCCTTTGCGGGGGCATCTGATTGCCATCAAACCCAGTCACTCCTCCAATTGCGAGATGGCGCGGCTGATCAGCGACCAGATCTCCCGTCCGGCAAAGGTCATGCAGGCCTTTGGCCCACCGCCGCCCGCGCCGGAGACTCCGCCGTCGGCGCTGGCCGGGGACGACGCTTCGCGCCCGACGTTGCTGGGGGTGGAGGAGATCATGAAGAGCCTGCCCCACCGGTACCCCTTCCTGTTGGTGGACCGGATCGTGGTCATGGAGGGGGATCATGTGGTCGGCATCAAGAACGTGACGATCAACGAGCCGTTCTTCCAAGGGCATTTTCCCGGGCACCCGATCATGCCGGGCGTGCTCCAGTTGGAAGCGATGGCGCAGGTGGCGGGCATGCTGATGATCCAGCGCACCGCCACCACCGGTCAGATTGCCTACTTCATGTCCGCCGAGGCGGTCAAGTGGCGACGGCCCGTGTTCCCGGGCGACACCCTGGTCATTGACATCACGCTCAAGAAGTCGCGCGGCCGCATCGGCCGGGCCCAGGGTATCTGCAAGGTGCGCGGCGAGGTGGTCAGCGAGGCGGAAGTGACGTTCATGATCCAGGACGCCAACCCGGCATGAGCGCGATCCATCCCACCGCGGTCATTCATCCGCAGGCGAAGCTCGGGGAGGGTTGTGAAATCGGCCCCTATTGCGTCATCGGCGGACAGGTCGAGCTGGGGCCCCGGTGCCGGCTGCATTCGCATGTGGTCATCGATGGTCACACCCGGCTCGGGGCGGACAACGAACTGTTCCCCTTCGCCTCGATCGGGTTCAAGACCCAGGATCTGAAGTGGAAAGGCGGCGTGACCCGCACGGAGATCGGGGACCACAACACCTTCCGCGAACACGTCACGGTGCACAGCGCCACGAGCGACGGCGACGCCACTGTCATCGGCTCGCACAACAACCTGCTGGCCTACGCCCACGTGGCGCACGACTGCCGCCTGGGCAGCCACATCGTCATGTCCAACGTCGGCACCCTGGCCGGGCATGTGGTGGTCGAGGATCACGCGATTGTCGGCGGTCTGGCGGCCGTTCACCAGTTTTGCCGGATCGGCCGCATGTCCATCATCGGCGGCTGTTCCAAGGTGGTCCAGGACGTGCCGCCGTTTATGATGGCCGACGGCAACCCGGCTTCGACGCGCACCGTGAACAAGGTTGGCATGGAGCGCAACGGGATCTCCGACGAGGCGCAGGCGGCCATCCGCCAGGCCTTCAAGATCCTGTTTCGTGAGGGTCTGACCATCACCAACGCCCTGGCGCAGATTGAGAAGGACGTGGCGGACCTTCCCGAGCTCCGGCACCTGGTCCAGTTCGTCCGCGCCAGCGAGCGCGGGATTGGGAAGTAGGCGAGGTGCGGCAGGTTCTCCTCATGAGTTTGCCCTCCCTCCAGCCGGGAACGCTTTACCTGGTCGCCACGCCCATCGGGAACCTGGAGGACATCACCCTGCGCGCGTTGCGGGTGTTGCGGGAGTGCGATGTGGTGGCGGCGGAGGATACGCGCCGGACCGGGCAATTGCTGAAACACTTCGAGATCCGCAAACCGCTGCTCAGTTACTTCCAGTTCAACGAAGCGCGGCGAAGCGAGGAGATTCTCGATCGGCTGGGGCGTGGTGAAAAGGTGGCGCTGGTCACGGACGCGGGAACGCCGGGGATCAGCGATCCGGGCGAACGCGTGGTCCGGGCCGCGCTGGCGGCGGGGTGGCGCGTCGAGCCGGTGCCCGGCGCCTGCGCCTTGGTCGCGGCCCTCACCGCCAGCGGCCTGTCCACGGACGAGTTTCATTTCGTCGGGTTTCTACCCCACAAATCCGGCCAGCGGCGCAAGCAACTCGAGCTCCTGGCGGCGGTGGACGGCACGCTGGTGTTCTACGAATCGCCGTACCGCATCGAAAAGCTTCTCGGTGAACTGGCGGAGGTCTTTCCCGCGCGCACGGTGGTGTTGGCCCGCGAGTTGACTAAAAAATTCGAGGAATTCCTGCGCGGCACACCAGCCGAGCTCCAGGCCGTGATCGAGCAGCGGGCCTTGAAGGGGGAGTTTGTGGTGATGGTTGGCGGGGAGGATTCTCCCAAGCCCGGTTCCGCGCGGTGAACCGGTGGACGTCGCCCTCAGCCATTCGGGCATCCTTCCGCCCTCGGAGCCGGAGATCAGCGCGGACTCACCTGTCTGCGTGCCCCGCACAGGCAGGCGTCCGCGGCTACGACGTTCAGGGGGAGCCTCCACCATCAAGAGATCGCGCGTTGGGACCATGGACCTGGGCGCCGGCGCCCCGGCGCCGGGCCGCGCGCAGTGCGGCCCCACCTTCCCACCGGTTCAGGGAGAGGGATGTCTCACAAGAACTTGCCCGGATTGAGAATTCCTTTCGGATCCAGCGCGTTTTTGATCGTTCGGTGCAGCTTGCGGGTGGCAGGAGAGACCGCCAGGGGCCACCAGCGTTTCTTGGCCAGGCCGACCCCGTGTTCCCCGGTGATCGCGCCGCCCCATTTTAGGACCTGGGTGAAGAGATCGTCCAGGGCCGCGTTCGCCCGCTTCCGGCTGCCGGGTTGTTTGACGTCCACCATCACGTTGACGTGGATGTTGCCGTCGCCGGCGTGACCGAAGCAGGCCACCGCCAGGCCGTGGCGTTTCTGGAGGGTTGAGGCGAAGGCGAACAGGTCCTGCAACCGGCCGCGCGGGACCACCACGTCCTCGTTGAGCTTGGTCAGGCCGGTATCGCGGAGGGAATAGCTGAACTCGCGGCGGATCTGCCAGACGGCTTCGCATTGGCGGTCACCCAGGCCCTGCTCCAGAAACAAGGGCCGGTGGCGACGAACGAGGCGACCCAGTTCCTGGAGTTCGGACTGCACGGATCGCTGGCGTCCATCCACCTCGACGATCAAGTGGGCTTTGCAGCCGCGCAATCGTTCGCTGCCCGTCCGTTTGAAAGCAGCAGCCAGCGTGAACGCGTCAGCAATTTCGAGGGCGGCCGGGAGGAAGCCGGCTTCCAGGATGTCATGGAGGCTTTGGACGGCATCGCGGAGCGAGCGGAATCCCGCGGCCAGCACGGCGCGGGTTTGCGGTTTGGGCAGGAGCTTGAGCGTGGCGGCGGTGACGACGCCGAGCATGCCTTCCGACCCCACGAACAGCCGGTGCAGATCGAATCCGGTCTTGTTCTTGTGGGTGCGTCCCCCCAGGCGGAGGGCCGTGCCGTCGGCCAGCACCACTTCCAATCCGAGCACGTAATCGCGGGTGACACCGTACTTGAGACAGCGCGGGCCGCCGGCGTTGGTGGCGATGTTGCCGCCGATGGAATTGTTCGCCCGGCTGGCGGGGTCGGGCGGATAGAACAGGCCCTGCGTCTCGGCGCGTTCCTGCAGCGTGGCGGTGATCACCCCGGCCTCGACCACGGCAACGAAATCGCGCGGGTTGATCTCGCGGATGCGGTTCAGCCTTTCGAGGGACAGGACGAGGCCGCCGCGGACCGGCACGCAGCCGCCCACGTAACCGTGTCCGGCGCCGCGCGGTGTGACCGGGATGCTGTGGCGATGGGCGAACGCGAGGATCTTCGACACGCTGGCGGTGGAGCGGGGCAGGGCGACGGCATCGGGACGGTGCGAGGCAAACCACTTGTCGGCCGCATAGGGTTCGAGCTGGGCGCGATCCAGGAGAAGTTCGCCGGGCGGGAGTTTGCGGCGCAGGAGTTGGAACAAAGCGTCGGGGTTCTTGGACATGAGGTGGTCTTCGTGGGGGACGTCAGTCGGGTGAGGCATCGCCGGGACCTTCGGATGGATCGTCCTCTGTGGCTTCGATGAGGGTCCGGGCGGATTCGGCCTCGACGTCCGGCACCTGGACCAGGATTCCGCCTGCCGCCTGCGAGTAGCCCTCCATCGTCAATGCCGCCAGTTCGTGCTGGACCACCGCGTGGAACCCCGCCGCATCCAGCCGGCTGCGAATTAAATGGGCGTCAGCCGGGTTGAAAGCGCGGTAAACGGTCACCAAGGTCATGGCTGGCGCATCCTCTGGTTTCAGGCCCGGGAGATGAATCCCGTGTCCGCCCCCTTGTCCCGCAACTCGGCGAAGACCATCAACCCGGAGCCGGTTTGGATGGTGCTTTGCACCCGGGCCTCGACTTCGTGACCGACGAGGTGCTGGGCGTCCTTGACCACCACCATGGTGCCGTCGGCCAGGTAGCCCACGCCCTGGCCCTTGTCGCGACCTTCCTTCGAGATGCGCAGGAGGATAGGTTCGCCGGGGACCAGGCTGGCGCGCAGTGACCGGGCGACTTCGTGCAGGTTGACCGTGGTGACTCCCTGGAGGGTGGCGATCCGGGCCAGGTTCGAGTCGTTGGTGTAGAGCCGGGCGTTGAGGTTCTGGGCCAGGCGGATCAGCTTGCCGTCCACGCCCTTTTCCTGTGGGAAATCGCCTTCATGGATGCGCACGGACACCTTGGGGTTGTCCTGCAGGGTCTTGAGCAGGTCCAGGCCGCGCTTGCCCCGTTCGCGTTTCAAAGCATCGTGCGAGTCAGCGAGTTGTTGCAGTTCGGACAGGACAAAGCGCGGTACCACCAGCAGGCCGTCGATGATGCCGGTGGCCTGCAATTCGACGATGCGTCCGTCGATGATCACGCTGGTGTCGAGCAGGAGCAGGTTGACCGGCTCGTTGCGGGGCACGAAGCGCACGTAGGGAATGAGCAGGGAGAAATCCTCCTTGTTGCTGCGCATGGCCAGCACGATGCCGATGTAGCCGAAGCTCAGGAAGAGGCAGAGGCGGATGATCCAGCGGGTGGGTGGGGTCTCGACGTATTCGAAAAGGCCCGAGGAATCGATCAGTTTGGCCACCACGGTGCCCAGGACCAGGCCGAAGGTGGTGGCGGAGAAGGCGCGCAGGGAGAAGCCCTTGAGCATTTCATCCAGGGCAATCAACAGCCAGCCAAAGCCGGCGCCGATCACGCAGCCCAGGAAACCGGAGGACGGCCACTGGATGGACTCCGGCCGCACCTGGCTGATGGCGTAGCCGCCCATCGTGCACAGGCTCAGAAACAGAATGCGAATGGTCCACATGTTCATAGGTCACCGAAAGGGATCGCGCGGCGAGCGCAGTGGCTCGACCGGTTCCGGGGTTGTCGGAGGCGGTGGCGACTTCTTCTTCCACAGGATGCCCCACAGTCCGCGCTCGTTCAGGTTGCTGGTGGTGATGCTGAGGTTATGGGCGATCTGCGTCACTTCATTGGCCAGCTCCTCGTCGGACAACAGCGCGGCGGCGAGGTTGTCCCCGGACTCGGTCTTTTTCAGCAGCCGCTTGAGCGAATCGGTGGACTCCCGGATGTCCTGGATCGACTGGTTGATGGGCGGGGTGTTGGTATTGATCAGCGCATTGGCGGAGTCTGCAAACACGTTCAAGCCGTCCGAGAACTGGACCAGGTTGCTGATGGCGCTCGCGATGGAGTCGCGATTGGCCTCCACGACCTGGTTGACATTGCGGACGGTGACCCGGGCTTCGGACGACGTCTCCCGCAGCGAACTCGCGGTATCCGCGAGGTTGGACAGGGTCTGCTCGTTCAGGAACACGCGGCGCACCTCGACGATGGCGGCGTTCAGGTCGCGGGCGGTCTGGTCGATGCGCTGCAGGAACCCGGCGGCATCCCGGGCCACGGCCTGCAGGTTGAACGGTGTCGGGCAGAAGACCTCGTCGCCCGGCTTCAGCGGGGGGACCAGGTTGGCCTGCGGGATGATGGCCACATACTGGTCCCCGAGAAACCCGGACTGTTCGATGACAAATTGCGCGTCGCCGTGGATGACATACTCGTCGAGGATCTCCACGGAGATGCACACGTTGGTGCCCTGGGGTCCCAGGTCGATGCGGCTGACGTTGCCGACGGGCACGCCGGCCAGCAGGACGCTGGCGCCCTTCTGGAGGCCGCCGACATTGGCCGTGTTGATGGTGACCGTGTAGGTCCCGCGAAAGAACGACTTGCCCTTGCTGAACTGGATCATCATCACCGCCAGCAGCACCAGGCCCGCGGCCACGAACACTCCCACTCTGAGTTCCAAACGTGACTTGCTCATCTCTAGGAATCCACCGTTTTCAAATCCGAAACCCCCGCCACGAACTGTCGCACCACCGGGTCCGGCGACGCAAAGATTTCCTGCGGGCTGCCGCCGGCGTAAATCCGGCCCCCGTGCAGCATGAGGATCCGGTGCCCGACCCGCCGTGCGCTGCGCATGTCATGCGTGACGACCACCGATGTGACCCGGAGCCGGTCCCGCACGCGGATGATCAACTGATCAATGCTGTCCGACACAATCGGGTCCAGGCCGGTCGTGGGCTCGTCATAGAGCAGGATTTCCGGTTGATACACGATGGCGCGCGCCAGGCCCACCCGTTTCTTCATGCCGCCGGACAGTTCGGACGGACGTTTCTCCTCGATGCCCCGCAGGTCCACCATCTCGAGCGCCTCGGTCACGCGGCGCCGGACTTCGGACGGGCTCAGGCCGGTCCGGTTGCGGAAGGCGAACCCGACATTCTCCGCGACGGTCATGGAATCAAAAAGGGCGGAGCCCTGGAACAACATGCCGAACTTGGACCGGACGCGCAGCAGTTCGCGTTCGCTCATGCGCGAGATGACCTGGCCCTCGACCTTCACCTCGCCGGCGTCCGGCATCAGCAACCCGATGAGATGCTTGAGGAGGACGCTCTTGCCGCACCCGCTGCGTCCGATGATGACGACCGACTCCCCTTTCTCGATGGAGAAGTCCACCCGGTCCAGCACCGTCTGGGTGCCGAATCCTTTCCGGAGCTGGCAGACCTCGATCATAGTCCGGCCAGCAGGGGACCCAGGGCCATGGTCAGGAAGAAGTTCGAGATGAGGATGGTGATCGAGGCATAGACAACCGCCTCGGTGGTGGCGCGCCCCACGCCCTCGGCTCCCTCGCCGCAACACAGGCCCTTGTAACAGCCGATCAAGGCAATCACACCGCCAAAAACCACGGACTTGATGAGTCCCGTCAGCAGGTCGGGGACGTCCGTGTAGCGGAGCATGTTGGCCCACAGATAGGTCGGGTCGATGTCCAAGAGGCGCACACAAACCAGGTAGCCGGCTCCGATCCCCACCCCGATGGCCTCCAGCGTCAGCACCGGCATGGCGATGTGCAAGGCCAGCAACCGGGGCACCACGAGATAGTCCACCGGGTGCGTGGCCAGGGTGCGGAGGGCGTCCACCTGTTCGGTCACCCGCATGGTCCCCAGCTCCGCGGCGATGGCGGCCCCCACGCGGCCCGCCACCATCAGTGCGGTCAGTACCGGCCCCAGCTCGCTGCACATCGAAACCCCTGTCACCGCCAGCGTGGCGGTGTCCATCTTCACCTTGTGAAACTGGAAATACGTCTGGGCGCTGAGCACCATGCCGGTGAAGGCGCCGGTAATCAGGACGACCGACTGGGATTTGACCCCGACGAAATAGACTTGGTAGAGCAATTCGCGCCAGGGCGTCCTGGATTTCAGGACCGCCTGGAATGCCTCCCGCCCCAGCAAGGCCACGGCGCCGAGGCCCTGCATCCAGTCGGAGACCCATGTTCGGAGCGTCTGTTGCATCGTCCGCGGCGAACCTAGCAAAGCCGGCGGTGGGTTGGCGAGTGCCGGTTTGCGTCCGGCTGCCGAGCGAATTGGGTTGTGCAGCGGAGCCGCGTGGCCCGTGGGCATCAGACGGACGGCTCGCAGATCGGACCGTTCCGCCCGGCATCACACGGTGCGCTCCCCGCTTGCCCTGAGCGCGGTTGGGCGGGTATTAAGGCGTGGCATGCGAAGCGAACGTCCTTTCCGTCTGGGGATCCTGGGTTCCGGCACCGGCTCGAATTTTGTGGCCATTGCCGAGGCCTGCGCGGCGGGACGCCTCCCGGCCGAGGTGGCGCTGGTGCTCAGTGACGTCGAGCAGGCGGGGATTCTCGACCGGGCGCGGGAACGCCACCTGCCCGCCCTCTACCTCGCGCCCGGGAAGTTTCGCACCAAGCTGGATGAGGAAGCCGAGCACGCCTACCTCGGTGCCCTGCAGGAGGCACGCGTGGACCTGGTGGTGCTGGCCGGTTTCATGCGCATCCTCAAAGGCGCCTTTCTCAAAGCCTTCGAGAATCGCGTGGTGAACATCCACCCGTCCCTGCTTCCGGCCTTTCCGGGAATGGCCTCGTGGCAGCAGGCCCTGGATCATGGGGTCAAGGTCACCGGGTGCACCGTGCATTTCGTGGACCAGGGTGTGGATTCCGGACCGATCATCGGGCAGCGGACCGTTCCGGTCCTGGAGAGCGACACGCCGGAGACTCTGCATCGGCGCATCCACCAGGCCGAGCACGAGCTTTATCCGCAATGCCTGGCGGCCATCGCGCGCGGCCAGGTGCGGGTCGAAGGCCGGCTGGTGCGTCTGAGCCCTGGGTGGCAGCCCTGAACCCACGGCGGCGGGGTGCATCTGGACACTGTCCTCGAACGGAATTCCGGCCGGGGCGCGGCATTGATGCCACTTCAGCATTCGCAAGCCCGCGGAGCAAGCGCTTCCTCGCGTGCCGTTCGGACGTTGAAGCGGGCCTGAAGGCCGCGCTCCGGGGGGCAGTGTCCAGATGCACCCTGGCGGGGCGTCCTTCAGGAAACGGTTGGCGGTCCGACGCAAAGTCTGGTATGCATGAGCGCGAATCCCGGGCAAGCCATGAGCTGGCGGTGGGGAGGGCGTTGCCGTTGGCCCGATGGATTACACACAAACAGCCTGCAAGTCCCGATGTCTCAAATCCTTCAGCTGGTGTTGGCAGGGCTCGCCGGAGCCGGTGTCGCGGCCGCGCTCATTCCGTGGATCATCCGCCTGCATCGCGCGCGAACCGGCCTGCACACGGTTCGGGAGCTTCACCACACGCATTCAAGCCCGGTCTCCGGTCTCAGCATTTCAGCACTTCAGCATTTAGCCCCTCCATGATCCCACCTGAAACCCAGCTCAAAGACATCTCGCGCCACTTTCAGATCTACGGGCAGATCCTCCATGCCGAACCCCTCAAGATCGGGCACATTAACGAGACCTACACCGCCACCTACGACCAGGGCGGCACCCGGGTCCGCTACATCCACCAGAAACTCAACCGCAGCGTGTTCAAGAAACCCGCCGCCGTGATGCACAACCTCGTGCGCGTCACCCTCCACCTGCGCAAGAAACTCGAAGCCAGCCGGGCGCCCGACCTCACCCGCCGCACCCTCAACATCATCCCCACCCGCGATGGCCAGTCCTTCCTCCAGAACGGTCAGGGCGATGTCTGGCGCACCTTTGTATTCATCGAGGGCGTGCGCACCTTCGAGGCGGTCCAATCCCCCGTGCAGGCTTTCCAGGCCGGACGCGCCTTCGGCGAATTCCAGGGTTTGCTCACCGATTTGTCCGGGCCGCGATTGCACGCCACCATCCCGGACTTTCACCACACCCGCAAACGCTTCGAGGCCTTCCAACGCGCCGTGCAAGCCGACCGCTGCAATCGCGCCGCCAGCGTGCAAGCCGAGATTAACTTTGCCCTCCGCCGCGAACCGATCGCGGACGTCATCCTCGACGCCATGGCCCGCGGGCACATCCCCGAGCGCATCACCCATAATGATACCAAGTTCAACAACGTCATGCTCGACGTCGCCACCGGCGAGGCCCTTTGCATTGTGGACCTGGACACGGTGATGCCCGGATGCGTCCTTTACGACTTTGGCGACATGGTTCGCACCACCACCAGTCCCACCCTCGAGGACGAGATCGATCTCGGCAAGGTTCGCATGCAAATGCCCCTCTACAAAGCCCTGGCCCGCGGTTACCTGTCCATGGCCGGACAGTTCCTCAACCGTTACGAAAAGCAGCTCCTGGCCTTCTCCGGCAAACTGATCACGTACGAACTTGGATTACGCTTCCTGACCGATTACCTCAGCGGTGACCTCTATTTCCGCACCCACCGCGAGGGACACAATCTCGACCGCTGCCGCACCCAGTTCAAACTCGTCGAAAGCATCGAACGTCAGGAAACCGCCATGCAGGAGTACGTGGACCGCCTGTGACCCGCCCTCCGTCATTCGCGGTTCGATGTCCCAACCCTCCCCACTTTCAGTTTCTGAAACTCCTCCTCCTCGACCAGACCTTTCACCCCGATTCGGCTTTGGTCTCCACCCTGGCAGGGCGCCGGTGCCGCGGCGCCGGGATTTGCGGCCCTCCTCGGCGTGCATGGACAGGGAGCACCTTCAAAGGACTGGACGCGAGTTGAGGCCATGAACCGCGCTGAAGCCCGTGCTTTCCAGCGTGCGGGTTGCAGGCGGCTTCAGTCGCCAACCGATAACCATTGACCGGTCACCGGCCCCAACCGGCCTCCGCCCCCCCCCAAGAAATTTCTCAAAATGGTGCTTGCAAACCTCGGATGGTCGGTTATGGTGTCGCCGCCTAATAGATAACTGCAAACTACTTCCAAGTTCTGGTGGATCCTCAGTTGAACCCCGTTCAGTGATGATTTGAAACCCGGCGGTCGGGAACAGGTTGGAGAGAGACAGTGTTAGAAGGCAAATCATCGATAGAATGAACAATAAGTTGTTTGTAGGGAACCTCTCGTTCCAGACGACAGAAAACGAACTGCACGACGCCTTTGCGGCGCACGGCACCGTCATGGAAGCCAACCTGATGGTGGACCGTATGACCGGTCGTCCGCGCGGGTTCGGTTTCGTGACCATGAGCAGCCCCGAAGAGGCCCAGAAAGCCATTGACGCCTTGAACGGCGCTCAGTTGGGCGGACGGGCCATCACCGTCAACATCGCTCGGCCTCGTGAAGAGCGCCCCGGCGGCGGCGGCGGCGGCGGACGCGGTCCTCGTCGCGAATACAGCGGCGGTGGCGGTGGCGGTCGGCGCGAGCGCTACTAATTCCCCTTGATTTCAACACTGCGGGATGGCTTTCAAGCCATCCCGCTTTTTTTTACCCGAGTTCGCCAGGAAGCGGGAATCCAGGCTGGGAAAACGTCGGGGGTGAGGTTGACCGTGCGGGGATCAGGTCATGCCCGGCCGGGTTTGACACTGCACCCTCTCCGGCAAGTTGCGGATCTCACCGTGCGGGTGTCGTCCTGCTGACCCCGCCGGCGGTCACCGCCCTGTTACGGTGCCATGGGGGACCGAAACGGGTTTCAAACCCGCAGCCAGGTCGGAACGGATTCGTCTTTCCACATGTCCTTCAGGGCTTGGCGGCGCCTGACCTCGGCGACTTTGGAGCCGCTCACCAGCACCTCCGCGGCCAGCGGACGGCTGTTGTAGGTCGAACCCATGGCCGACCCATAGGCGCCGGCGCTCAACAGGGCCAGCGTGTCGCCTTCCTTCACCCGCGGCAACGGACGCTCCTTGCAGAAGGTGTCGCCAGATTCGCAGATCGGCCCGACCACGTCCGTGGGAATGACCGGGCCAGGCCGTCGCGTGGTGGGCACAATCTCGTGGTAAGCCTCGTAGAAGGCCGGCCGCACCAAGTCGTTCATCGCCGCATCCACGATCACGAACGTCTTGCGTCCGGTCCGTTTGACATATTCCACCCGGGTCAACAGCGCTCCGGCGTTGCCCGAAATGAAACGGCCGGGTTCCAGGAGAACGCGCAGTCCGACAGATTGGAGCAGCGGCAGGAGCCGGGTGGCGTAGCGCTCGGGGGTGAGCATCTTGCTTCCCGCCGGTGATTTCCACCAGTCGGCCTGGCCGCTTTCGAGAGCGGGTTGGTAAACGATGCCGATGCCGCCGCCCACGCTGAAGAACTCGATGCCGTGCCGTTCCTTGAGGCGTTGGGCCAAGGGGACGACCTTCCGGACCGCTTCCTCGAACGGGGTGACACTGGTGAGTTGCGAGCCGATGTGCATCTGAACTCCACGCAGCCACAGGTTCGGCAGCCGGGCCGCCCGGGCATACAACGACTCCACCGTTTCGAAGGCGATCCCGAACTTGTTCTCGTAGGTGCCCGTGGTGATTTTGGCATGGGTGCGGGCATCCACATCCGGATTCACCCGTAAGGCGATGGGGGCGCGACACCGCAGCGCGGCCGCCACGCGGCTGATCCGGTGCAGTTCGGCCTCGCTCTCCACGTTGAAGCTGTAAACCCGGTGACGGAGGGCCAGACGGATCTCCTCCTCGGTCTTGCCCACGCCGGCAAACACGCACTGGCGCGGGTCGCCTCCCGCCGCCATCACGCGGCGCAGTTCGCCGCCGCTGACGATGTCAAATCCGGAGCTCTGGCTGGCCAGGACCCGAAGCACGCCAAGATTCGAGTTGGATTTGACCGCAAAGCAAATCTGGTGATCCACCCCGGACATGGCCGTGTCCAGTCGGCGGTAATGGTCGGTGAGCGTGGCCTGTGAATAAACAAACAGCGGGGTCCCGAAGCGCTTCGCCAAAGTCTCCAATGAAAGACCCTCGCACTTCAGTTGTCTGCCGGCGTAGTGGAAATGATGCATGGCTGGGTGACAGTTGGATCACAGCCGACGAAACTCCATCGACGACCGCAGTCTTGCTGGACCCGGGGCGGGTCGGGAATTACTTGCCTCCCAGGATCTCGGCGCGGCGACTGTGGTATTCGGCAGCGGAGATCTGGTCGGAAGCATACTGCTGAAGCAGCGCGTCCAGCGCCTGTTGTTGCTGGGGCGTGGTGGGCAGGGCAGGGGCCTGCATGCCCGCGGTCAGCGATTGGTCCTTTCTGGGCTGGGGTTTCGACTTGGCGGGTGCGGCGGTGACGGGCTTGGGCTCGTCACGTTCCGACGGCTTCGCCTCGGGTGAGGCCATTGGCTCCTCCAACCTGACGGTTTGTGGTTGGGGAACTGCCGGCTTTGGCTCCGTCGGCTTCGCCGGCTTCTCCGGTTCGGGTATCGAGGTGACGGGCCTGGCCTCGACCGGCTCTTCCTGTCGCAATGCCTCGCGGGCTTTGGACTGGGCTGCATTGTCCGGCTGGGGTCCGCTCAGGGCCGGCACGGAAACCTGGGGCGCCACGGGTTCAGCCGGTTTCACTGCCGGCTTCGGCGTCACGGGGCGGGTTTGGGCCGACGGGGCCTGCGGAGCGGGTTTGGTCGTCGGAGGGGGTTTGACCGCGTCCTGCCGAGGAGCCTGCGGAGCCGGCTTGGCTGCTGGGACCGGTTTGACCTCATCCCTTTGAAGGGCGGCGCGTGCCTTCGCTTGGGCTTCGTTGTCCGGCAGGCTGGGTGACGCCGATGGTTTAGGAGCCGCAGCCGGAGTTTCGGCGGCTGAAACAGAAACGGCCAAAACGACGATGGCTGAAAGGAGAGACAGGGGCAGCAAAGTCCGTGCGTTCATGTTTCGAAACCTAGGGAACCCCCGGAGTATTTGCAACCTGATTCACGGGCCAGGGCGCGCGGGAAGCGAAGGCTCTTTGCTGTGGCTGAGGTGCAAAAAGTCGCGCCCTTATTGGAGCGGAGCGGTTCGTTCGGGGATGACGATTTCGGTCCCCGGCGGAATCCCTTCGGCCTGGAGATTGGGGTTGGCGCGAAGGATCAGGGCCACGGGCACGCCGGTGCGGCGCGAGACGTCGGCGATCGTATCACCCTTCCGGAACGAATAGGTGCGCGGTGGCAGGGGGGGCGATGGAGGAGACTGGGCGGACTCCGATTCTCCCAACGCCGCGGCGGCCGCCTGCAATTGCTCCAACTCCAGCCGTCGCAAGGCCATCTCCTGCTGGAGCGGGGTCAGGCTCGTGTCTGCCCGGATCTGTTCGGCGGTCTGGGTGCCGATGCGATCGATCGCGTAGAAGAGGTCGGCCGCGTTGGTGAGACCTGCCGCTTGCGCGGCGGCGATGGCGCTTTGGTAGGCCGGATCTTGCAGCCGTTCGAATTCCCGATAGCGGGCCGGGCCCAAGGCATTTTGGAAGGCGATCCGCCGGCTGTTGAGCAACGCCTGGCGTTGGGCTTGGACCGCGGACCCTTCGCCCTCCAAACTCATCAGTTGCAGATCAATCACCTCGACATTTCGGAACAGGGACCGCGTCTCCCCGGGGGTCGGGTTGAGCAGGGCGACGGATTGAAGGTCTGCGCGCAGTCGTCGCGCGGTGAAGGAGTAGCGAAGGAGAAACTCCTCGAGTTGCGCCGGCGTGAGCAGGGGGGCCAGTTCCTGGCGCAGTGAACGTTCGAGTCCGGCGAGTTCGGCGGTGGTGGGATCGGCGCCGCGCCGCTGCCACAGCGCTTCAAACTGTTGCTGGATCCGGCCACTGACTACCTGAACGGCCTGCTGGGTTTCGGGAGGCAGGGTGCCCAACAACGATCCGTCCAGCGGAACCTTGATGGCCACCGTTGGGATGGGGGAAGCCGGCGTGCGCCAGTCGGGCCCGAGCAACTCCGTGAGCAGACGGTTGCGTTCCTGCTCCAAGGCCTGCACCTGGCGAAACGCCCGGTTCGTCAATGCCGGGTCGGGTTCGCTCTGCCACCATTGTTGCCGCGTGGGCAGGGCTTCCCGGATGCGCCGTTGGGCAAAGAGGTGGTCCACATCGGCAATGATGATGTCCCGCACCGTTTCCTCCGGGCAATTGATGCTGCGGAGGTTGGCTATGTAGGTGGAGTAGTTGTCCGATTCCAGTTCCGCCCAACTGAAAAATTGGCGTCGCACCACCACATTGGTCCGAACCGCGGCGCTCTCCGTGGCCGACTCGGCCCGGCCCGGCGAGGGGGGAGCAGGGCGGCGATCCCAGGTCACCCACCAGAACACGGCCAGCAGGACGTTCAAGACCAGCGAGCCGATCAATAGGGTACGGACGCGCATCAGTGACGCGTACTTATCCCTCCCGGCGGCTTGCAGCAACGCAAAATTGCCTTTGCGCGGCTGTTTCAAGTCGGTTTACTGAGCGCCGCATGAAACGAACCGCTTACGCTCGCGCCGGCGTGGACATCCATTTGGGCAACCGCCTGAAGGCGACCCTGCCGGGTTTGCTGGCGTCCGCGACGCGCCCCGAAGTGCTGGGCAAGGTGGGGGGGTTCGGTGGCTTGTTTGACCTGAATCGGCGCGCCTACAAACGCCCCGTCCTGGTTTCCAGCGTGGACGGCGTGGGCACCAAACTGAAGATCGCCTTTGCGATGGACCGGCACGACACGATTGGCCAGGACCTGGTCAATCATTGTGTGAACGACATCGCCGTGCTGGGGGCGGAACCGCTCTTCTTTCTGGATTATCTGGGAACCGGAAAGCTCCAGCCCAGGGTCTTCGAAGAGATCATCCGGGGATTCGCCATCGCCTGTGCCGAAAACCGTTGTGCACTGGTGGGTGGGGAAACCGCCCAGATGCCCGGATTCTATCAGCCCGGCGAGTATGATGTGTCGGGCACCATCGTGGGCGTGGTGGAGAAGGCCAGGATGCTGGATGGTTCCCGCATCCGGCCCGGCGACGTCTTGATCGGGATTGCCTCCAGTGGTTTGCACACCAACGGCTATTCCCTCGCGCGCCGTGTGCTCTTCGACCGGATGAAACTCAAGCCCTCCAGCCGGCTTGCCGAACTGCAGGGAACGGTGGGTGAGGAATTGCTCAAGGTTCATGTCAGCTACGGCCTCCTGATTCAAAGGTTGCTGCGCCGGTTCAACGCACCGGGTGCCGTGCCTGGACTGAACGGGCTGGCGCACATCACGGGAGGGGGGTTCGTGGACAACCTTCCGCGCGTGCTGCCCAAGTCCTGCAATGCGGTGGTGCGCCGGGGTTCGTGGTCGGTGCCACCCCTCTTTCAGGTCATCGCCCGGGGGGGGAAGGTGCACGAAATCGAAATGCACCAGGTGTTCAACATGGGCGTGGGCATGGTCTGCATTGTCCAGGGCGCGAAAGCCGCCTCCATCCGGCGAACGATCCAAGCCTCCGGCCACGCTGCGTGGGTGATCGGTGAGATTGTGCCCGGCACAGGACGCGCCGTGCTGGCGTAGCGTCAGCGGCTTCCAAAAGAAAGGCCGCGGGGGACGTGGCGTCCGCCCGCGGCCTGAGGGTCTGAACCGCGTTTACTTCTTCTCCTGCTCCTTCGCCTTCCGCGTTTCCGCTTCGATGCGCTGGAGGTCGGAGGCCTTGATTGTTTCGATCTTGGCCCCCTTCTTCATCTCCTCGGCCGAGGGGACCTTGATAATGTCGCTGGTGATGGGCTGGGGCTGGATCACCTCCAACACTTCCACCTGGAAGATCAGGGTGGAGCCGGGCTTGATCTTGTCCCCCTGCTGACGGTCGCCGTAGGCGAGGTCGGCAGGGACGTAAAGCTCCCATTTGTCGCCGGTCTTCATCTTCTGCAGGGCCTCGGTCCAGCCGGGAATGACACCGCTGACCTTGAACTGTGCCGGTTGACCCCGGCTGTAGGAACTGTCGAACTCGGTGCCATCGATGAGTGTGCCCCGGTAGTTCACCGAGACGGTGTCGCCCGGGGTCGGCGAGGTGCCGCTTCCGGCGGTGAGGACTTTGTATTGCAGACCGCTGTCGAGGGTGACGACCCCCTCCTTCTTGGCGTTTTCCGCCAGCCAGGCTGCGCCCTCTTCCTTGTTCTTGGCGGCCAGGGCGGCCATTTCCTCCTGCTTCTTTTTGAACAGCTTTTGCTGATACTGCTGGAGCACCTGCCGGGCATCGTTCTCACTCATGGCCGGCTCTTTCCCGTCCAGGATGTCGTGCATGCCGCGCGCGATGACGTCCGGATCCACCACGAACTCCTGTCGCTTCAGATTGAGTCCGATGTTGTAACCGATGGCATAACTGACCTGGTCCTTTTCGGTGGTGTAGGTGGCGTTGGTGACTTGCGCCGGCAGGGGTGCGCACATCGCCAGCAGCAGGGCAAGGATGACTTGGTTTCTCATGATGATTTCTTTGGTTGTCGCAAATTGAGCTCCTTTTTTAACCCCTTTGCCGGGGAAGTCCAGCCCGAAGGGGTGGGTCCCAGCGATTCCGCCAGGGTGATTTTCTGTAGGAACTGAAGTTGTTGGAGTGGAGTGGTTAAAATTCGGGCTAGACACGGGACGGTTTTCTTGCTCTCCTA
>JALOTZ010000031.1 GCA_025457615.1 Verrucomicrobiota bacterium
TGGTCACAAACTAACCAAAACCCAGGTGGGGGATTCTCAACCACCAAAAGGGACCTATTTCGACCCGGGGTGGCCCCTTTTGATCCGACCGGTGACAATGAAATCGATGTCGGTTCGCAGAATCGGTGATGCTGTTGGAATCACGCGACATTGCCGCAGGCAATCCAGCAGTTGCGCATCGCGATTTGGTTGCCAGACCGTGGGGAACCCTGCTTCCAACGAGCCCGGAGAAACGCAGTGGTATGCCTCTCGTCCAATTGCCTGAGCTTGAGGCGCCTTCGCTGAAGCCAGCGGCTCAGTTCAGCCGCAAGCTTCACTTTCGCCGAGCCGATGTCCCGGCAGAAACCTCGTTCGAACAGCCAGTTGGCAAAGCTCTCGATATGCGGCCCCAGCGGGCCAACTTTCAGACAATGAAGTGCTTCGGGTTTTGGATGAAAACGAACTGCCATAGGTGTCATTCCTTTCTTTGGTTGAAGGTTGAAAACAGGAAGACACCCGAATAATGCCGAGTGGTGGGAAAGAAAAGAGGGCGATTCCTGAGCATTCAGGGAATCGCCCTTGTGAACTCCGCATTATCCGTTACCAGGCAAAATAGCCCAGCTCGCGCAAGGACGAATAGTCCTTGGCCCGCTCCACCGTGGCCCGGCCCAGGATGATGTGGTCCAGCACCTCGATCCTGAGCAACTGCCCGGCCCGGATCAGGTCGCGCGTGATCTTGATGTCCGCCTCCGACGGCGTGGGGTCGCCGCTGGGATGATTGTGCGCCAGCACGAGCGCCGAGGCGTTGGCCGCAATCGCCCGGCGGAACACCTCCCGCGCATGAACCAGCAGGGTGTCCAGGGTGCCCTGGGAAACCTCCTCGATGCGGATCAGCCGCCGCCGGGTGTTCAGAAGCAGCACTTGCAACGTCTCCACCTCGCGCACCCGGTTCTCCTCGCGCAGCAGGTGCGCGATCACCTCGGGGTGATCGAGCACCGGGGATTCCGAGCGCAGTTCCCCCGCCATGCGCCGCGCCAGCGCGAACGCCGCCATCAACGTCACAGCCTTGTCCCGGCCAATGCCCTTGACCGACTGCAGATCCTCCAGCCCGGCCTGCGCCAGCGCGGTGAGTGTCCCGTAACGCCCGACCAGTTGCCGGGCCACCTCCAGGACGTTGATCCCCTTGAGCCCCGTGCGCAGCAGTATGGCCACCAGTTCCGCCGGACTCAACGAGTCCGGCCCGTGTGTCGCGAGCCGCTCCCGCGGACGCTCGCTTTCCGGCTGATCCTTCAGCCGCATCCCCTCAGACATGCGCAGAGGATTACCCGAAGCCAGACAGCCTGGCACGAAGAAAAGCACCCGCTTGCTCGCAGCCGCAGATGTGAATCTGCGGACCTCGCGACCCGCTCCACGCCCTCTGCCTCCGCGTTTTCACAAACGCGGCTGCGGCCTCAAGCCGTTTGCAGTTCCCGGACGAGGTACGGTTCGAACTCGTGGTGAAAATGGGGGGGGATCCGGACCTTGAAGCGCGCCACCTGGCCATCGTCATAGTTGCTCTCGACCACCTGCCCCACCTGGTGCATGCGCGAGATCATGGCCGCACGGGCGTGCGGGATGGCCAGCTCGATGAACTCGCGCACCGGACGCAGCAGCGCGCCCAGTTCCGCCAGCAGTTCCGGGATGCCCTCGCCGGTCAGGGCGGACACCGCCACGCCGTTCGGATGACGTTCCCTGAACCGGGTCAGTTGGTGGTTGGCCTGGAGTTGGTCGGCCTTGTTGAACACCATGAGCGTGGACTTGCCCTGCGCCCCGATCTCGTTCAACACGGCGTCCACCGCCTCCACGTGCCGGTCGGCCTCGGGATGGCTCGCATCCACCACGTGCACCAGCAGGTCCGCCAGCACCACTTCCTCGAGCGTGGCCTTGAAGGATTCGACCAGGCTGTGGGGAAGTTTCCGGATGAACCCGACGGTGTCCGTGAGCAACACGTTCTGGTTGGTGGGCAGGCGCAGCCGGCGCGTGGTGGGATCGAGCGTCGCGAACAATTTGTCCTCCACCAGCACCGACGCCCCGGTCAGGGCGTTGAGCAGCGTGGATTTCCCGGCGTTGGTGTAGCCGACGATCGACGCCAGCGGCCATTGGTTGCGCTTGCGGGCCAGCCGCTGGGTGGACCGCTGGCGCCGGACGATCTCCAGTTCGGTCCGGATCTTCTCGATGCGTTCCTGGACGCGGCGGCGGTCGGATTCCAACTGGGACTCGCCTTCGCCGCCGCGCATGCCGATGCCGCCGCGTTGACGCGAGAGGTGCCCCCAGAACCGGGTGAGGCGCGGGAGCAGGTGTTGCAACTGCGCCATCTCGATCTGCAGCTTGCCCTCGCGCGTCTGGGCGCGCATCGAGAAGATGTCGAGAATCAGCGCCGTGCGGTCGAGCACCTTGCACTTGAAGACGTTCTCAAGATTCCGGCTCTGGGCGGGGGAAAGTTCTTCGTCGAAGATGACCGTATCCACCTGGTGCTCCCGGCACCAGGTCGCAAACTCCTCGGCTTTGCCCTTGCCGAGGAACGTGCCGGGATTGGGCACCTCCAGCTTCTGCGTCCCCTCCCCCACCAACGTCGCCCCCGCCGACTCCGCCAACTCGCCCAATTCATCCAGCGTTTCGCGCGTCGTGCCGTCGGCGCGGGATTTCAGTTCCACCCCCACGAGGAACACTCGTTCGGTGCGTTGGGTCCGGGTTTCGATCAGTGATTTCAAAGGCTCGGCAAACTTCCGTCACCGCAGCCTAGCACCTTCCCGCCGAAGGGAAAGCCCGGCGAGGGGGAACGTTGAAAGTTCAGACTGCCCGCGATCCTCGCCGCCGTTTCCACCGGCGGCTCCCCGACAGCCACATGAATCCACTCGGGCCGGAGCTGCCGACGGAACCAGGTCATCTGGCGCCGCGCAAACTGCCAGGTGCGGATCTTCACCAACGCGATGGTCTCTTCCAGCGATCGCCTGCCCTCCAGATGCTCGGCCACCTGCCGATACCCCAGGGCCTGCATCGCCGTCCGGTTGCCCCCCAAACCGCGCCCGAGCAAAGTCTCCACCTCACCCACCAACCCGCGCTCGAACATCCGGTCCACCCGCACTTCGATCCGCCGACGCAGATCGCCCGGGTCACGACTCAGGGCGACGAAGCCGCACGGCGTCACGGCGGCGCGCCAGTCCGCACGCTGCGCCGACACCGGAGCCCCGGTGAGCCGGATCACTTCGACCGCCCGTACGACCCGGCGCGGATTCTGGCGGTCAATGGACTGGTACGTCTGCGGATCGCGCTGTTCCAGCTCGCGCAACAAATCAGGCAACGGGAGGCCCTCCAATTCAGCCCGGAGGGTCGGGCTGGCTGGGGGCGCCTGGCCGAGTCCGCCCAGATAGGCCTTGAAATAAAAACCCGTCCCGCCGCAAAACACCGGCACACGGTCCCGGCTCCGAATCGACCGCGCCGCCTCGGCGGCCAGGTCACAGAACCGCGCCGCGTCAAAACTCTCCGCCACCTCCACCACGTCCAACAGGTGATGCGCAACCCGCGTCCGTTCCCCCGGCGGAGGCTTGGCGGTGCCGATGTCCATCCCGCGATATACCTGCATGGAGTCCACGGACACAATCTCTCCTCCCACGGCCTCCGCCACCCGAAGTGCGACCTCGGACTTGCCGACGGCCGTTGGGCCAGCGATGAAGATTGTGTCGGGCTGCGGTGCGGTCACACGCCGATCCTCCCTCGCCGCAGAAACCGACGTGAACAGGCCACTGGCCACCACGTCCGGGAACAAAGCCCTCCCAAGAACGCCAGCCGGAAGCTCGTGCAACCTCTTGTCCCACCTGGAACAACAGGTTGCACACGTGAAAGCCACGCTGCATGGAGAGCCTGCACGACCCGGAGATCGCGCCTCGGGACCATGAACCGTAGCCGCCGCACGTCAGTCGGCGCCATTATTCCGAATTGGACGCCGCCTTCAGCCATCCGGCCGTCCTTCCGCGCTCGGGGGGAAAATGGCGCGGACTCACCTGTCTGCGTACCCCGCACAGCCAGGCGTCCACGGCTACGGGATTCAGGGGTGGCGCGGGCCGTCCCGAGACCCTGCCTGGCCACCTTGATCTTGGACGCGAGATTCATCAGGCCGTCCGGGGTTTGGATCCCCGGGCTTGGATCCACAGGATGGCCGTTCCGGCCGCCAGGATCACCGCACTGACAACCTGCCCCGGGGTGAAGGCCCCGATGCGATGCGCGCCATAATCTCCGCGGAAAATCTCCACCCCCACCCGCAACAACGCATAGGCAATCAGGTAGAGCCCGAACACCTGTCCGTCGAACCGCTTTCTCCGATGCAACCACGCCAGGCCCGCATAGAGCACAAGGTTCAATCCGGCCTCGTAAAGCTGCGTCGGGTGCACCCCCGCCCCGCCCGTCTCGTGGGCTGTGGGGAAATGAACGGCCCAAGGCAGCGCACAGGCGGACCCGTAGCAACAGCCGTTCAGAAAGCATCCCAGGCGTCCGAACACATGGCCCAGGGCGATGCTGGGCGCCAAGGCGTCCCCCACCTTCATTGGCGGCAGTTTCTTCCACTTCACATAGACCACCGCGCTGAGCACGGCGGCGATCAGGCCGCCATAGAACACCAAGCCGCCGTGATGAATCATGAACACCTCCCACCAGGGCTGCCCCGCGAAGCTCTCCCGCCAGTAAGTGATCACGTACAGCGCCCTCGCCCCGACCACGCCAGCCACAATCAGCCAGGGCCCGAGGTCCGCCATCGACTCCGGCCGCAGCCCGTCTTTGACGCAACGGCGCGTCGCGGTCCACAGTCCGGCCAGGAAGGCCAAAGCCACCATGACGCCATACCAATGGATCGTCAGGGAACCAATCTGGAAGGCAATCGGATGCACGCGGTGAGGCTATGCCAACCCGGCCCGCTTGGGAATCCACAACCGCGGGATCAGCGCGGACTGCACGTCCGCGGCTACGGGCTGGAAACGATTCGCTAGGGGTCCTTTGCGGCCACGCCGGGTGGCAACGGCGGACTGTCGGGGACGAGCACCGGCTCGACACCGGGTGGCAGGGGGGGCATTTGGGACAGTTGATCCACCACGGTGCGCCATTCTTCACGCGCCTCCGGCGACATCGCCTGCCAACGGTCCACGTTCCTGAGGAACTGGGCGCGTTCCGCCGGGGGCATGATGACGAATTGCTGTACGGCCTGGATGCACGCGCCGCGCTGGTCTGGCGGCAACGCCTCGAACTGTTGGAGCGTTTTCTGCATCGCCACCCGCTCCTCGGCGGACAAGCGGCGGAGCGTCCGTTCCTGCTCGGCCTCGGTGAGTTGGAAGAAGTGGTTGAAACCCTTGAGCAGATGGGCCTGTTCGTCCGGCGACAACGCCTGCCACCGCTCGAAATCCTCCTGCATCTCCCCCACGCGGACCGTGGGCAATCGTCCGACCAATTCATCCGCGTTGGCTGCGGAGTCGGGGTGCATTCTCGAGAAGAGCTGGAGGGTGGCCTGGTTCTCGAGGAGTTGCTGCTGGAACGAGGGCGGAATCAGTGTCCACTGCACCAGCCGATCCTCGACCAGGTCGCGGATGTCCTCCGGCACCGACGACAGGCGCTTCTGCCGTTCCTCGGCCGGGAGTTGCATGAGGGGGAGCAGGAAGAACCGGAGTTCGGTGGCGCGCAGGCGCAATTCCCGTTCGGTCGCAGGCAGCGCCGCGTATTCCTCGATCTTGGCCTGCAACCCGGCGCGTTGGGCTTCCGGACGCCTCTCCAGCTCGGCGAACCGCTCGCCCTCGGTCATTACCAACAACTCGCGGAAATACGCGATCGGGGATTTCATCGGCACCGACAGTGCGCTGTGGGTGTCACCCGCGCCCGGGCCGCCGGCAAGACAGGAAAGCGCCGCGAGAATCAGCGGGATGGGGAGCGGACTCCTCATTGGAGCAAGGCCAACAATTCCTCGTCCGGCACCGCTGCGCTCCCCAGATTCCGGATGGCCGTGAAATCCTGAAGCACCTCGACCGACGGCACAGCTGTGGCCAGTTCGGACACCTCAACCACGCTGCGGACCAGAGCCGCCTCCTGGCTGTGGGTTTGGTACTGGTGGTGGCCCACATATCCGGCCACCACCAGCACCGCCACGCCGGCCAGGCGCGGCAACCAACCCCGCGTCCTCAACCAACCCAAAGCCAAACCGCTCACCCCAACCTCCGGCTCCGGCGTGCGCGCGTCGATGGCGCTCAACACACGCGCCGTCAGGTTCGAGGGCGCGGCCGCATCCGGCAGCCGGGCGAGGAGTCGGGTGAGAGCCACCTCCTCCTCCCATGCGCGACATTCGTCCGGATGGGCCGCCCACCGGGACTCGAGTTGCCGCGCCTGCTCCGGGGTCAAAGGCCCTCGCCAAGCGGCTTCTCGAGGCAATCCATTGATGGGGTCGTCCGTTTCCATCCGCTCCTCCTTTCAACACCGTGCCTGGGCTAAAGTTTCGGCCTTCCTTCCTCGGTCCAATCTCCGGTCCGCAGATAGGCCTTGAGCCGCGTGCGCAGCACTTCGCGGGCTCGATGGATGATGGATTTGGTGGCCGACAGCGACACGCCGAGGATCTTGGCGATGTCCTCGTAACTCACGTCCTCCTCCCGGCACAGGAGCAGGGCGGTCCGCTGGTTCTCGGGCAGGTCCGCGATGGCCTCCTCGACCTTGGCGAACAACTCGTGGCGAGCCAGTTCGTCCGGGGCCCCCTGGACGGATCGATCCTCCAACTGATGCAGGGGTTGCTCCTCAAACTCGGGATGCGCCGCGTCGAGCGATTCAGCCCGGTGCCGTCCGCGCCGGCGCAGTTCATTGAGCGCCAGGTTGCGGGCGATGGTGTAAAGCCAGGTCGAGAACCGGGCGGACACCCGATAGCCTCGGGCGGCCTTCCAGACCTGGACGAAGGTGTTCTGGGTCAGGTCCTCCGCCTCGGTCTCGTCGCGCACGGTACGCAGGATGAAATTGTAGATCGGCTGCTTGTACCGCTCGACCAATTCGGCGAAGGCCTCCCGATCACCACGTTGCACGCGGCGCATCAGTCGGGCATCGGCATCGCCTTTGGACCGCATCCTGCCGGCACTCTAGGTGAAGCGTCGCCGGGGGACAAGATGAGGCGGATCCATGAGCCGCAGCACCCCCGCCACGGGAGGCCCTTCTCAATCTTCGAATGGCCTGGTTCCAGGCGAAGCTGCTGCGGGTCGCGGGCCCGCGCTCCAAAATGAGAATAGCTGCCAGCTTCCGCCCGCCGCTTGCATTGGGGAACGTTTGGCCCAATCCTCCCGGCGCGTGCAGGCATTGCTACACAAGATCGAGGCGGCCGCCAAAACGGCGCTGGTACTGCCCGAGGGACGGAAGCCCGCGGACGAGATCGCCCGCTACAAGCGCTGGCTCAAACAGGAGGCGCACCGGCTGAAGATCGAGCACCGGAGCGGCGCCAGCGGCTTGAGCGTCTGCCGCGCGCGCGCCCACGTGATGGACCTGCTGTTGCAGCACCTGTGGCAGGCGTCCCGGGCAAGCCTCTCGGCCCAGGCCCAGCGTGAGTTCCCCGCCCTGTCCCTGGTCGCCCTCGGCGGTTACGGCCGCGCCGAGTTGAGTCCGCACAGCGACATTGACTTCATGTTCCTGCACAACCGGTCGGTGGTGGCCAGCGGGGTGGCCCATCCCTACCTGGCCCGCATGATCGACGGGGTCCTGTATCCGCTCTGGGATCTGGGCTTCAAGGTCGGGCATTCGGTGCGCAACATCGCGGACTGCGTCAATGCCGCCAGCGACAACCAGACCCGGACCTCCCTGATCGAGTCCCGGCTCATCGCGGGCGATCCGAAGCTGTTCGAGAAGTTCTGGGACACCGTGCTGGCCCGGTGCGTGGCCGGGCACGAGGAGGAATACGTGCGGCTCCGGCTGGAGGACCAGGAGACGCGCCGGAGCAAGTTCGGGGATTCGGCCTGCATGCAGGAGCCCAACATCAAGAACGGGTGCGGCGGCCTGCGCGATTTCCAGAATCTGCTGTGGATGGCCTTCTTCAAGTACCGCACCCACTCCCTGCAGGATCTTCAGGACAAGGATTTCCTGACCTCCTGGGAACGGAAGCAACTCGAGCAGGCCTACGACTATCTGCTGCGGGTGCGCGGCGAGATGCACTACCTCACCCACCGCCCCACCGAGGTGCTGTCCAAGGCCATCCAGCCCACGGTGGCCGGCAACCTCGGATTCCACGACCGCTCGCCCAGCCGGCGCATCGAGCGGTTCATGCGCGAGGTGTACACCCACACCCGCGCCATCTACCTCCACACCCGCACGCTGGAGCGGCGCCTGGCCCTGGTGCCCGGGCCCGAGGGACGGTTCTCGCTCAAACGCTGGTGGCGCCGCGGCCCGGCCGACCTGGGTGAGCCCATCGACGGCTTCCATTTCGTCAACGGCGAGATCTGTCCGGCGTCCAAACGCATCTTCCGCGATCAACCGCGGCGCCTGATGCGCGTCTTCCTCCACGCCCAGCAGCGCGGATTGACCCTGCATCCGGACCTGGCCCAGATGATCCGCAACCAGTTGTCCCTGGTAAACCGGTCGTTCCAGTCCGACGAACACGTCAGCGAGACGTTTCTGACCATCCTGAACCAGCGCGGCAATGTGGCGCCCATCCTGCGGGCCATGCACGAGGTGGACCTGCTGGGCAAGTACCTCCCGGAGTTCAGACGTCTGACCTGCCTGGTCCAGCACGAGTTTTATCATCAATACGCCGCCGACGCCCACACCCTGATGTGCCTGGAACAGGCGGATCGGATCTGGGAGGGCAAGGTGGAGCTGCCGGCGGAGTACGCGGAACTGTTCCAGCAACTGGAGCAGCCCTACGTGCTCTACCTGGCGCTGCTGCTGCATGACGTGGGCAAGGTGGACGGCAGCCGCGGCCACGCCAAGGCCAGCGCCCAAAGCGCCACCAAGGTGGCCCGGCGCCTGAGACTGCAACCGCAAGTCGCGCAGACCCTGCAGACCCTGGTGGGGCACCACCTGGACATGGCGGCCATTTCGCAGCGGCGCGACCTCGAGGATCCGGCCGTGCTGCGCAGCTTCGCCCAAATGATCCAGAGCGTGGACAACCTCAACCTGCTGGCCCTGCTGACCGTGGCCGACGCCCTGGCCACCAGCGACAAGCTGTGGAACGGATTCAAGGATGCCCTGCTCTGGACCCTGTATCGCAAAACCCTGCGCCTCGTGCGGGGGGGCACGGAATTTGTCCTGGCCGAAACGCGCCAGCGCGAACTGCTCCACGCGGAGGTGTGTGCCGCCCTGCCCAAGCGCATCTCGTCCGACCAGGTGGAATCGCACCTGGACAAGATGTCCGAGCGCTACCTCCGGATTCACTCGGCTGCGGAGATTGTGGAGGACATGGAACTGGCGGACCGGTTTCTGCACCAGCAGGTGGTGGAGGGCAATCCGCAGGCCCCGGTGTTCAGCACGCGGCAGGACCAGGACCAGGGCTGCACGATCGTCAAGGTCTGCACCTGGGACCGGGGCGGGCTCTTCGCGAGCATTGCCGGCTGCTTCAGCGCCGCCGGGTTAAGCATTCTCACGGCCCAGATCTTCACCCGCACGGACGGGGTGGTGTTCGATACGTTTCACGTCGTGGACGGCGTGAGCGGTTCACTGGGCAAACCGGACAGCGTGGAGCGCTTCGAGAAACTGCTGGAACGGCTCCTCACGGGCAAGCCGGTGGATCTCGACGACCTGATCCTGCACCAGAAGGCCGCCCGCACCTCCTACCAGGCCTACGGCGGCGAACCCATTGAAACCCAGGTCCGCCTGGACAACGAATCCTCCGACACGCGCACCGTGATCGAGGTGGAAACCGAGGACCGGGTGGGCCTGCTCTACATGCTCTCCCGCACGCTCCACCAACTGGAGCTTCACATCTCCGCCGCCCGCATCTGCACCGAGAAGGGCGGCGCCATTGACAGCTTCTACGTCCGCGAATACGACGGGAAGAAACTGCTGTCCGAGAGCCGCCAGGAGCAGGTGGTCCGCGAATTGAAGGCCGCGGTGCAGTTGCTCAGGGGACCGAAACAATCGGGAGCGCCACGGCAGCCCCTGAGCAGTCCTTCCCACTGAGCTGCACCCCGGCAAGAACTCTCCCCATGAGCCGGCGGGAAGGTAGGGCCGCGCTGCGCGCGGCCCGGCGCCGGGGCACCGGCGCACTGCCAGGTTCATGATCCCGATGCGCGATCTCGGGATCGTAGAGGCTTTCCGTGAACTTGAACGAGTTCATGGGAGAATTGCACGGCCACCGGGGCCGGCAAAAAGCCGCCGCGGAATCGTCTTCCGCGGCGGCCTGCTTCGTTTCGGTTCCCCACCACGGCCTGCGGGAGCAGACCGTCAAAGCCATTACTTGATGAACAGCATTTCCTGGTAGGTCGGCAACGGCCAGAGATCATCCGGCACCAGGCCCTCCAGTTCGTCCACGATCCTCCGCACCTTGAGCATGGCCGGGCAGACCTTGAAGGTCCAATCGGCGAGGCCGTGAGCCGCCCCATGCACCTGCTTGAGTTCCTCGATGCTGCCCTCCAACTGCGCGGTCAGGGCCGCGACCTTCTCGAGGGTCCCGGTGCTGGTCTGGGCGCCGGCGGCCTTGATCCCGGCGATCCCTTCGGCCAGGGACGCCGCATAGGCGGCAGCCACCGGGTAGATCTTCGTCTGCGCAATCTCCGCCACCAGTTTGGCCTCGACGTTGACGTGTTTCTCGTACTGCTCGGCCAGGATCTCCTTGCGGCTTTCCAGTTCGGCCTTCGTGAGCACGCCCTGCTTCTCGAACACCTCGACGATCTCCGGCGCGGTCAGGGCCGGGAGGGCGTCCGCCGTGGTCTTGAGGTTGGGCAATCCCCGCCGGGCCGCCTCCGCGTGCCACTCCTCCGAGTAGCCGTTGCCGTTGAAGATGATGGCCCCGTGCTCGTCCAGGATCTCCTTGAGCAAGCCTTGGATGGCCTTGTTGAGGTCCTTGCCGCCCTCGAGCCGTCCCGCCATGTATTCGAGCGAGTCGGCCAGGATCGTGTTCATGGCGATCAGGGCCCGGGCAATGGTCTGGCTGGACCCGACGGCGCGGAATTCAAACCGGTTGCCCGTGAAGGCAAACGGCGAGGTGCGGTTGCGGTCACCGGCATCCCTGGGCAGTTCCGGCAGCGTGTCCACGCCGATGACCAGCGTCCCCTTCTGCTTCGAGGTGGTGGCGCCGCCGGCCTTGATCTGCTCCATCACGTCCGTCAGTTGCTCGCCCAGATACACCGAGAGGATGGCGGGGGGCGCTTCGTTGGCGCCGAGGCGATGATCGTTGGCCGCCGAGGCGACCACGGCTCGCAGCAGCGGCGAGAATTTGTGCACGGCGCGGATGACGGCGCAGCAGAACACCAGGAACTGCGCGTTCTCGTGGGGCGTGTCTCCGGGATCGAGCAGGTTGCCCTGGGTGCTGTTGCCCAGCGACCAGTTCACGTGCTTGCCCGACCCGTTGACGCCGGCAAAGGGCTTCTCGTGCAGCAACGCGACCAGGCCGTGACGCTGCGCCACCCTCTTCAGCGTGGTCATGATGATCTGCTGATGATCCGCGGCGAGGTTGGCCGACTCAAAGAGCGGCGCGATCTCGAACTGGCCGGGGGCGACCTCGTTGTGACGCGTCTTGGTGGGGATGCCCAGCTTGAACAGCTCGCGATCCACCTCGTACATGAAGGCCATCACCCGATCCGGGATTTCCCCGAAGTAATGGTCCTCGAACTCCTGACCCTTGGGCGGTGGCGCGCCAAACAGCGTGCGGCTGGCTGCCAGGAGATCAGGCCGGGCGTAGTAAAAGCCCTTGTCGATCAGGAAGTACTCCTGTTCCGGACCCGCGGTGGCGGTGACCCGGCCAATCTTTTCGTGCCCGAACAGCTTGAGGATGCGCCGGGCCTGCTTGTCCACCGCCTGCATGGACTTGAGCAACGGCGTCTTGGTGTCGAGCGCCTCGCCAGTCCAGGAGATGAACGAGGTCGGGATGCACAGGGTGGTGCCGTTCGGGTTCTCGATGATGTACGCCGGACTGGTGGGATCCCAGGCCGTGTAACCGCGGGCGCGGTGCGTGGCCCGAATGCCGCCGCTCGGAAACGAGGAGGCGTCCGGCTCGCCCTGGATCAGGGTCTTGCCCTTGAACTTCGAGATCGCGCTCTTCCCATCCACGGACGGATCATAGAAGGAATCGTGCTTCTCCGCGGTCAGCCCGGTGAGGGGATAGAACACGTGCGCAAAGTGCGTGGCCCCCTTGCTGATGGCCCATTTCCTCATCGCCTCGGCCACCTCGTCCGCGACGTTGGGCGAGAGTTTCGCGCCCTCCTGGATGGTCTTGAGGAGTGACTGATAGGTGTCCGGCTTCAACGTCTCCTTCATGACGGAAAGGTTGAAAGTGTTGGCGCCGAACACGGTCTCGGGCGAGGCTTCGGCGTAATTCACCGAGGACCCGGCGGGTGCGCGGTTGACGATGTTGACGATCGCAGTGGATCGGCTGACGGATGTTTGCATGCTTCGATGTCTTGCTTGGTTTGTTTAATGGGGCGACGCGCGAGGGAACGCGCGTCGCCGGATTCTGTGGATAAAAAGGGCCGCCGCGCCAATCGCGCCTCCCCGGGCGCGATTATTGGCGCGGCAGCCCGTGAAATCAACCGCGAGCCTGGTGATAGCCTTCCTCGCCGTGCTCGGAGAGATCCAAGCCCAGCGTCTCGACTTCCTGGCTCGGGCGCAGTCCCACCACGGCCTTCACGACATACGCGATGATCACGGTGGCCACCACCGAGAGCGCCAGGGTGATGCCGATCGCCTTCAACTGCTCGAAGACCAGGCCGCCCTGGGCCACGATCCCCGCCAGGCCGTTGTCCTTGGCGTAGGTGTTGACCTCGGTGAGGTTGCCGTTGACGCCCGGTGTGGCCAGAATGCCGGTCATCAAGGCGCCCAGGGTGCCGCCCACGGCATGCACGCCGAAGGTGTCCAGCGCATCGTCGTAACCCAGCCACGCCTTGAGCTTCCAGCAGGCGAAGAACGGAACCAGGCCGGCCACCACGCCGATGATGATCGCCCCCTTGGAATCAATGAACCCGCAGGCCGGAGTGACCACCACCAGACCCGCCACCGCCCCGGAACAGAAGCCGAGGATCGAGGGTTTGCCCCGCAGAATCCACTCCGCCATGGGCCACACGAACGCCGCCACCGCGGTGGCCATGGTCGTGGTCATGAAGGCGTTGGCCGCGATGCCATCGGCCGAGAGCGCCGACCCGGCATTGAAGCCGTACCAGCCCACCCACAGCATGCCGGTGCCGACCATGCACAGCACCATGCTGTGCGGGGGCATCGCTTCCTTGCCGAAGCCCAGGCGCTTGCCGAGGATCATGCAGAGGATCAGGGCGGACCAACCCGAACTCATATGCACCACCGTGCCGCCGGCGAAGTCGATGGCCCGGATCTTGGCCGCGCCGTTCCACACGCCGTTCATGAGGCCGTCCACACCCCACACCATGTGGGCGAGCGGGAAGTACACCGCGAACATCCAGAGCGTCACGAACAGCAAAATGGCCGAGAACTTCATGCGCTCGGCGATGGCGCCCACAATCAGCGCCGGGGTGATGATCGCGAACATCAACTGATACATGGAAAACACGTTCTCCGAGACCCAGTAACAGTAGTTCCCGTCCGGCGCGGAGGTGACTCCCTCCATGAACAGGTGCTTTAGGCTGCCGAAGAACGGACTGCCGCCTTCGCCGAACACCAGGGAGTAGCCGCACACCCACCAGAGGATGGTGACCAGGCCGGCGATGCCCAGGCATTGCGCCATCACGGACAGGATGTTCTTGCGCCGCACCAACCCGCCGTAAAACAAGGCCAGGCCGGGCAGGGTCATGAACAACACCAGGGCCGAGGACGTCATCAGCCAGGCATTGTGCCCGGGGCCGGGAACGCCGCCGATCTTGGAAGCCCAGGTCGTGTCGCCCGAGCCGCCCACGCCGAGGTTCTGGAAGTATTGCTCGAGATCGCTCACGCGTTGTTCGACGGTGGGCTCGGGCGGAGGCGCTTCGGAGCCCGCGTCCTGGGCGGTCCCGGGAATCGCGACGCCCAACAAGAAGGCCAACAGGTAAAGGTGGATGATCAGTTTCTTCATGGGTGTTTGATGGTGTTGAGGATGAACAGAGGGTTCAGATGGCGGCGTCACCCTTCTCTTCGGTGCGGATCCGGATGGCGCCTTCGATCGAGGAGACGAAGACTTTGCCGTCGCCGATCTTGCCGGTCTTGGCCGCCTTCACAATCGCCGCCACCGCGCCGTCCACGGCGGAATCCGGCAGGACCAGTTCGACCTTGATCTTGGGCAGGAAGTCCACCGTGTATTCGCTGCCGCGGTAGATCTCGGTGTGCCCCTTCTGGCGACCGAAGCCCTTGACTTCAGTCACCGTCATGCCCTCGATCCCGGCCTCGCCCAGGGCATCCTTCACTTCCTCCAGCTTGAATGGTTTGATGATCGCTTCGATTTTCTTCATGTGTTGTCTTCAGTTGGTTTCCAAGGACCGATCCCCACAGCAGCGTGAACCACAGTGAACCACGTGGAATAGCCAGAGGCTGTTGGCTCGAAACCAACACCTGTCAGTTCCCGCAACCTGTCGGATTCCTCTGAACCGGGCTCGGATGCGACCCCCAATGCAAATCCTTTGCCAACCCTTCGCGCCAATTCCTCCCGGCAACGCAAACCGCTTGAGGAAAAGACCATAGAGATCCGCAGGCCTTTCAGCCCTCGATGGCCGCCCTGTTGCCTTTTGACCAGCTTGCGCATCCCGCAACCGGAACTTGAACCACGGAGCTTGCGGACCCACCGACGGCGGAATGGTGGACCACGAAGCACACCCAGCGCACAAAGGGGGCGGTGCACGGGGAGTGGTTCAATGGAGAAGCCGTGAATCCTTGGCAGCGACTCGCGCGCTCCATCGTCCGCGTTCGCCGTCCCCCGCTCCGTGCTTGGTGGGTGCTTCGCCGTTTGTTCCATCCCAATTCCTTCCCGATGGATAACGGGTAGCCGACAACCCGAGGATCCTGGTTCTTGTTGCCCGCGATGCCATTTCGTCCGCCGCCTCGCTCGCGCCGCGATCGCAACTCTTCACTTGCGATGACCCGGAACCCGCATAAACTGCGGGCCACCGTGGCGCTGCCGCGGAAGCTTTGCGTGCCTGCCAGAGTAGCTCAGGGGTAGAGCAGAGGACTCATAAGCCTTTGGTCGGGGGTTCAAATCCCTCCTCTGGCACCATGCTTTTGGCAAAGCCGCCCGTGTTCCCCCTTGCGGCAACCGGCTAAAGCAGGCGCGTATCGCGCGCCTGGGCAGCCCAGCGGGGGATGACTTTGATTTTTTGTGATTATGGAATGGTTTCAAAACTTGTTCTACGGCGAGTCGGTAGCCCACTCGATTCTCATCCTGGCCCTGGTGGCCGCCAGCGGGGTGCTGTTGGGGAGCATCAAGGTCCGGGGCATCGGCCTGGGCATCGCCGGCGTGCTGTTCACCGGCCTGGGCTTCGGGCATTGCGGCGTTCACATCAACAAGGAGGTCATGGAATTCGTGCGCGAGTTCGGGCTGATCCTGTTCGTGTACACCATCGGCATGCAGGTGGGGCCGGGCTTTGCCGCCTCGCTCCGCAAGCAGGGCCTCCCGCTGAATCTCATGGCGGGCACCGTGGTCCTGACCGGTGCGCTGCTCACCGTGGCGGTGGTTTATCTGGGCGGGATTGACATGTCCATTGCGGTCGGGCTGTTCTCGGGAGCCACCACCAACACACCCGCGTTGGGCGCGGCCCAGCAAGCGCTCAAGAATCTGCCGAGCTTCACCGAGGAACTCGCCAAAAACCCCGGGTTGGGCTACGCCGTGGCTTATCCCTTCGGAATTCTCGGGATCATTCTTTCCATGGGCATCATCCGCGGGGTGTTCAAGGTGAAACCAGCGCAGGAAGCCGCTGAATTCACCCGCCAACTGCAATCCAGCACCCCCAAGCCCAACAACCTCAACATCGTGGTGACCAACCCCAACCTGGACGGCCTCCCCATCGCCAAGATCCCCGGCCTGGCCGCGTCCGGCGTCGTCCTGTCGCGCGTCCTCAAGGGAAAGGACATGGAGGTGGCCACGCCGGAAACCGTGTTGCGCCTCGGCGACATCGTGCATGTGGTCGGGCCACAGGAAAAGCTTCGGGAAATCCAGATCATCATCGGCAAACCCTCGGAAACCGATCTCAAGAGCATGCCCAGCCATGTCACGACCCGCCGGGTGGTGGTGACCAACAAGCGCGTGCTCGGCAAGTCCATCGACGAACTGGACCTGGACGCCTACGGGGTGGCGGCCACCCGCATCAGCCGGGCGGACATCGAGTTCACGCCCTCGACGAATTTCCGGTTCCAGTATGCGGACACCGTGTTGCTGGTGGGCGAGGATGAGGCCATTGCGCGGGCGGCGAAGGAACTGGGCAACTCGCCCAAACATCTCGACCACCCGCAGATTGTTCCCATTTTTGTAGGCATTGCCTTGGGTGTCCTGGTGGGCAGTATCCCCCTGCACTTCCCGAACATGCCGGCCCCGGTGAAGCTGGGCCTGGCGGGTGGTCCACTGATCGTGGCCATTCTGTTCAGCCGCCTCGGCCGGTTGGGACCGTTGATCTACTACATGCCCCTGAGCGCCAACTTCATGCTGCGCGAGCTGGGCATCACGCTGTTCCTGGCTTGCGTGGGTCTGAAAGCCGGTGACCAGTTCGTCCGGACCCTGACCCAGGGGGAAGGGCTTTATTGGATGGGCTGGGCCGCGCTCATCACCGTTCTCCCGATCCTGGTGGTGGGCCTGGTGGCCCGGGCGGTGTACAAACTGAATTACACCAGCATCTGCGGCCTGCTGGCCGGCAGCATGACCGACCCACCCGCGCTGGCCTTCGCCAATACCATGACCGGATCGGACGCCCCGTCCGTCTCCTACGCCACGGTCTATCCGATGACCATGCTCTTGCGGGTGGTCTGCGCCCAATTGCTGGTGATCCTGTTCCTCCACTGAGGCTTGGCCCGCAGCGACCCGCATCGCCGGACCGCGAGGGAGGAATCCCGATTCAGCTCAGGGCAGGACCTCGACCTTGTAGAAGCGGATATCACTGCCGGAGGCGGGGTTGGTGTAGGTGGTGACCGCCCCGGCGGAGGGAATACCGCCGCTCAACAAACTGAAGCCGAGGTTCAAGTTGGATGCCGACCATAGGTTGTACTGCTTTCCCGCCACACTGGCCCACGACAGGCGGGTGTGGTCCGCATCCAGGCTCAGGATGCGCAAGAGCGAATGGGGATCCAGCGGGTTGGTGCCGGCCAGATCTTCGTTGGCACTATTCATCCCGTCGCCATCCGGGTCCAGGGCGGGGTTCAACAAAATCACGCCGGCGCTGCTGACACTCGGAGATCCGGGAATGCCGGCGTTGTTGATGGCCATCACGGTGGCGTAAAGCGTTGAACCCAGGGGAGCCGACACCGACTGCGAGGTGCCCGACACCACCGCATGGAACACATTCGAGCCGCCCGGCGAGGTGCCGACGAACAGACGGTAGCCGCTGATGCCCCCCTCGGGGTCGCTCGCGGCCGGCCAGGAAAACACCACGTTGGTGCCGATCACATAGGGCTTCGGGCTGGACGGTGTGCCCACCGTCGGGGGCGGCGTTACGTCGTAGAGCTTGAGGTATTGCGGCTCGAAAGGCGCGGTGGCCCAGGACGTGTCGTTGGTGGGCACGCGGTTCAGGGAGACGTAAATGCCGTTGGCCAGCACGTCGGCCCCGGTGAGACCCCCCGCGCCCCAGAGCCACACCTCGCGCCGCGTGGGGTCCGCGCCCAGGTAGGCGGCGAGATTTTTGACGTTGTAAGTGCGGGACGACTTGATGCCGAACAGATTCGATCCGCCGGAATCGATGTTCACGTTGAAGAGGGCGCTCTGGACGTTGTCCCGGTCCAGGTTCACGAAGGCGAACACGACGTCACTCAAGTTGGGGGGCGCGCCGGCGGTCTGATACTTGGCGACGGAGTAGAGCAGCTCCGGCACGGAGCCGCCGGTGGTGTTCAGGAAGTAGCGGTTCGAGCTGCGCAGCGCCGCACTGGACCGGCGGGCGTGGCCCACCCCCGCGTAAACCGGGCACAACTGGTCCAGGGCAAACGTCCGGTTGCCGGGATACAGGATGGGCTGCAGGGAATTGAACTTCTTGAAATGCGGGATGGTCTTGGTCGTCCCGCCAATGTTTTGATCCTCGTAACGGTCAAACCCAAACGTGGTCGAGATGCCGAGTTCCTGCCCGTAGAAGATCATCGGCACGCCATCGATGGTCGAGTTGCAGGCGTAACGAATGAAGGCCTGGTAGGGATCGGCGTAGTTCGGCTCGTCGTGAGAGGTGCTGTTGAGCAGAATCAACGCCTGGCCGTACCACGAGCGCCGGTCCTCGTAGGCGGTGCGGTAGGTGGCGGTGTTGGCCAGGCCATCCAGGTCGAACAACAGGTTCTCATTCAGCACATCGAAGTGGCGGTTGGAGCGGTAGCCCACCGGACCGCCGTCCAGCGATTCGGCCATGAACACGAACGACCATTTGCGGGCGCGGGTCACGTTCACCAGATACTCCCACGCCTGCGGCGGCAGGCCCTGCGCGAAATCCGCGCGTAATCCATCCACCCCCAATCCGGTCTGCAAGGCCTTCGGAGTCCCGTTGGTGCAGCCGGTCTGGTCCAGCCAGTAAAGCAGGTAGTCGGCGAAATAGCGCCACACGCCGTGCGCGATGCCGTCAAAGTGCCCGTTGTTCTCACCTCCCCAATCCTCGTTGCCGATGGAAGGATCGAACCAGTCACCCTCGTTGAGGTGGTTCCCGGTCTGCCCCGCATCCGCCACCAGTGAGGCGTAACGCCCGAAATACACGTCGTAGGTGTCGTTGAACTTGAACTCGGTACGGTCCGGCGCGATGGCGATGCTGCCGGCGCTGTAGGCGCGTTTGTCGTACTCGTTCACGCGCGAGAAGAACCGGGCCTCGACCTCGCGGATCTGGTTGGTCGCATTCCCGCCGAAATAGGACGCCCCTGCCGCGGCCAGCTCACAGTCGAAGCCCGTGTGGTTGAACGGCGCATCGAGCATCACGTTCACGGCATTGCTGTCCGCCGCGCGCACGAAATCCTGGAACTCGACCTTCGCCGCCGCGCGCGTGTTGCCCTTGCCCATGAGCGGCATGATCTCGAAAAAGTTCTGCACGGCATACGGACTGCCCACCTCGAAGGGCTGGCCGGTGACGGGATCAATCTGCCGGCCCGCGACGGCCTGCGGATGCACCGGCTGGAACCAGAGCCAGTTCACGCCGAGGGCCTTGACGTAATCCAGGTTGAACCGGGTGGTGACGCTCCACGGCTTGGAACCCGGCCCGTCCCAGAGATCGACGAAGGTGCTGCGCAGGCCTTCGGTCGTGCCCTCGGATTCCACCGTGAGCGTGTTCAGTTCATACATCACCATGTCCCGGGCTGCGACCGGGGACACCACGATGGCGTGGTCGCGCTGGTTGTCGAAATTGTTGTAGTAGATCCAGTTGGTGTTGCCCGACACCTTGTAGCGGCCGGTGAGACGGTAGGCGCCGGTGTTGCTGGCCATCAGCGTCAGCGAAAACTGGCCCTCGCCGATGTCCGTCATCGTGTAGGCCTTGTAGTAATGGGTGTGGCTGCCGGCGATCACCAGGTTTCCGTTCGGCGGCAGAATCCCGTCCTGGATCCCGTCCCCGTTGGCGTCCTGCGAGGCGCGGTCGCGGCGGTTGAGATTGCTGTAGATCTCGATGTCCGTGAGGTTGGCCGCGTTGGGCTGGAATAGGACGGTCAGGGGCACGCTGGTCCCCGCCGCTTCATCGACGAAGACGTGGGTGGTGGTGTAGTTGGCGTTGAGTCCGTTGACGCTGAGCACCGGCTGCGCCCAGGCTGCCGGAACGACCAGCCCTGCCGCCGCCACACCCACCAGGACGCAGCCGGGAGCGCGGACCTTCCGGTCGGCAAGCCAACTGGACAGGCCCGCCCTGGTCCAGGTTCGTGGGCGACCAGCGAGTCGCGCCCAGCCGCAGGCCACCCGAGCTGCGGCACACCGTGGTTCCCGATTCTTCCTGAATGTGATCATGTTCATGTTCCTTGGCTAAGGCACGACCTCAATGCGGTAGAACTTGTTGGTGGCCGGATCCCCGGAATCGTAATAGAACGACGTCGTGGCGCTGGCCTGGATCGGGTCACCGATGGACTGCATCGGCTGGGCCAGATCGGTGGTGGCCAGCACCCGATACACGATCCCCGGCACACTGGCCCACACCACCAGGCGGCTCCCGTCCTCGTAATCCGTGATGCGCAGCACCGACGAGGGATCCTGGGGATTCGTCCCCGCGATCTGTTCCTTGGCGTCTGTCATCCCGTCCCCGTCGGAATCCAGGCTGGGATCCGGCGGATACTGGATGTTCAGGATCCGGGTATCGCTCAGCACCACGGATCCGCTGAAGATGGCCTGCACCACGTTCGTCCCGGGAGCAATGTTGCCCCAGCGATAACTCAGGGAGGTGAAGCCAGGACCGCACAATCCCCCCGACCCCAGCCGGTAGCTTCCCCGCGGCTGCAGGACGCCGTTGACCAGGATCGAATAATTGTTGGTGTCCCCCGTCTCTGGGGCGGACGTGGTGTTGCAGACGCGCAGGGTGATGGCGGAGTTCGTCCCGGCGAGCTGGATCGTGGCGTCGGCGGCGGGATTGTCGATGAACAACGTGCGGGCTGGCGCGAGGGTGCTGACCGTGTTCGACACCAGGGTAAGCCGCTGCGGGAGGACCGCCGTGGCGGCTTCCCGGACGCGGAAGCTGATCGTGGCGGTGCCGCTGCTGGGCACCCCGAGGTAGTTCAGGCGGAACTCGCGGGGCAACCCCGGGAACTGCACGGTGAGCCCGGCGTCGGGCGTCACTTCCGGCGCGGGGACAAAGACCGGCACGCCGTTGCTTGACCCGTTGCCGTTGGCCTGGCCCGTGACTACATCGTCGTTCTCCAGACTGCTGTCCAGAATGTTCACCTCGACCCCGGTGGCGCTCACGTCGGCCCGGACCACCAGCATGTAGGAGGGGCCGGCGATGACGAAGCCGTTGGTCGGCGGCCGGGCGATGGCCACCTGGGGCGGGGCCGCGTCGTAATAGAACGTCTGGACGAACGTGTTGAACACACTGGACTTCCCGTCGCGGGGCAGGAACGACCGGGCGCGCAGCACATGCAGCCCCTCGGCCAGGCCGGTTTGCGTATGGTTGGTGTTGAGATTGTTGTGCAGCCACACCCTGGCGGTGGTGGGATTGAAGTTGGTCACGCCTGACTCGGTCAGGCCATACACCCGGGCGTCATCGGCGTCAGACATCGGGCTGATCCCCCGCTTGTGAACCGCCACCTTGTAACGAATGCGCGCGCCCGGGCCGTTGTCCGCGGCCGGAATCGTTCCCTTCCACCAATCGATGGTTGGGTCCACCGTGTCGGCTCCGGCAAAGAACGCCTCCAACACTTTGGTGCTGCCCACGCCCTCGCCGAAGGAGCCCTCCGGATTATTCGTGCCGTCCGTGGTGTAATAGACGTAAGCCTTGTTGACCTGGAACTGGAAGCCGGCACGGAACCAGATGTCCACCGCCTGACCGGGGGCCGGGGCCAGCGGATGGCGCTGGGTCGCGGGACCATTCGTCACCGTGGTCCCGTCGGTGGGCGAATGCCAAACCCAGGCGGCCGTCTGACTCGTCACGCCAAACCCTCCACCGATGCCGGGCACGTTGGTCGGACCGCCAGCCGCCACCTCGTAATGGTAGGTGTCCGCGCCACTCGATGTGAGCGTGTTGAGGTTGCTGTTCACGGACCCGAACTTCTCCGGCCCGGCGCGGAAGTTGAAGCTCGTCTGCTCGCAGCCGAGAAACACATCGGTGACATAGCCGGGCCGATTGTCGCGGCAATCCACACCGTTGGTCGGGCCCAGTCCCAGGTGACTGTTCACATCCACCCCGCCATCGAGCTTGAGCAACTGGTTGTTGGCGGAAGCATCCGAACGCAGCGTGATGTCAAACGGCGCGTTGGTCACCAGCGGAACCTGGATCGCGTAGGTCCGGTTGCTGACATTCTGCCCCCCCACCACGTTCCCGCTGGTGTCCACACTGCCACGCACCTTGAACGGGTAGATCGGGTTGAACCCGGCGTCGCCGTCCACGCCGTCCGTGCGATAGAGCGTGATCTTGGCCGCGGGTGCGCCCCCCTGGCGCAGGGTGATGGCGTCGCGCCAGGCGGCCCGGCTCGGGCCCGGCCACTGGTATCCGTAGGCGACATAGCCACCACTGGGCACCTTGAATTCGATGGCGCCGCCCCCCGGCGGAATGGTCTGTCCACCCACGTACACCTTGCGCTGCCAGGGGTTGGGATGATTGACGGTGCTCAACGCCTCCGCATAACTGGAGGTGGCCTCCCGGACCAGCAACTTCGGGCAGGCCCGATCCGCGGATGGAGAATCGGCCAGTTGATGAAGCACCGATTGCGGCGGGAACCCGACCGCGAGTCCCTGGCCGCGGGAGTTCTTCACCGGGAAACACTCGTAGAATGTGCCGTCCGTCGTCTGCGCGGCGCCGTCGTCGAAACTGATCTCGCCATCCGGCGTGCCCGCGTAGTTGTCGTTCATCGCGAACAACACCACGGTGGCGTCCGGGTTGTTGTAGGCCGTGCCCCAATCCACCTCGCGATAGTCATAGCGCTCGAACGCCACGATGTCGTTGTCGCTCCACCGGGGCCGGGTGCCCCCGCGGGCCAGTTGGTGGTGCAACGACGCCACGTCGGGCATCTTGGGGTCGCCGAACTGGCCCAGGTAAGGCGCCTCGGCGACGCGCGGGAACGGCGGCTCGCCGGGCGCCGGCGATTCGGACTCGTTGTAGCCGTCGGTGTAGATCGAAGGCAGACATTCGCGCATGAAATTGTAGGCATTGTGCAGTTCGCGGCGGGTGGCCACCGAATCGTCATGGCTCTGCGCAAACAACACGCTGTACATCGGGCTGAACGAGGCGGCCGACGGATCCCGCTGGTCCAGTCCGCTCAGGCTGGCCGAAGGATTCCCCAGCACGTTATTGAGATGGAAATGCAGCGGCACCCCAAGCAGCCGCATGCCGCGATCCAGGTATTCCTGGAACGACGGGGGTTGTCCCAGGTGTTCGCCGAAGAGCAGGGCGTCGTTTCTCACGGCCTCGGTGTTGAAGAGGCTGTCGCGGTTCCCGCCGCCCTCGGTGTAGCCGTTGCCCAGCAGATTGGCACCGTAGCCATGCACGTAATCATACATGGCCTGGATCGCCCCCGAGTAGCCATCCGTGTTGTCCACAGTGTTGCCATAGAAGCTCGAAGGGGTGTGCTTGACGGCGTCAAACCGGAACCCGTCACACCGCGTCTCGTGGATCATCCACATGCCCGCCCGGATGAGATACGAGTTCACGTCCTCGATCACCGGATCCCCGTTGGTCCCGTTGAAGGGACGCCAGGGCCCGGCGATCGCCGGCAGACCCTGATCCATATAATACTCCGGATGGGTTGGCTGGCGGAGGTAAGACACCTTGGCGGCGGTGCTGCCTTCGGTGAGCCCGAAGTTCCAGTTGAGCGACCCGCCTTCATTGGCCAGATCCAGCAGCCCATACAACGGCCGGTTCTGCACCTGCCAGACGTCGTTGAAATCGACGATGTCGTCCCAGTTCCGATAGGTGCCGTCAGCCTGCCGCCGCAGGTGGAAGTCCTCCACGGTGAGTCCGGGATACAGGTTGGTCGGGGTGGTGCTGTTGTAACCCGGCACATCAAATCCCCGGTGATTCATGATGTTGTCGAAATAGACCCGCAGCCCGAACCGGTGCGCGGTTTCGACCACGCGCAGCAACTCCTCCTTGCTGCCGTAGCGGGTGCGCACCGTCCCCCGCTGGCTGAGGTCTCCCAGATCAAACGGATCGAACAGGTCATAGCCGACCGAGAACACGCTGCCCGCCTTGGCAGGGGGCGGCAGCCAGAGGCTGGTGTAGCCGGCCTCGGCAATCTCGGGGAGCTTCCGCTCCAACTCGTTCCAGTTGACGTTGAAAATCTGCAGCAGTGCCTCCCCGCGCGCGGGCGGCAGCGCCGCCAGCAGGACAGCCAGGACGCCTGCGGCGGTGGAAAGCCTCAAACAGCGCCCGATCAGGATGAAGGTGTGGGGACACGACAGGGGTGCAGGTAATGGCCAACGCATGGTGGTTTGTCCGAAAGTCTAACCGCATAAGCGGTTGCCGCAACCGCACAAAGATGCGGCGGACAAACCCGGGGCCCTCCGGCATAGTAAACCCATACCCGCAGCCAGCGACCCGCCTGGTTGTCCCTGCGGAGGAATCGAAATGAAGCATCCGGTCATCCAGCTCCTCGTGATCGTGGGCGCATGCCTTGCCGCCCCCACCCAAGCGGCCAGCACCGCGGTGCACCTCACCTACCACTGGCACCTGCACCAGCCAATTTACTGGCCCGAGACGAACCGGTTCTCACCCCAGACCAACCGTTACCAGTTCGCGGCGGACTCCATCTGGCTCAAGACGACCAACGGAGGGAACTTCTATCCGGGATCCACCGACAAACATCCCCGCAATGCCTTGGTCAGCGGGGACGGCGGGGAATTCGACTCCGTGTTCGACAAGGCGGACCGGGTGGCCGCTTATCAGTACCGCGGAAAGGATTCCATCGACACCATCCGGACCAGCCACCCGGACGGTGGAGCCTCCGTGAGTTACTCCGGAGCCTTGCAGGAGAACATCGGCAGCCTTGGACGGGCCAACAGCTACGGCTACGGGAGCGGGTGGAATTCGGGCTACACCACAGCCCGCGGTTCTTCGGCTGACTACCGGACCACCAGCAGCCATCCCCGGGCGGACATGGTGGGCATGACTTATCACCATGCCTTTGGGCCGCTGCTCCCGAAGAGCGTCCTGCGCAAGGAAATCCAGATCTTCAAGGAAATCTGGTGGAAGAGCTGGGGCGGCAACCCCAACAAGAGCGATCACTCGAAAGGGTTCTGGCCCATCGAAGCCGCCTTCTCCCGGCACATGATTCCCGTGCTCGTCGAGGAAGGCTACCAGTGGAGCATCGTCGCCAACAGCCACCTGGCCCGCACTTGCACCAACTATTTGGACGTGGCCATCAAGGGCACGAGCGGCTGGAACATCGATCCGCCCAATCGCGCCGACCAGCTCGGGCCCTCCGTGCCGGCCAACCAGTGGTGGAGCGGCCAGATTGATGGACGCGGCGGCGCGTTCCCCGCCCCCTTCGCCTACCAGGCGCACCGGGTTAAACATGTGAATCCGGAAACCGGCGTCGAGTCCTTCATCACCGTCGTGCCGATGTGCGATCTGCTCAGCTACATGAACGGGTTCTCCCCCATGGGCACGGGAGAGATCGATGCCCACATCGCCCCCTTCAACAACCCTGCCCAACCGAGCCTGGTTCTGCTGGCGCACGACGGCGACAATGCCTGGGGCGGCGGCTATGACTACTACATGGTCTCGGTCAAGGATCTCTTCCGGGATGCCGCAAACAACGGGTACCGGCCCACCACCATCCAACAGTTCCTGACGGATCACCCCGCGCCGGCGGGCGACGTGGTGCATGTCGAGGACGGCGCGTGGGTCAACGCCGCCAACGATTGGGGCCATCCCCAGTTTGTCAACTGGCTGTATCCGCCGACCCGACCGTCGAGCGACCCCGCCTACAACGGGCAGGATCCCCGCACCTGGTACGATCTGGAAACCCCGGGCTGGACGGAGGACTGGCGCAACTGGGCCGTGCTCATTGCCGGCGCCAATTACTGCGAAACCGCCGAGCAGATCACCGTCAGCACCGGCGGCTCGGTGCAGGCCTACAAGATCCAGGAACCGGTTCAGACCAGCGGCGTGAACAACAACCCCAACGCCGCCGAACAAGCCTGGCATTTCTACCTGGGCGGCCTGGACAGCGGGTTCATGTACTACGGCGATTCCCTGGACGACGAGGTCAAACAGACCCTCGCCGTGAACCGCGCGGCCAGCTTCGCCAGCAGCGTCATTGGAAGCGGCGCGCTGGACCAGACCCCACCCACCGTGTTCAAGCCGCAGCGCTTCCCGTGGAACCCCGGCGGCAAAGGCTGGGGACAGCTCACCGGCTATCAGCCAGTCGGATTCGATGGCCAGCCCCCCTACTCGGCCGACTTCCACATTTGGACGCATGTCTTTGATGTGAGCGGGACCACCAACGTGACACTCTACGTCCGTGCGGACGTGGACGGAGTCAACCCGCTCGGCAGCCACCAGAATGAGACCTACGCTGGCGGGTCGGAGGTGGGCGCCTGGGTGGCGCTGCCGATGAACAAGCGCACCGTGCCCACAGGCAACGTGACGGGCAACCCGAACATCAGTTTCTTTCTGACCCCGCAGGCCATCGCGGATTACTACTGGGCCAAGGTGACGGGCTACACCAATGTGTTGCTCGATTACTACGTGCAGGCCACCGACAGCAAGGGCAACACCCACAAGTCGGACATCCAGCACGTCTGGGTGGATTCGGGGAGCGGCAGCAGCTCCGGCGGCGGCAACACCAACGCCTGCGATGGCCGCGTGTGCATCGCCCCCGCCCCCGCGGTCCAGGGCAATCCGGTCAACATCTACTACTCGCCCGCCGGCGGCCCCCTCGCGGGCGCCCCCCAAGTCTATCTGCACCTGGGATGGAACGCCTGGAATCCCGTCGTGAGCCCGGATGCCGCCATGACCCTCAACGCGCCGTCCAATCGCTGGGAAATCACGGTGAACGCGCCCGCCAACGCCACCCAGCTCGACTGCGTGTTCAACAACGGCGGCAGCACGTGGGACAACAACAGCGGCGCCGACTGGCACTTTGCGGTGACGACCAACAGCAGCCCGCAATCCCCGGCCCAGCCCACCGGTCTGACCGCCACCGCCGTGAGCAGCAACCAGATCAACCTGGCCTGGTCCGCCGCCTACGGCGCCACGGGTTACGTGGTTTCACGCGGCGGCTCACCCATCAGCAGCACCGCGCTCACGAGTTACAGCGACACCGGACTGCAGCCGAACACACCGTACTGCTACACGGTCACCGCCACCAACGCGGTGGGCAGCTCGAGCCCCTCGTCCTCAGCCTGCGCCACCACGCCGTCCGGCACCCTAACCAATTACCCACCCTTCGTGATGGATGGCGCCGCAGACTTCGCCGGGTACCGCCTCAGCACCAACAGCCCGCAGCTCTACGCCGCTGTCCGCGGATCCAAGCTCTACGTGGCCTGCCAGTCCGCCGCCAACGGCAGCTCCAATGACCATTTCCTCTTTGTCACGGACCAGTTGCTGGGCAGCGCCACCACCGCCGCTCCGTGGGCCAAGTCCGGCCTGATCGCCGTGAGCGCAAGCAAGCCCTACATGGCGGCGGAGGGCGCCAATAATTACGCCACCTGGAACAACGCCCCGGCCGGGGCCACCCTCACCAAAGCCTCCTCCAGCTCCGGCGTCCTGGAAGGCACCCTCGACCTCACCGCAGCCTTCGGGGCACTGCCCGAAGTGGTGTACGTCGCTGCCGCCGCCTACGCGACGGCGGATGGGGGGAACCTGGTCGGCATCGCACCCGCCGGCAGCGGCCCCCATCTGGATCCCGGCGAGTTCCTCGCCCTGCCCCTGATCGCGTTCAAGGATGACAACGGGGAGGGTCTGTACGACCGTCTGGATCCCGGCCTGGATTTCCGGATTGAATCGACCGGGGCGGAGGGCAACGGCTTGCGCTTCTCCTTCGCCTGCGTGCCGGGTCGGAGCTATCGCGTGGTTTACCGCGAATCCCTGACGAATTCCTGGTCCGTGCTGGCCGGGAGCACCCAGACCGCGACCGGGGTGCAGACCACGCTCAATGTCACCAACACCCCGGGCACACCCGTGAGGTTCTATCGTGTCGAACTGCTGCCGTGAAGCGGCTTGGTTCCCCCTTCAGCTTCATCGACCAACCCTAGTGAAAGGCAAACGCATGACTCGAATCCAAAATGCGATGGCGATCGCCCTCCCCACCTCTTGCTGGAACCGACCTGAGAAAGCCACCCCCTGGAGTTCACAGATCCTCCCCCTGGTTCTGGCCACGGTCCTCCTGAGCGCCGCTGGACTGCGCGCCGACGAACGGGATTACTCGGTCCTGTCCGCCCGCCCCACCCCCGACTGGCTGCGCGAGAGTGTCCTCTACGAGATTTACACCCGCAGCTTCTCGCCGGAGGGCACCTTTGACGGCGTCACCGCCAAGCTGGACGAACTCAAAGCGTTGGGCGTGGATGTGCTCTGGCTGATGCCCATTCATCCCTGTGGCGAGAAGAACAAGAAAGGCTCCATCGGCAGCCCGTATGCCGTGCGTGACTACCTGGCCGTGGACCCGGCGTACGGAACCCTCCACGACTTCAAACGCCTCGTGCGCGAGGCCCATCAGCGGAACCTCAAGGTCATCATCGATATCGTGGCCAATCACACAGCATGGGACAGCGTCCTGATGAAGCACCCGGACTACTACGACCAGGATGAGCAGGGAAACATCATCCCGCCCAATCCGGACTGGAAGGACGTGGCGTCCCTGAATTACTCCAACCCGGCGCTGCGCCGCTACATGATCGACATGCTGAAGTACTGGGTGAAAGACGCCGGCGTGGATGGCTTCCGGTGCGACGTGGCGTTCGAGGTGCCGACGGATTTCTGGGAGGAGGCCCGGGCGGAGCTGGAGGCGGTGAATCCGGACGTGTTCATGCTCGCCGAGGCCAGCCATCCGGACCTGTTGCTTCAGGCGTTCGACCTGGATTACTCGTGGCCGCTGCACGGCACCCTGAACGAGGTGCTGCTCCAGGGAGCGCCGGCGTCCCGGCTGCGAGCCAGTTGGGAGGACAGCCGACGACGATTCCCGAAGGGATCGCTGCACCTGCGGATTTCCGACAATCACGACGAGGCGCGGGCGGTGGCCCGTTTCGGTATCCAGGGCGCTCTCGCCGCCCAGGTGCTCATGCTGACGATGGACGGAGTGCCGCTGTTCTACAACGGCATGGAAGTGGGCGACGCCACCGAATCCGGGGCGCCGGCCCTGTTCGAAAAGCTGCCCGTGTTCTGGGCCCCCAAGGAACGCCCTCCGCTGCGCGACATCTATACCGGCTTGATCAACCTCCGCCGGTCGCACCCCGCCTTCACCAACGACCGGGTCATCTGGCTCGAGAATTCGCAACCCGCCGACCTGGTGACTTTCATGCGGTTGGACAAAAACAACGAGTTCGTCGTGGTCATCAATTTCTCCAGCCGCCCGGTGGTCGGGTCCGTCAAGGTGTTGAATGCCGAGGGATTCAAACCGTGGAAGATCGCCGGTCGTTCCGCGCCGGACCGCAATACTTTCCCGCTCTTCGAGTTAAACGGCTTTGGATGGGGGATTTACCATCGTCCAGTGCCGAAATGACAGACAATCCCTCTCCGGGCAACCGGGCCAGCCCAGGATGGGATTTCAAGTTGCGATCCGCCGGAAAAGCTCGCAATGATGTGCGGTAGATATGCTGTGGAGTAAACCATAATCCCTGAATCACCATGAATAAATCGCTCCAGATCGTTGGTAAAGTCCTCGCCGTGTTTGTGACTCTTCTGGTCGTCGCCGGTCCCGCCGCTCACGCCCAGACCCCCGCCCCGTCCGCCGCGCGGGTGGTCCCCGAGTGGTTGCGCCGCTCCGTGGCTTACCAGATTTTCCCGCGCAACTTCTCGGCGCAGGGCGATTTCAACGCCATCACCGCGCGACTCGACGAGCTCCACGACTTCGGCGTGGACATCCTCTGGTTGATGCCGATTCACCCCATTGGCCAGGAGCGAAAGAAAGGATCCCTCGGCAGCCCCTATTCCGTGCGGGACTTCTACGCGATCAACCCCGACTACGGAACGGCGGCGGACCTGAAGCGCCTGGTGCAGGAGGCTCACCAGCGGGGCATGAAGGTCGCGCTGGACATTGCCGCCGGGCACACCTCCTGGGACTGCGTGCTCATGGAGCATCCGGAATTCTACCAGAAGGATGACCAGGGGAGAATTGTGTCCCCGAATCCCGCCTGGACGGATGTGGCCGCGCTGGACTACGACAACCAAGGCCTGCGCCGCTACATGATCGATGTCCTGAAATACTGGGTGCGCGAATTCGACGTGGACGGTTTCCGATGCGATGTGGCGTTCACGGTTCCCACCGACTTCTGGGAGACCGCGCGGGCGGAACTGGCGTCGATGAACCCCGACGTCATCATGTTCGCGGACGCCAGCGCCAAGCCGGAACTGCTGTCCAAGGCTTTCGACATGGACAATTCCTGGCCTCTGCTCTACGCGGTCAGCCGGGCGATCAACGGGCTTTCGACCGCGGAGTTTGTCGTCAAGTCATGGCAGAACACCCGTCAGCAGTTCCCCGCTGGCGCCCTGCACATGCGCTTCTCGGACAGCCAGCACGAGGTCCGGGCGGTGGCGCGTTTCGGCATTCAGGGCGCCCTCGCCGCCCAGGTGATGATGCTGGGTCTGGATGGCGTGCCCCTGTTCTACAACGGCATGGAGGTCGGGGATGCCGCTGAATCCGCCGACCCGGCGCTGTTCGAAAAACTGCCCGTGTTCTGGCAACCCGGGGGCCGGCCGGCGTTGCGCGAGATCTATCGCGATTTGATCAAGCTCCGCAAGGCGAGCCCCGCGTTCTGGAATGACGAGGTGACGTGGCTCACCAACGACGTCTCCGACCGGGTGGTCAGCTTCATGCGCCAGGAGGATAAGCAGGCCTTTGTCATGCTCGTCAGTTTCTCCAACCAGCCGGTCAAGGGCACCCTCGCGCTGTCCGACCCGGCAGGCTTTGAGCCAGTGAGCATCCGGGGAATGCCGGAACCCTCCAAGAACCCCCTCCCGGAATTCCAGTTGGGGGCCTACGACTGGCAAATCTATCAGCGCGTCGCCTCCAAGTGACCCGCCTGGCGCCGGGGACTTCAGCGCTTGAGAAACTTCACCACCGCTTCGGTGCGGGAATGGACGTGGAGTTTCTCGTACACCGTCCGCACATAGCTGCGCACGGTGTCGATGCTGATCTTCATGCGGTCGGCAATCTCCTTGTAAGCGTAACCCCCGGCGAGCTGATCGAGGAACTCCCGCTCCCCCGGCGTCAGCGCGTCCAGATCCGACTGGGGCTCGGACGGACCTGAAAAATACTGGACCACGCGGCGGGCCAGTTGCGGCGTCATCGGGGAACCGCCGCTGTTGACCTCGCGAATCGCCTCCAGCAGCCGCGCGGACGCCGTCCGCTTGAGCAGATAGCCGCTGGCCCCGGCCTTCAGGGACTTGAACAGCGAATCGCTATCCTCATAGACGGTGAGCATCAACACCTGCAGTTTGGGCAGCGCGGACTTCAACTGACGCACACATTCCACACCGTCCATGCCCGGCAGGTTGATGTCCATCAACACCACATCCGGAACCTTCAACGGAATCTCTTTCACCGCGGTTTCCCCGTCCGCATACTCGCCGATGAGTTCCAGCGCCGGGGAACGGCGGATCAGGGCGCTGAGACTGGACCGGATTCCGTCGTTATCGTCCACAATGGAGACTTTGATGGGCATGGTGTGCTAAGGGCGCCGCGGACGGCGTTCATGAATGGCCGAACAATCCATGGCGTTCAACCGCATGATCATGCGTCGCCCCCGGGGGTCGCGGCGGGAATGGGGACCACGAGTTGGACCTGCGTGCCTTCCGGGGTGCTTTCCACGGTCAAGGTTCCACCGATGGCTTCGGCGCGCCGTTGCATGTTGGACAGCCCGTTGCCTCGATCCTTCCCCGGCTTCTGCCCGGCCTCGAACCCGTGGCCATCATCCCGCACCAGGAATTCCAGTGCCCCGGCCCTGGCTTTGGCCTCGACATGCACCTCCGACGCCTCCGAGTGCTTCAGCACATTGGTCAGGGCCTCCTTGATTATGAGGAACATGTTGTGCCGCAGATCGGGCGGCAAGGGCACGGCCGGCAGATCGGGCGGAAGATCCAGCCGGCACCGCGTGTGGCTGGCCTCGAACAGTTCGTTCGAAAAGTGCGCAATGTAGTCCACCAACCCCTGCAATGTGTCGCTGCCCGGGCGCACCGCCCAGACGATCTCCTCGAGGGATTGCACCGTCTGCGCCGCCGACTGCGAGATCTTCTCCGCCTGCGCGCGCGCCGACGTGGAGGCCGGGTCCTCGGTGCGAAGCTGGTCGCACAGCAAGGTGATGCGCGTCAGCGCCGAGCCAAGGTCGTCGTGCAAATCCTGGGCGATGCGGGACCGTTCGCGCTCGAGCGCATGCTCCTGTTCGGCCACCCGCAGTTGCTGCTGATACCGCCTGCGTTCCACCATGCGGACCCGGCCGGCAATCCCGCCCACCACCACCAGCGCGGCCAGGGTCGTAAACCACCACGTCTGCCAGAACCGCACGACGACAAAGTCGCTGAACGACGTGGCAACCGCCATGTCGCTGAAGATCCAGCCGTTCCCACCGCCCTCGTGCCGCAGGCGGATCTGGTCGAATGAGGCGTTGGCCTTGAACCTCGTGGTGAGCATCGCCGCCTGGCTCTCATCGGTCGCCCGCTGCTCGAGGTTGGGCCCCAGCCAGACCGTGACCAGGTCGTCTCCACCGGGAACATACTGAACCCGGAATACAATGGTCCGCGGCTCGTGATTGCGCGGCAGTTCATAAGGCCGCGACTCACCCAAGCCTGTCGGCTCCGGACGGGCGGAATTCAGATTGTATTCCCCGGGCAGTTTGTTCAAGGGTCCGAGCTCGGACGTGTGGAAGGCGGAGTAACCCCACGCCTCGGGCGCATTGCCCACCGCCAGCCGGAATTCGTCGCCCTCAAACAACTGAAAGCCCGCCAGATACTCCTCGTTCGCCACATCCGAGAGAGGATCCACCCGGAACCGGAAATACAGCGCGTCGCTGGCGGTGTCATCCCGCTTCAACACGCCCCCCAGCATATCGACACCCCAACCGGTGTTGTGAATCACCCGCGGCTCCGGATCACTCCACACAACCACGGCGCCAGCCCGGCCCGACGAAGCCCAGAGAGCTAGAAGCAACAACACCCACCCGGAAAGCCTGCCCGGGAACCGCCCGGTGAGGGCGCGGGAGCTGCATCCGGACGTCCAGGTCCCCTGACCCGGCGCACTCGGCACATGATCCCCACCCGCGATGGCGGCATCGGGGAAGCTGCCCCGGAGCCGACCCCCATCTCTCGCTTTGCCCTGATCGCGGATGACCTGATCAAGAGAAGGAGAAGGAAGTTCACGGTCACAAAGCGCGGCGGCCCGTGGACGGTGGCTTCCTCTCAACCCCGCAGCATCGAGAACGGTTGGGGAACGCCGGCTGTGCATGGGGCAAAGTATGCACGGGCGCCAGGACGGAGACAAGCACCAGACCCCGCTCAAGATCCCGATCGAACCAGGGCCACAGCGGGAACCAGCACGCAGGCCTGCCTGGCGGGCAGCCGCAATCTGGCCCGGCCTTTTTGCACCGGCACCACCCCGAGATCTCCCAGCCGATCCGTCAGACCCGAGGCGACAGTCCAAGCCGGATGATCCAGTTCCAACTCGATCTCACGCTCCGCGGAGGCGTTGTTGATGGCCACCAGCACACTCTCATCCGCCGTCCTCCGCTCGAAGGCACACGCTTTGGCATCCGCGAACAGGAACTTCTGCCGCCCCTGCCTCAAAGCCGGCAACTCGCGCCGCAGGGTCAGAAGCTTCCTGACATGGGCATGGATGGACTCCTGTGGGGCGGTCCGCCCGCTCGCTTCAAAAGCGTTCGAGGCGTCCCCCGGCCAGCCGCCCGGGAAGTCACGCCGGTTCTGGGGATCCCGCCCGCCGTTCATGCCGATCTCATCGCCATAGTAGATCAAGGGAGTGCCGCGCGTGGTCAGCAGGAACGTGAACGCCTGCCGCAAGCCATCCAGCGTCGCCCCCTCCTCCCCCATGAATCGCGGGACATCATGCAACCCCAGGAAGGTGACCAGCACGTCCGGATTGACGTAGTTGGTGTCTGCCGCCAGGGTCTGCGACAACCGGGTCATCGGCTGCCCCTTCACAAAAACATCCCGGATGGCGAAGTACATCGGGAAGTCAAACAAGGTGTCCACGCCGGAATCCACTCCGTCAAAACGTGCCCGCCCGCCTTGGAAGAACGAAACCAGTTCCGGATCGCCGTCCAACAGCTCACCCAGAATGGTCAGGTCCGGATATTGCCGCTTCAGGGCGGACGTCCAACGTGCCCAATAACTGCGGGGCGCGTAGGGCAGCGTGTCCTGCCGCACCCCGTCCAGACCGGCCATGCCCACCCACCACAGGGAATTCTGGATCAAGTAACGCGACACCTCGGGATCGTTCTGGTTCAGATCGGGCAGGATGTCGATGAACCAGCCTTCGAGGGTGGACTTAAGTTTGTCAGCCGGCGGGTGGGCGGCCGCAGCCGTCCAGATCTGCCAACTGTTCGCCAGATGGTGGTCCGCACTCCCGTTGAACCAGGTCGGGGTGGGCGGGTTGGTCGCCCAGGGGTGATACGGCCCGGTGTGGTTGGCGACCTGGTCCTGCACCATCCGAAAGCCCTGCCCCCGCGCCGCGCGGCACAACTCCACCAGCTCCTCCATCGAGCCCAAATGCTCCTCCACCCCGTAAAAATCCACCGCCCCGTATCCATGATAGTCCGTCGAGGGCACGCCGTCGGGAGACAATCGATTGTCCGGCGTGTACTTCTCCCGCCGGTTCAGGTGGTTCACATTGTCATACCAGGGGGTCAACCAGAGGGTCGTGATCCCGAGATCGCGCAGGTAGGAAAGCCGATCTTGCACCCCCCGCAAATCGCCCCCGTGATAATGGCGCGGCTTGCTCCGATCGAACAGACCCGGTGACTGCGGCGGATCGTCGTTCGAGGGGTCCCCGTTCGCGAACCGGTCCGGCATGATCAGGTACATCACGTCGTCGCTGGAGAACCCCCGCGGGAGCCCTGTCTCACGGGCCGGTTCCATCAACTGGAAGGGAACCTTCACCTGTCCGGACCGCGTGAGGACCTCGATCTCCAGTTCCCCCGCCTTCGCCTTGGGCGTGATCTCGAGATCCGCGAACAGGTACTGGCCGGACTCGGCGCGACGGAGGTTGGACACCTTCACCCCCTTCGGGACCTTCAATCTGGCCTGGTGCAGGTGCTGGCCGGAGATCAGCAGGCGAACGGGGTTGAGCGTATGATCCAGCCACCAGCCCGGCGGCTCGACGCTCCGCACCGAGGGACTTTCGTCATCCGACTGCCGTGCCGCCAAGGCCAGACACACACCGGCGAGCGCCACCGGCACAAGCCAGCGCCACGCCTTGGGGGCGGATCCGCGATCCGCCACCCCGCCCTTCTTCCTCTGCCACAAACCACTCATGATTGCTCTTGCTCCTGCCCGATCCGCTGACTCACCTCGACACGCGACCACGCCCGAGGAAACACCTCCCGGCCCCGCCAGCCCGGTCCGGTCGCCGCCAGGCAGCGATTGTCATTAACACACCTAAGCCCAACAATGCAAGAATGTGGGGAGGCATCGCGGAGAGGTCCTCTCAGCCGGACGGCTTTGCCCCGGACGTCTGGTTTCTACCCGCGGCCAGGGTCGCCTGGCGCAAGCGCGCCTTGAGTTCCGGGGTGAGCTGGCCGGGCCGGAGTCGCCAGCGCCAGTTGGCCGCGGTGGTCCCCGGCACGTTCATGCGGCCCTCGGAACCGAGCCCGAGGATGTCCTGGACCGGAAAAATGAGGGCCCCGGCCTTCGAGCGCAGGAGCACCTCGATCATCTCCCAGTGGATTTCCCGTCCGGGAATGCCCAGGTGGCTCAGGCAATACTGCCGCTCCTTCTCGCACTGTTCCGGCGTGCGCATGCTCTGCCCGCCCTTGTCGTGGAACCAACTGACCACCGTGTCGTTGTCGTGCGTGCCGGTGTAAGCCACGGTGTTGCGCACGTAAGCTTCCGGCAGGAAGGTGTAGGCGCCCGGATCGGTCCCGAAGGCAAACTGAAGAATGCGCATGCCGGGAAACCCGAACGCCTCGCGCAGGGCGATGACGTCCTGGCTCAATACCCCGAGGTCTTCCGCCACGATGTTCAGGCGGTCGCCGAACCGCCGGCGCATCGCTTCAAACAGCGCCCGCCCCGGCGAGGGCCGCCACTGGCCCCGAACCGCCGACGGTTCCGAAGCCGGGATCTCCCAGTAGTCCACAAACCCGCGGAAATGGTCCACCCGCACCCAGTCATAAAGGTCCAGCGCCCGGGCCAGCCGCCGCTCCCACCAGGCAAATCCCTGACGCTCGTGCATGGGCCAGTCATAGAGCGGATTCCCCCACCGCTGGCCGGTGGCGGAGAAGTAGTCCGGCGGCACCCCCGCCACCACCGTCGGGTCACCCTTCGCATTCAACTGGAACAGCAGGCGATCCGACCAGACCTCGACGCTGTCGTGCGCCACGAAGATCGGGATGTCGCCCAGGATCAGGATGCCGCGCCGGGCCGCCTCCTTGCGCATCTCGACCCACTGCTCCCGGAAGAAGAACTGGATCACTTTCTTCTCCTCGATCACATCCGGCAGCAGGGTCCGCGCGCGGGCCACGCAGTCCGCCGAATAGTTCCGCCAGGTGTCTGGCCACTCGAACCAGGGCCGCAGCGTCTCCCGTTCCTTCACGGCCGCAAACACCGCGTAGTCCTCAAGCCAGGCGGCCTCCTGCTGGCAGAATCGTTCAAACCGTTGGTAGGCCGGCGTGTCCTTGCCATAGCGGAGAAACCGTTGGGCGGCGGTTTGCAGGAGGGCGCTCTTGATGGGAATGAGGTGTTCGTACGACACGGTGTCCGAGGGCAACCCAAGCAGCGACGCCACCTCGACATCCCCCAGCCACTTGGCCTCGACCAGCCGTCCAATGCCGATCAGCATGGGATTCCCGGCAAAGCAGGACGGGCTTTGATAAGGCGAATCCCCATAGCCGGTCGGCCCCATCGGCAGCACCTGCCAGATGCGCTGGCCCATCTCCACCATCTGATCCAACCAGTCCAGCACCGGCTGCCCGAACTCCCCCACCCCATAGCGACAAGGCAATGAGGTCACGTGCATGAGGATCCCGCTCTCGTAATCGATTTTCATAATCTGCGGACGTGCTTGGAACAGACCATTGTGAAACAAACCAGCCCACCATTCCCACCGCATGTTTGTGCGGACCGGGCGATTCCCGGACGACTCTTCCCAGTGGCTTCCGTTTCGGCAGCGCGTCCGGTGCTCCGGCGCCCAGGCCGCGACGCAGCGCGGCCCTACTCATCCGGAAATGCATTCTGAACATTGGTCCCGGGCTTCACCGGGGGGGCGGCCAACGATCCGAGGTGTTCGAGCAGGATGCGCCGCACCTCCTCGATGGCCTGCGGCTTGTTCTGACAACCATGCCCGCTGCGCACAACCAGTTCGGACTCCACGTACTCCACATGGGCACTGCTGTACTTGACCACCCCATCATTTCCCTGCTCCACCGGCCCGTCGCCCTTCACCGCCACGATGGAGTGCGCCTTCACCGCCGGGTCCACCGGAATCTCCGCGAGCGTCAGTAACAGCGGATTCTTGGGCGACATCTGGTCCAGGCTGGTGGGCACCCCCCGGCGCACCTCGGCGGGGATGTCCGACGCCTGGCGCAACATCAGCACGGTTTCGGTCAGCGACACCACGTCCCCGGGCAACGACATGAACCGTCGGGCGAGCTGGCGAACCACGCGGTTGGCGAGGAAACTGCCCCGATGCGGCGTCGAGATGAACACCACCCGCCGGACCGAGGGCAACGGCGTGAAAAACGCGCAGCTCCGGATCCGCTCCTCGACCGCCCGCTCGAGTCCCATGTCCTCCAGGTCCTTGTCAAACTGGGCCCGCCACAGCTTGTCGCCCGTGTCTGTCACGGTCAGCTTGGTCAGCAAACCGCCCTGGCTGTGCCCGATCACGACCATGTGCTGTAACGCCGGGTCACCGCCCTCCGGATCAAACTCCTGCAGCTTGGCCTGGATGCTCTTTCGCAGATTGGCGGCGGAATAGCCGATCGGGTTGCCGGAGTTGTAGATGAAGTACCAGAACTGGCAGCGGTCCCGCAGCAACGCATCGTTCCGCAGCGTGTTCCACATCTCCGCCCACCACACCGGGCTGCTGAAGGTGCCATGCACGAAAATCACCGGCACCTTGCCCGGCGTGTAGGGCTGCGTGCAGTAGATGTCGCTGCGAATCTTCTCCTCCGCCGAGAAGAACTGGATCAGGCCCAGATCCCAGATAAAACTATCGTTCAGGCTGTAGGCCAGCGGCGTCGTGGTGTCGCCTTCGAGCGGAATCACCCGCTCCCCCACCCGCACCTCGCTCACCTCGTAGGTGGAGAACAGTTCCAGGGTGGGCTCAAGTCCGTCCCGACTCCACGTCCGCACATCGCCCGGCACCCGCAGGAGCAGGGTGACCGGCACCGGCCGCAGGAATTTCCGCACTGCGTCCCCCTCCTGCAACGCAATCAAAGGCGCCCCCAACCCCGACTGCCGATCCCGCACGGTCAATCCGCGCACCCGGAAATCGTCCGCCGGCAGGAACTCCTTGAGCGTGTCCACCTTCCACCGGAAATCGGGCGTCACTACCCGGACCTCCACCCGACCGCCCGGCAACCTGCGGGTTCCGCCCTGGATGCGAATGACCGTGTTAGTGGGGTGGCCGATGGCGAAAGCCCGGGCCACCGCGCGGTTGTAGAAATCGCAGCAGTCCCGGAACCGACGATCATAGGGGTTGGGCGGCGGCTCTTGCCCGTCGCCGAGCAGGTAGAACCACGAGCAAATGGCCGAGGCGAGAAAGAAGTCCGGGGCACGCTTCGGTTCCCACGGCCGGACACTCCGGTGCAACTGCTCCCCGCGCAGGTAATTCAGCTCGGCCAGGGCAAACAGCAGATCCCGACGGCTGTCCTTGATCGCGCGCTCATGGAGCATCTGCAGCGCCGCTTCGGGCTTGCGATGGAAGGTTTCCGTCAGGTCGAACCGGTGCAGCACCAGCCGCGAGGCATCACTGATCTCCAGCCGCACCGCGTTTTCATTCAGGGCCTCATAGGCCATGCGCGTGCTGGTGCGGTCCGCGCCAATGGGCGCCCGGCATCCCGTCAGGACGACCAACACGATCGCCGCCGCCGAAACCCCAAGCCGTCCGCCCGCGCTCTGTCTGGCTCCATAATCCATGGCGCACAGAGCATTTCAGAACACCCTCCCCTCGAAAACAACAAATCCCATCCTCCTTTCGCGCCCATCATCAACAAACAACCCGACCCAGGCTCGCCCGGCGCTCACAGTGCGCCGCCCGCCAGTCGCGCAGTTCCAAAGTGCGCGCCCTAGGACGTCAGCGGATGCGGATGGATGTCTGCGGGATCGAAGGCGGAGGGAGCGAACTCGACGGCCCACCCGGGCCGCACGACACGATAGGCATGGGCGATCCCGGGTTGGATGACCGCCAGATCGCCCGCGTTCAGCCCCACGAGCACCCGCTCGCCCGTGGCCAAGTCCTGGGCCGCCAACTCCATCGCACCCTGCACCACGTACACATGCTCCACCTTGGTGCGGTGATAATGGTTGCCACGGACCCCGCTCACGAGGAGTTCGAACGCCGCCAGGTAGCGGATGGAAGGTTCGCCATCGTGGAATTGAGCCAGTTCACCCTGCGGCAGGGCCAACCGCTTGAGGGTGGGCATGGCCACACCCGGCCCGGGGGCCAACAGAGGAAGACTGCGCTTGGCCAACCGTCCGGAGAGCAGACTCAGGTCGTTCATGGCGAAGAGCATTCCGGAGAACATCGCAGATTTCAATGCCACGCGCAGCGGCGGGCTGGAGGGTTGGCCACGGATGCATCTGGACATTGCCCCCCGGCGCGCGGCCTTCAGGCCGCCTCAACGTCCGAAGGGCACGGGAATCGGGGTCAGAATCGGGGTCAAACCATAACAGTGTCATTCAGGTTTGTGTCCTCGTTCATGTGTCTTGCTCTGTTCCGGTAATCGGGTGGCCACACTCTGGCGTGTCCCCATCTCCAACCGCTTGGCTATCCATCCGACCGTCAGGATCGTTCCCCGCCTTAACCGCCCCGCCAACGCCAGCTTCACCGGGTCGCTCTTCCGTCGCTGCCGCAATTGCGCTTCGCCCCAGCCCTGACGCTGGAGTTCCTCGGCGATGATCGGTTCGGCCCGGGCCTTGAACGGGTTCTCCCCCTTCAACTCGAGGAGCGTGCCAATCTCGACCAGCACCTCCGCCACTTTCTGCTTGTCCAGGCCGGCACAAGTACGAATGACACCGCCCGCGCAGAAGCTTGAATCCGGCGTTCCACAGACCCGGCCCCGGTGCCGGGTGGCTCCCGCAGGGCATCCGGTCGCTTTTGCCATTGAACAATCGAGGTTTAGGGCTCATCGTGCACACCGTCGGGGCGAATATGTCACATACCTTCGTCCATCCAGCGGTCCGTACGGGGCTCGACCCATCACCCGCCCCAAGGGGATATGGCTTCACACTGATCGAGTTGCTGGTGGTCATCGCCATCATCGCCGTGCTGGCGGCACTCTTGCTTCCGGCGTTGTCCGCCGCCAAAGCCCAAGCCCTCAAGACGCAATGCATCAGCAACCTGCGTCAACTCGCCATCGCCTGGCAGATCTACCCCGATGACCACGGGGATCGTCTGGTGGCCAACGGTTACATGGACGCCCTGGGCGAAGCTCAGCTCTGGGTTTCCGGCGGGGAACATCGTCATCCGGAGTTCTTCACCAGTCAGGCAGCCCTTGTGGACTCCCGTTATGCGCTCTTTGCGAACACGATCCAGAACGCGGCGGTTTACAAATGCCCGGCGGACCGGCAGGAGCCGCAGTGGGCGGGCGTGACTCATCCCAAGCTGCGCAGCTACTCGTTGAACGCGCACATGGGCTGGACCCACCCCCGCAGCCCCGCCGTCAGCGCCACCGCCAGCCTGTTCCGCAAGTCCAGCGGTCTCTCGCAGGGGTCGCCCAGCGCGTTGTTCACGTTTGTGGACGGCGCGCCCCTGAACCTCTGCACCCCGGCCTTTGTGATCTACACCGGTAACTCCAGCTGGTTCTGGCATCGTCCCTCCGCCGAACACCGCGGCGCCGGCACCCTGGCCTTTGCCGACGGCCATGTGGAGGGACGCAAGTGGCAGGACCCGGAAACCATCGAGGCCGCCAAGGACGGCGGAGCCGGGGACGGATGCCACTTCAAGTTCGTATCAGGCTCGAACCCTGACCTCGCCTGGCTGAAGGAACACGCCACGGTCTTGAAGACGCCCTGACATTCCTGACATGAAAGGAACTCACCCCCAACCCATCGCCCTGACCATCGCCGGCTCGGACAGCGGCGGCGGAGCCGGCAAAAGAAAAGGTGTTCTCACTTTTTACATTTCGTTTCGCATACACCAGATTCGAGGCGTTGGACCGGCTGCCCATCCGCAACCGTTCGGCAATCCACCCGTAGCTGACCGTCGTCTCGGCCCGCAACCGCAGCGCCATGCGCACCTTCACCTGGTGGCCCTTGGCCGTTGAGCCCAACTTCTCCTCCTTCCACCCTGCCTTCCGCAGTTCGCTCCCCACGATGCCTTCCGCCCGCTCCGCTTCGCTCTCCCACCGCTCCTCACCGTAATGCTCCTGGCCCACGCTCCCAGCCATCTCCGCCAGCAAC
>JALOTZ010000006.1 GCA_025457615.1 Verrucomicrobiota bacterium
AAGTTCATGATCGGTCCTTCGGTTGATTGCCCCGGGCGAACATCCCACTCCTTGTCCGGTGCTGGGTTTCTGCCGTCGTTTCTCCCACCCGCCTCCTCCATTGTCTCACCCGATGTTGCCAATCTTTGACCCGAGTTTGTGATCCGTGGTTCGGAGATGTCACGGCGCAACCCGAGGAGAACGCACGTTGCACTGGCCGCCGCTCCTCTTCGGGTTTTGGCTTACGCCGTGGTGCCTGTGGCTCTGTTTTAACGTGAGATGCGCTCCTGTGAAAGCTCCGGCACTTCACTTCACCAGCGGGAGGACTTGGTTGTGTTTGTCGTTGGTTGGTGGTTGAATGTTTTCCAGTTCGGGGGTTCAATGCCGCAAACGGCATTTCCCGAAACCCTCTCCCCAAAGCCATGCATGCCCGCCAATCCGTAACCGCCCTGACCATCGCCGGCTCGGACAGCGGCGGCGGCGCGGGCATCCAGGCGGATCTGAAGGTGTTCAACGCGCTCGGTGTCCACGGCACCACCGCCATCACCTGCCTGACCTGCCAGAACCCGCGCGAAGTGCGCGCCGTCCAGGCCGCCCGACCCGACATCGTGCGCCAACAGATCGAAGCGGTGCTGGATGAACTCCGACCCGACGCGGTCAAGACGGGCATGCTCTACTCCGCCCCCCTTATCCGGGTGGTTGCCGATCTCTTCGAGTCCGATCGCCGCCGACCACTGATCGTGGATCCCGTCATGGTCGCCACCAGCGGCGCCACGCTGCTGCAGCCATCCGCCATCCGAACCCTGCAATCCAGGCTCCTGCCGCTGGCCACCCTCGTCACCCCCAACCTGGACGAAGCCGCAATCCTCACCGGCCAAAGGCTTTCCACACCCGAAGATCTTCGGCAGGCCGCCCGGGCAATCCGCTGTCGGTTCGGCTGCGCGGTGCTGGTCAAGGGCGGACACCTGAAGGGACTCCAGGAAGCGGTGGACATTTTCTGGGACGGCACCACCGAACTGCTGCTGACGGCGCCCTTTATCCGCGGCGTGCCGACGCACGGCACGGGTTGCACCTATTCCGCTGCGATCACAGCCTTTATGGCCAAAGGCCTCACCCTCCGCGAAGCGGTCACCGCCGCCAAGATCTACGTCTCGCACGCCATCGCCCGCAGCCACCGGACCGGCCGGCACTGGGCCCTGGGTCACGGTGCAACGCTGCGTCCGACAGAATATTGAATGACAATCATTCAGAACCTTCGTCTCAGGAGGAGCAGACTTGGTTGGAAACAGGCCCGACCAACGAACAAGCTGCCCTGCAAAAACGCGCCGGGTATGTGGACAGATTATCGCTCCACACGGCTTTGCAGCTTGCCCCGAAGCTGCTGGCGCGCGCGATAAAGTCGTGAATCGACCGCTTTGGGCGTCGTTCTTAGCACCTCAGCGGCTTCGGCCATGGTGAGATCCTCCCACTCACAGAGCACCAGCGCCTCCCGCAAATCGTCAGGCAACTGTCGAACCGCGGCTCGCACTGCGGCCACCCGCTCCTGATGTTCCAACGCACCGTCCGGCGCCTCGCCCGCTGCCGGCAACCGGTCTGCCCAGCCGGTCCCGCCTTCACTGCCGGGCGCGTCCAGTGAAATCGCCGGATGCCGGGCGCGCCAGCGCAGATGGTTGCGGGCCAGGTTGGCCGCAATGGTGTAAAGCCAGGTGGTGAACCGCTTTTCAGGAAGATAGCGTTCCCTGGCGCGATAGACACGGACGAAGGTTTCCTGCGCGAGGTCAAGCGCATCGTCCTCATTGGCCAGCAGCCCGACCAGAAATCGAAATACCGACGCCGCGTGACGATCCATCAGATCATTCAATGAAGCCTCATGACCGGCCACCAAGCGCGCCATGTCCGCGCGGTCCTGCGCCTCTTGTTCAGTGGTGGGCATGCTCGTCCCCTTGAACGCCCGACATGGACTCCTCGATCTGCTCGTGAACTCCGAGCGTGAACCGGCGCATTTCCTTCAGGTAGCGCCGGCCTTCTTCCGGAGGCATCACGCGGCTGACCTCTTCGAAATGTTGCAACATGGCCGCCTGACAGCTCGCGCGCAACCGGGCAATCTCGTCCAACCGCTGCCGAGCCGCTTCTGAAGTCCCCTGCCCTTGCTCGACAAGCTGCTGCAAACTCCGTTTCTCGCGGGCGATCTGGTCGCAGAACGACTGACACACCGGCAGGTAGCGGTTGTGCAACTCCCGCACACGCTCCATCTCGGCCTTTCCCAACCGAAACTCCGTTTGTAACCACTCCAGCTCGTCCGTCGGGCGGCTGAGATGGCGGCTGCTCGCTTTGCTGGCGAACAGAAACACCCAGGCAAAGATCGCCACGCTGGCCAGTGCGATCGCGAGCAGAATGAGGACGGGCCTGGACATGGCGGTCATCGGATGACATGAGGCGCCACCACGGCCACATACCGATCCTGCGCCACCTGGCGAGCAGCCGCGGTTCCATCCAACACCCCAATGACCGCGCCAAGGAGCATGATCGTCAGCACACCGGCGAGCGCCATCCGCGGCCGAAGAAGCCGGGTCACCACCCGCTCCAACCAAAGGACGGCCGGTGCGGCCTCAGGCTCGATCTCGTCCCGTTGAATACGGCACCAGACAGAATCCCGAAACCGGGGAGGCAACGCAGGCTCCGGACGTGCCTCGCGTAGCACCTTTCGCCATTCAACCGCTTCCGCTTCAGTCATTTCCTGTTTCATGGATCTCCGCGCTCCGACCGTCAGGTCTCGCAGCACCCGGCGGCGGCGCGCCCTTTCCAAGCATCCTACCCCATAAGCCGCCAAACTCCTCAACAAATCCTTTGAGGGAATTCGCAGCCATTGGGGTAAGCCTGAATGAAAGGCAATCAGAACGATTGCCGGAAACAAGAAAAGCGAAAGGAACAACCATGAAAGCCAGAAATGGGTCCCCCACAGCCCGGCACACCATGCTCACACTGAGCATCGCGGCGCTGTTGGTGCTGCCCTCCTTTGCCAACGCGCAGGACAAGGGGGCCGAGAAACTGATGAAGTTGAATCGCATCGCGACCCCGGCTGATATCCAAGCAGTCCAGCCTGGGGATACCATCGTGATGTCCTGTCCAAAGTGCAAAGACACCTGGGTCACGGTGGTGGAGCCCACCTTCAAAGCAGCCAGCCCCACGGAAACGCATGTTGTGAAGCAGCACCAGTGCCCCGGCTGCGGCTCGGAGCGGGTGACCACCGGACACGGGAAAGCCAAGACCACGCAAATCGTGCATGTCTGTAAAGCTTGCGGCAGCAAGGATGCGACCTGTTGCGTGATGAAGAAGGGAACCGGTCCCACCCGCGGCATGACGCAATGACCCCATGGCAACGCCCACGCGCGCCGGATTCGCCCGATGGCAGCGGACCGCCGCCCCGACGAATCCGGGATTGCCTGAGAGAAGAACGCATGACAATATTTAGCAGTTCTAACGACTGAAACGATATGAGACGAATACTCGCCACGCTGTCCCTGGCGTTGCCGATCCTGGCAGGCCCGATTGCAGCCCACGCTGCCGAACCCAAACCCTACCCGCTCGACACCTGCCTGGTGAGTGGCGAGAAGCTGGGGGCGGATCCCGACATGAAGCCCTACGTCTTTGTGCACGCCGGTCAGGAGATCAAGCTGTGCTGCAAGAGCTGCCTCAAGGATTTCAACGCGGATCCAGAGAAGTATCTGGCGAAACTGAAGGAGTCCGCAGTCCCGGCGGCTCCCTAGCCCTGGTATGAACCACGCCCGTCTGATCCGATGAAATGGTGGCTGGCCATCCTGGTTTGCGTGGGAGTGGTGACCGCCTCCCCGAGGCAAACCCTGCCCATCGTCTCTCACGAGACGGCCCCCGGATCCTGTGAGTGCGCCGGCTGTGATTGCTCGGCCTCGGAGTCCCAGTCCACCCAACCCCTGCCGGTCGCCACCAGGATCGCCCCGACCCCAGAAATCCGTTCCCTCCTTCCCGAGGCTGCCGCCTCAAGTTCCGACCTGGTCACGGTCGCCGCGACGGCGCGAGTTGCCGTGACGACCGAAGCCCACCTCGCCCCGCTTCTGCCGCTCTATCGCCGGCACTGTTCGCCGCGCTGTTGACCCCTCCACGCCTGCGGTGTGCCCCGACCCGGCCCCGAGGCGCCTTCGCAACTGTTGCAACCCGGACCCTGGTGTCCGTGGTGACGTGTTTTCGTCCCTGTCTGAACTACAAGCAAATCTGGGGTAATGAACAGATCAATTCTTTGGTGGAGCACCGTCCTGGTTCTGGCCGGGTTGCTGGCGGGCTGTGGTGGCCTTGCCGGCAAGGGCGAACGCCAGGCGCGTCAAGATCTTGCGTCGGTCACCAGCCGTTACCGCCCGGGGGGCTGGAAGCCGGACCTGCCGCAACTCACTTCGGACGACGGCCTGAGCCATCACCTCACCTACGCCCTGCTCAACTCGCCCCACGTCGAGGCGGCCTACCATGACTGGGCGGCTTCCGTGGAACGCATCACCGTCGAGCGTTCCCTGCCGGATCCTCAACTGACCTTCGAAGCGGACATCGCGGATACGGTCATGACGCTGATGCCGGGCTTGATGCAGGTGTTTCCCGGGCCGGGCAAGCTCAAGGCCCGGGGCAACCTGGCCACCGCCGAAAGCCAGGCTCGATACTTCGCCTTTGAATCGGCGGTGCTGGACGCGGCTTTCGACCTGAAACGCGCCTTCTACGAACTGCACGCGCTGGATGAACGCATCCGCATCAGCCAGTTGAACGAAGCTTTGCTCGCCGACTTGGAATGGGTCGCCCGGGCCCGATACCAGGCCGGCCAGGTACCGCTCCAGGACCTCCTTCGCGCCCAGATCGAGCGGGACCGCGTCGCCACGGACCTCGTGAATCTGCGGGACTCGCGCCAACCCAAGTTCGCCGCCTTCAAGGCGGCTTTGGGAATGACCCGCGACCAACCCGATCCGCCCGTGCCCGCCTGGCTTGAATCCAGCGACCCGACCCTGAGCGATGAGCAACTCCTCGCCCTCGCGTTCCGGCGCAATCCGCGCCTCAAGGAGGTCGAGTCCGAGATCCGGGCCATGCAGGCCGACATTGCGCTGGCGTACAAGGAGAACGTGCCCGATTTCACCCTTGGCGTGTCAACCGACGTGCAGCCCAACCCGGTGGTCGTCCGTCCGGAGGCCAGCATGACCCTGCCCATCTGGCGCGACAAAATTGCCGCCGGCATCGCCCGGGCCAAGGCGCAGGAACTGGCCGCCCGGTCCCGGCTTACCGCGGCGCAGATCGCGTTGACGGTCGAGTTCGCCAACCGCTCGTTCCAGTATCGCGAGGCCACGCGCAACCTGACGGTGCTCGGCGAAACCCTGCTCCCCAAGGCGCAGCAATCACTCGAGCTGTCGCGCGTCTCCTACAGCTCGGGGGCAACGGACTTTATCAACGTGCTCGAGGCCGAGCGTTCCCTGCTGGAGTTTCAACTGGCGGAAGTGGACGCGCGCACGCAGCACGAGCTGGTCCTGGCGGAAATCTCCCTCCTGATCGCCGGGCTTCCCCCCCGGAGCGCGCCCGTGCTGGAATCCAGCCCAGACCAAACCACCCATCGAAAGCCCTGACCATGACCCCCCCGCCTTCCCATGCACGGTCTGCCCTGTCCGCTTACACAAGGAATCGCATGCCACCAACTCCACTCTCCCTCAACCAGGCGAAGCTAGGGCTGCGCTGCGCGCGGCCCGGCGCCGAAGCACTGGCGCCCTGCCAGGCCTCAGAGGTTCATGGCGCACGCCTTCTGATTCGGAAGATTTTCTGCCTCCACGCGCTCGTCGGCCTTCTCGCCTGTGGCATGCTGCTCGCCGGCTGCGGCCCATCCGATTCCGCCAACGGGCCCTCATCCGGCAAGGCGAAGTATCATTGCCCGATGCACCCAACCTATGTGAGCGATCGTCCGGGCGATTGCCCCATCTGCAACATGAAACTCGTCCTCATCCGGGAGGACCAACCCGCCATGGCGCCGCCGGCTGACTCCGCCCCGCACGTCCAGGCAGGCCAATACTACTGTCCGATGGATGAGAACGTCGTGAGCAACGCTCCCGGGGTGTGTCCGGAATGCAACATGAAGCTGATCCTGAGGAAGGAAGCCTCCCCCGCCCACGAGGGCCACGGGGAGAGCGCAACCCCCGCTCCAGTGCCGGGCCGGATCAGCATCCGCCTCTCCCCCGAAAAGCGCCAGCTGATCGGCTTGACCCTTTCGACCGTCGAGAAGCGCAGCCTGACCCGCACGGTGCGCTCGACCGGGACCGTGGAGCACGACGAAACCCGCTACGCGCGGATCGCGCCACGTTTCGCCGGCTGGGTGCGCGAGCTGCACGTCAACTTCACTGGAGCGCCCATCGAGAAGGGACAGCCGCTCTTCACGGTGTACAGCCCGGAGCTGTTCGCCAGCGAGAGCGAATACCTCGTGGCCTGGCGCGCCGCCCAGCAACTCAAGACCAACGCACCTGCCAGCCAGCGGGATGCCGCCATCGCCCTCCTCGAATCCGCCCGACTCCGCCTCACGCTGTACCAGGTGGGCGAGGAAGAGATCCGGGCGTTGGAGCAGCGGGGCCAGGCCAGCGCGGAGCTGCCCTTCCGCGCGCCCTTCTCCGGCCATGTGCTGGTCAAGAACGCCATCGAAGGCCAGTCCTTCATGGCCGGCCAGACGCTCTACGAAATCGCCGATCTCTCCCGCCTCTGGCTGCGGGCCTCGGTGGTCGAATCCGACTTCCCGCGCGTTGCCATCGGGCAGAACGCCACCAGCCGTTTTCCCTACCTGACCCCGGACACCTACGCGGCCCAAGTCACCTTCATCTATCCCCACATTGACCCGCAGACGCGCCGGGGTGAGGTCCGCCTGGAGCTCGAGAATCCCGAGCATCGAATCCGCCCGGGCATGTGGGCGGACGTCGAACTGGAAATCGAGTCCGGTGAAAAGCTCGCCGTGCCCGCCAGCGCCGTGATCAACACCGGCACCCGCTATGTGGCGTTCGCCGAGGGGCCGGACCAACACCTCGAACCGCGCGAGGTAAGTCTTGGCTGGCGAACCGATGACTATTACGAGGTGGTGGCGGGCCTGAGGGAAGGCGAGCAGGTGGTCACTCGCGCGCTCTTTCTTGTGGACTCCGAGAGCCAACTCAAAGCCGCCATCGCCGGCATGGGTGCAGCCGGCGAACACCAGCACTGAACCCCTGCCATGTCTCCCAACGCCCCTTCTCAATCACCGGCGCCCCTTCGGGACCCGTTCATCGAACGCATCATCGAGTGGAGCGCGCGCAACCGGTTCATGGTGTTCTTGATGGTGGCGGCGCTGACGCTGGCGGGTGTTTACGCCATGCGCCACACGCCACTGGATGCCATCCCCGACCTCTCGGACGCGCAGGTCATCGTGTTCACCGACTGGGAGGGCCGCAGCCCGAATCTCGTCGAGGACCAGATCACATATCCGATCGTCACCAAGTTGATCGCCGCGCCCAAGGTCAAGGTGGTCCGCGGCTATTCGTTTTTCGGCTATTCGTTCGTCTATGCGGTGTTCGAGGATGGCACGGACATCTACTGGGCACGGTCGAGGGTGCTCGAATACCTGCAGGGCCTGACCGGCAGTCTGCCGCCGGGCGTCACCCCGACACTCGGACCGGACGCCACCGGGGTGGGCTGGGGCTTCCAATACGCCTTGGTGGACAAGAGCGGCAAGCATGACCTCGCCGGCCTGCGCTCCTTCCAGGACTGGCATCTGCGCTATTGGATCCAAAGTGTCGAGGGGGTGGCGGAGGTCGCCACCTTCGGCGGCTTCCAGAAGCAGTATCAGGTCGAACTGGATCCCAACCGGTTGCTCGCCTATAACATGCCGCTCACCACGATTGTCTCCGCCATCCGCAGCGCCAACAACGACGTGGGCGGGCGCGAACTGGACCGCTTCGGCACCACCTACCTGGTCCGCGGCCAGGGCTACATCCAGTCCCTCGACGATCTGCGCCGCGTCGTCGTGGGGGCGGACGCCAACGGCACCCCGATCCTGCTTCGCGATGTGGCCCGGAACATCGCCTTGGGCCCCGAGATGCGTCGGGGGGCGGGGGATCTGAATGGCCAGGGCGAAACGGTCGGCGGCATCGTGGTCGTCCGCTTCGGCCAGAATGTGCTCGAGGTGATTGACCGGATCAAAGCCAAGCTCGACGAGGTTCGCCCGTCCCTGCCCGAGGGCGTCGAGATCGTCACCACTTACGACCGGTCCGACCTGATTCACCGGGCGATCCGGACGCTCACGCGGACGATCCTCGAGGAGTCGCTCATCGTCTCCCTCATCGTCATCGTGTTCCTGCTGGATTTCGGCGGTGCGGTGCGGGCCATTGTCACGTTGCCCATTGCCGTCGCGCTCGCATTCATCCCGATGTATTTCCTGGGTTTGACGGCCAACATCATGTCGCTGGCCGGCATCGCCATTGCCATTGGGGCGCTGTGCGACGAGGCGGTGGTGATGGTCGAAAACGTGCACAAACACCTCGAGCACGCCCCGCCGGGGCTCAACCGCAAGGAGAAGCAGGAGATCATCATCCGGGCCTGCAAACAGCTCGGGAAACCCCTGTTCTTTGCCCTGCTGGTCATCACCGTCAGCTTCCTGCCGGTGTTCACGCTCGAATCGCAGGAGGGTCGATTGTTCAAACCGCTGGCGTTCACCAAGACCTTCACCATGGCCTGGGCGGCCTTCCTGTCCCTCACGCTCGGCCCGGCGCTCATCGTGCTGATGACCGGAGCCAAGGTCATCCCCGAACATCGCCACCCCATCAGCCGCCTCCTCCACCGGCTCTACTATCCGTGGGTCAGCCTGCTCATGCGACGGCGCTTCCTCTCCATCGCCATCGCCCTGGCCGCCGTCGGCTCAGCCATCCCCATCTACAAGAGGCTCGGCTCCGAGTTCATGCCGCCGCTGAACGAGGGCACCATTCTCTACATGCCCACGACGCTCCCGACAATTTCCATCTCGGAGGCCACCCGCCTGTTGCAAATCCAAGACCGCATCCTGGGCCAGTTCCCCGAGGTGCTGACGGTGCATGGCAAGGCGGGCCGGTCCGAAACCGCCACCGATCCGGCCCCGCTCGAGATGTTCGAGACGGTCGTCCAGTTGAAGCCGGAGTCCGAATGGCGGCGCGTGCCCCACGCCCGTTGGTATTCAGGCTGGACGCCGGAAGGGATGCAGCCGGGCCTGCGCAAACTCTGGCCAGAGGCCCGCCCCATGACCTGGGAGGAACTCATCACGGAAATGGATGAAGCCCTCCAGATCCCCGGCCAGGTCAACGCCTGGACCATGCCCATCAAAGGCCGCATCGACATGCTGACCACCGGCATCCGCACCCCCATCGGCATCAAGATCTTCGGTCCGGACCTCGGGGAAATCCGCAAACTGGGCGAGCACCTCGAATCCATCCTGCGCGGCGTGCCGGGCACGCGAAGCGTCTATGCCGAACGCACCACCGGCGGCTATTACCTCGACATCATCCCCAATCGGGAAGCCATCGCCCGCTACGGCCTGAACGTCGAGGACGTCCTCATGGTGGTCGAAACCGCCATCGGCGGCATGGGCATCGAACGCACCATCGAAGGACGCGAGCGCTATTCCATCAACGTCCGGTACAGCCGCGAACTGCGGGACGACGTGGACAAGCTCCGCCAGGTGCTGGTGCCGGTGTCCAGCGGCATGGCAGCGAAAGGCGGCGCCGGGACCGGCGGCGAAGGCATGTCGTCCTCAGCGGGGGCCGCTTCCCCTCCCGGGCTTCGCCAGATCCCGCTCGGCCAGCTTGTCGAGATCCGCACCACGTCCGGCCCTCCGGTGCTGCGCAACGAGGACGGGGCGTTGACCGGCTGGGTGTATGTGGACATGGCGGGACGCGACATTGGCGGTTACGTCGAGGAGGCCAAGCGCGCCGTGAAGGAGAAACTCGAAGAACCCGGACTCCTTCCCGCCGGCTACCGTCTCGAGTGGTCCGGACAATACGAGCACATGCTCCGGGTCCGGGACCGGCTGCAGGTGGTCGTCCCGGTGACCTTGGCGCTGATTTTCGTGCTGCTTTACCTGAACTTCAAGAGCGTGGCCCAGACATTGATCATCCTGCTGTCCATCCCGTTTGCGATGACCGGCAGCCTCTGGCTGCTCTGGCTGCTGGACTACAACCTCAGCATCGCCGTCTGGGTGGGCATCATCGCCCTGGCCGGCCTGGCCGCCCAAACCGGCACCGTGATGATCATTTACCTGGATGAAGCCTTTCATGCCTATCAACAGGCGGGGCGGATGAAGACCCAGCACGACCTGTTCGAGGCCATCACCTACGGCGCCGTGCAGCGGGTCCGGCCCAAGCTGATGACCGTAGCCATGATTACGCTCGGCTTGCTGCCCGCGCTCTGGGCGCATGGGGCGGGCGCGGAAGCCATCCAGCGCATCGCCGCGCCCATGATCGGCGGCCTCGTCACCAGCACCATTCTCACCCTCGAAATCGTCCCGGCCATCTACTCGCTCTGGCGCGGACGCCAGGTGCAATGGGTGAAAGGCCCGCGCCCACCCCGCAAGTCCTGGGACGAACTCAGCCGCCAATTCGTCGAGTGGGAACAGCGCGCCCACCAACCGCACCCCTGAGGACAAACGAAGTCGCCGACGGACTCGACCCTGTCATGGATTACTCCTAAGACGTTGGCGTATGGGCTTGTTGATGCCGGGTTAACCGCGATGTAGAGGACGTGGGGACTCTCTCCATGAACCAGGGGAAGGTCGGGCCGCGATGCGCGCGGCCCAGCGCCGGGGCACCGGCGCCCGGTTCATGTGGTTCATGACTGTTGGACGGCAAGGGGCGACCGTTGCTGCACGGACGCCCCTTGATTACCGGAGAAAAAGCTCCAGAGGCAATTGGCTCTGGCGGATGATGGATCGCAGCGTACCAATTCTGATCTCGCGCTGATTCGGGACCGGAACGGTCACCGTGGAACCTTCCACACGACGTTGCATCACCATGTGGCTGCCGCGTTGGCGGACCAATTCAAAGCCGTGAGCCCTGAGGATCTCGCAGACTTCAGGGCCCGAAAAGACGCCCAATTTAGGCATACGTCGCCTCGAACCTGCTTACGATGACTTCCGGGTGAAATCGACGCTCGATTTCCGACGGGCTGGCGGATTCCAACAGCAATTCCACGGCTTCCCGAAGATTCGCCAGTGCCTCCTCGACGTTTGCTCCCTGGCTCGCCACATCCAGCTCTGGGCAGAGCGAGACGTAACCGTCCCCCTCCCGCTCCAGCAGGGCTGTCAACTGAAGGCGTTTCATATGACTTGGAGCTTAGCCCGCCAACTTGGTACAGACAACCAGGCAATGGGCAAAAGATACTCCCGCAGGTTCACTTGCCCCCGTGCGCCCGGTATTCCTGCAAAGCGCGGGGCATCATTTCCTGGAGCGCCTGGACGCGGTCCGCGCTGACCGGGTGGGTGCGCAGGAACCCCGGGGTGCCGCCGCTCCGGGCCTCCAGTTCCGCAAATCGTTGCCAGAACCCGACTGCCGCTTCCGGATTGTAACCGGCCCGGGCCATGTAGAGCAGGCCCAGTTCGTCCGCCTCGGATTCCTGCATCCGGCTGTGCGGTAGGGCGTAACCGACCTGGCTGCCCAGTCCGTAGGCGGTCACGGCGGCGGCCTGCCACTTGGATTCCTGCATGGAGGAACTGATCACCGCCCCCACCACTTCGAGGCCGAGCTGCTGGCTGACCCGTTCGCCGCCGTGTCGCGCCACCGCATGGGCCACCTCGTGCCCGATCACCGTGGCCAGACCGGCCTCGTCCTTGGTGTAAGGCAGGATGCCGGTGTACACCCCCACCTTGCCGCCCGGCAGACAAAACGCATTGGCTTCCTTGCTCTCGAACAGGACGAACTCCCACTGTGCATTGGGCAAGGGCGCCACCGCCGCAATCCGCTTGCCTACCCGCTCGACCAGGGCGGCGGTCTTCGTGTCCTTGCTCACCGGCACTTCCTGCTTCAACTGCTGGAAGGAAGTCAGCCCCATTTGCATCTCCTGATCCGGAGTCAAAAAGTTGAACTGCTTGCGGCCGGTTTCGGGGACGGTAGTGCAGCCGGCCAGACCAAGAGAGGCAGCGATCGCCAGAAAAGTGTTCACCACGCGATTCATGATGTCGGCAGGGTAAGGCTGAAGCACCGCGCTCACAAGCGCAGCGCCGCACCTCTCATCAACGTTGCAGCAGCGCCCTGGGAGCGCCGAGGTCCATTCAAACCTCAACACCCTCCCCCGAGCCGGGCTGAAGCACCGTGATTTCTGGATGCTGTTCCCCGATGCGGTCGGCAAACCACGCCTTGGCCTTGTCGTCGCCGTGACCCAGCAGCACGGTTCGCGGTTGAACCTGACCCACGAAGTCCAGCAGGTCCTCCCGCTGGGCGTGCGCGGTCAGGTCAAACTCCTGGACCTCGCATTGTCGCCGGAGCTCGCCGGACAGCGCGCTGAAGACGAAGGGGTGTCCCGGCTGGGAGACCTTGAGCCGTCCGCCCGGGGTGTCGGGATCGGCGTAGCCCACAAAGAAGATGCCGTTCCGGGGATCGTCCATCATGCGCAGGGCCAAATCGTGCGAGACGGTGTTCTCGGTCATCATACCGGAGGTCAGGACAAACAACTGACCCCCGCCCAGCTTCATCCGCGCGGCTTGCTTGGGGTCCAACACGCTCAAGTTCAGCGCCTCGTGAAGCTGGAGGTCCGGATGCAGGCGGTTGGCACGATGGGATTCGAGGTCGTAGATCTCGGTGAAGACACGTCCGAGACCGCCGATATGGACGGGTTGGCGCGGGATCCGCCCGGCCTGCATGAGCAGCGCCAGCAGCGCCAGGATCTCCTGGGTGCGCCCCAGGGCGAAGCTGGGGATCAGCACGCTGCCCTTGCGGGCCACCACCCCCTCGATCGCCACCGCCAGCCGCTCGACCTCGGCCTCGCGCGAGTAACCCCCGTCCACACCCCGGCCACCGCGCGTGGTTTCCAGCATCAAGACGTCCGCCTTCACCCCATCAAACCGTGCCCCTTTGAGGAGCGTCTGGTCCCGGAAACAAACGTCGCCGGTGTAGAAGAGGGACTCCGCCGCGCCGCGCACGAGGATTCCGGATGAACCGAGGGTGTGGCCCGCATCCCGGAATTCCAGCGTGGGGGATGCCCGGTTTCCCCGGGGTCGAAAGAACCCGGCCCAGTCAATCTCGCGCTCGTACTTGAACCCTTGGAACACGGGCGCGATTTCGTCCACCTCCTCGTGGGTGAAAAGCGGGTACTCGCGAATTCCCAACGCCTCCCGCTGACGGCGCATCACATTGACGGAATCATGTAGGATACGTTCGACCAGAAAGTAGCTGAGCTCGGTCATGAGGACGTGGGCGGATGGGAACTGCCGGATGGCCACCGGGAGCGAGCCGACGTGATCGTGGTGGCAATGGGAGATGGCAATGGCATCCACATCGCTCGTGCCGGCCAGTCCGTACAGCGGCAGCGCAGCGCGTCCCTCCCATTTGGGATGCGTTCCGGCGTCGAGCAATAGGCGATGACCGTCCAGGGTGACGAGCCAGGCGCTGGCCCCGATGCCGGTGTCGGGATTCAAGTTCAGAACCTTCATACCCCACCCCCTGTCGTGACCGGACGTTCAAGTTGAATCCGGCGCCGCCACCCGCAGCGGCTGGTTCCAAGTTCAAAGATTCGTGCCAGTGCCGGTGCCAATGCGGCCAGGCTCGCAATCGCTTGGGGATCGAACATCGTTTCAGAACTCCTCACGTCATCTCCTGGTCTTCCGGGGGCTGTTACCGGGCTTCCATGCCGGCAGACCGTCTAGGGAGCCGGCGGCTGGCCCAGTCCACCCAGGGCCTTCATCAGCACGGCCTGCAGGAGCGCCGGTTGGCTGTCGTAGTGCGTGTAGCCGTCCGGAAGGGCGAAGGATTCGGCCTTGGGCGGGGCGCGCGTCACATTGCGGAACCGCAGAATCATGAGGTTGTCGCCATCGGCCATCTGGATCTGCACCGGGAAATCCTTCCACTCGGGTGCATTCCAAGTGATGGCCTCCTGCGTGCCGCCGGAGGAATCGGTGACCGTGACCCGGTATTTCGTGCAGGCCAGGCGGTCCAGCGTTTCGCGTCCGATCTCGACGCGTTTGACCTGGAAGCCGCCGTCTGCCGCCTTCAAAACCTTCTCATCCATCGGGACCTTGAGGATGGCCTGCAGTCCGGGGTAAACCAGGTAAGAGGCCCGTTTTTCAGGCAGAATCAGGCTCACCACCTTTTCCATGCCCAACTGTTCGAGGTTCCCGGCCACGCTCGCCGGCAAGTCCTTGCTCTTAAGCCGCGACAGGTCCACCTCCATGCGCACCTGCCCGTCCCGGACCGCCAAGCCCATAGTCGTGCTGAGAATCTCCTGCTCGGTCTTGTCATAGACCCGAATGACCGCCTCACCGCTGAAGGCTTTGTGTTCGCCGAACAGTCGCATCAGGGCGGCGTCGAGCCCCGACGATGCGGGGCTGGGGAGCATCTGGGGCCGGGCGGCGGTGGCGGCGCCCAGCAGGAGGGCGAGAGCGAGGATGGGACGCAGGTGGCGGAACGAGTTCATGGTTGGCTGGGCTCAAACTAGCCCCGGCTGCCGGAAGAGGCCAGCCGATTCCCGGAAAAGCAAACACCCGCCGCGGGGAGCGGCGGGTGTTCGTGGGAGAAGTATTGGATCAGGCCTTGGCGGTTTCCGCGGCTTTCGCGGGGGCAGCCTCCACCACCGGCGCCGGTGAGGTTCCGGCAGGCAATTCCACCCACTCGAGGATGGCCTGTTGGGCCACATCGCCGCGGCGTTCCGCCAGGCGCACGATGCGGGTGTAGCCACCCCGACGGGCCTTGAACACGGGCGCCAGTTCGTCGAACAGGATGCGGACCACGTCCTCGTCCTGGCGCCATTTCTTGCGCTGCTCCTTCGAGAGTTCGAGGGAGCGTCCGCGGGCGCGCAGGCGCGAGGCGGCGAGGCGGCGGGCGTGCAGGGTGCCCTGCTTGCCCAGGGTCATCATCTTCTCGGCCACCGACCGGGCCGCCTTGGCCTTGGCGAGGGTGGTGGTGATCCGCTTGTGCTTGATGAGGCTGCACACCAGGTTGGCCAGCATCGCGTTTCGATGCTCGGAGGTGCGCCCCAGTTTGGCGGTACGTTTAAGGTGTCGCATGGCTTTGGAATGGTTGGCGGTCTAGCCCGCGTCCGGTTGCTTGGCCGGCTCGATCAGGTCCGCATCGAAGGTCATGCCCAGGCCCAGCCCGAGGCTGGTGAGCTTGTCCTTGATTTCGTTGAGCGATTTCTTGCCGAAGTTCCGGTATTTGAGCATCTCCTGCTCGCTCTTCATGGCCAGCTGGCCCACGGTGGTAATGTTGGCGTTGTTCAGGCAGTTGGCGGCGCGCACACTGAGTTCAATCTCGTTGACACTCATGCTCAGCAGCTTGTGGAGCTTCTTGCGCTCCTCATCCTGCTTGTCCACCACCTCCTCGAACTGCACCGCGTGTTTGTCGTAACCCACAAACACATCCAGGTGATGCTGCAGAATGGCCGAAGCCTGGGTGAGCGCATCGTCCGGCGTGAGGCGGCCGTCCGTCCAGATCTCCAGAATCAAGCGGTCGTAGTCCGTGCGCTGTCCCACACGCGCGTCCTCGACGGCGTACCGCACCCGGGACACGGGGGAGAACAGCGAGTCGATGGGGATCACGCCGATGGGCTGGCCGGGTTTCTTGTTCTCGTCGCCCGGACAGAAGCCGCGCCCGACCTTGATTTCGAGTTCCATCTCGAACTTCTTCTTCTTGTCGAGGGTGCAGATATGTTGCTCGGGGTTGACCAGCTCAATGTTCTGGTTGAGCTCGATATCGGCACCACTGACAGCCCCGTCCTTGTTGACGCTCAGCAGCAGAGTCTGCGGATCCCGGCTGTGGGCTTTGAACTTGAGCTTCTTCAGGTTGAGCACGATGTCGGTCACGTCCTCCAGGACGCCGGCAATGGTGGCGAACTCGTGCATGGCCCCATCCACCTTGAAGGAGGTGATGGCGGCGCCTTCCAGGGAGGAAAGGAGCACGCGGCGGAGGGAATTCCCGATGGTATGACCGTAGCCCGTTTCAAAGGGCTCGGCGACGAACCGGGCGTAGGTGTCGGTGGCGGTCTGCTCGTCCTTCTGCAGCCGCTTGGGCATCTCGAATCGTCCTAATCGAACTGGCATGGCTTTGTTGGGTGCAATTTTAATCTGTCCGCCGCCGTTGACTCCCGCCGGGGCGGCGAACCGTGTAATTGCGTTGTTGAACCTCCACCCGGAGGCTCATAACTTAGCGGGAGTAAAATTCGACAATCGCCTGCTCGTCGGCGACGGGCTGGATCTCGTCACGCGTGGGCACCCGCATGACCACGCCCTTGAACTCGTCCTTGGTCAGCGACAACCAGTCCGGCACGGCCCGGCTGGTGGACACCTCCAGGTTCTTGCTGGCCAGCTGGCGCGAAACGTTCGAGTTCTTGATCTCGACGACGTCATTCACCTTCAGGGCAAAGGAGGGGATGCCCACCTTGCGACCGTTGACCTGCACGTGGCCATGGGCCACCATCTGGCGGGCCGCCGCCCGGGTGCTGGCCAGGCCAAGCTGGAACACCACGTTGTCCAGCCGGGTCTCCAGGATCTGGAGCATCTGCTCGCCCGTGACGCCGCGCTGGCGGATCGCCTTCTCGTACACCCCGCGGAACTGACGCTCCATCAGGCCGTAGTAATAGCGCAGCTTCTGCTTTTCAATCAGCGCCATCCCATAGTCCGTGTGCTTGCGCCGGGACTTGGGGCCATGCACGCCGGGGGGATAATTCCGACGCTCCAGATACTTGCTGGGGCCGAAAATGGGCAGACCAAAGCGGCGGCTGATGCGAACGCGGGGACCTTTGTAACGAGCCATAGCTTAATTCGATTTCAAATCTGAGAGCTCACATTCGGATTCCGGCTAGACGCGGCGCTTCTTGCGCGGGCGGCAGCCGTTGTGCGGCACAGGCGTCACATCACGAATGACGGTGATTTCCAAGCCGATGGCCTGGAGAGCGCGGATGGCGGACTCGCGTCCCGAGCCCGGCCCTTTGACCCGCACTTCCACTTCCTTCAGTCCATGGGACATGGCCTGGCGGGCAGCATCCTGGGCGACCTGTTGCGCGGCGTAGGCCGTGCTCTTGCGCGAGCCCTTGAACCCGACGCGGCCGGCGCTGGACCAACCGATGAGATTGCCCTGCATGTCGCAGATGCTGACGTGGGTGTTGTTGAAGGTGGCGAGGATGTTGGCGACGCCATGCAGGATGTTCTTGGCGCCTTTGGCCCGGACGATCTTCTTGCCGGCCAGTTCATCGGCCAGCAGTTCCGCCGCCGTGGGGGCTTCGGCGGCCACCGGGCCCTTGGGCGCTTCGGGGGCTGCCGCCTCCGGCTTGGCTTCGGCCTCCGCCTTGCCGGCCGGGGCCTTCTTCTTGGACTTGCCGGCGCCCGCCTTCGGCGCGTCGGCCGCCGGGGCGCCTTCGGCGCCGCTGGTTACCTTCTTGTCGTTCTCTTCAGCCATAGGAGTCTAGTGAATGCCAGTCTTGGCGTTCGGATTGCGCTGCACGCCGACCGTCTTGCGCGGGCCCTTGCGGGTGCGGGCGTTGGTCTGGGTGCGCTGTCCGCGCACCGGCAACCCACGGGCGTGCCGGAGGCCGCGGTAACACTTGATGCCCTGCAGGCGCTTGAGGTTGAGACCGATCTCGCGGCGCAGATCGCCCTCGATGATGTAGCCCCCCTCCTGGATGGCGTGCACAATCTGCGAGAGCTGCTGCTCGGTGAGATTCTTGGCCCGGATGGAGGGATCAATGTTGGCGCGCTCGAGCACTTCCACGGCATTGGTGGGGCCGATGCCGTAGATATAGCGCAGCGCGATATCGATGCGTTTGTTGGAGGGGACTTCGACCCCGATGATGCGTGCCATAGGAATTAGCCCTGCCGCTGTTTATGACGTTTGTTGGAGCAGATGACACGGATCACCCCGTTCCGGCGAATGACCCGGCAATGCTCACATAGTTTCTTGACCGATGCGCGAACTTTCATTTGTCGTCTTTCTGCTGAACACCGACAATCCGACCTTCCGACAGATCATAGGGCGAAACCTGCAACACCAGGCGTTGTCCCTGGCGAGGAGATCCCAGTGCTTCCCGCATGCGCCGGGTCACAAACCCCACCAGGCGATGGCCATTGGCCAAACCCACCCGGCAGGTTCGCTCCGAGAGCACCTCTAGGACGACACCTTCAACCTGGAAGCCGTCCGTTGCGGGCATGTCATGATCTCCGGTTCCGTTTCCGTCACCAGCACAGTGTGCTCAAAATGAGCGGATAGTGAAGCATCCCGCGTCACCACTGTCCAGCCGTCTTTCAAGATTTTTACGTCCGGCGCCCCCGCATTGACCATGGGCTCGATGGCCAGGGTCATCCCGGGCCGGAGTTTCGGGGATGACTTTCCATCCACAAAATTCGGGATCTGGGGCTCCTCATGCATCGTGCGGCCCACCCCGTGCCCGACAAACTCGCGCACGACGCTGTAGCCGTGCGATTCCACAAAGCGCTGAACGGCGCGCGAGATGTCCACCACCCGCCGCCCCGGCCGGGCCTGAGCAATCCCCTCATAGAGGGACTTTTCCGTCACATCCATCAGGCGCTGGGCGGCAGGATTGCAGCCGCCCACCGCCACGGTCCGGGCATTGTCCCCAATGAACCCGTTGTGGATCACCCCCACATCCACGCTCACGATGTCGCCGAACAACAGCTTCCGGGAGCCGGCCAGGCCATGCACGACCTGATCGTTGACCGAGATGCACGTGTGGCAGGGATACTTGCGGTATCCCAGAAAAGCGCTCTTGGCCCCGTAGGCCTTCATCAGCGACGCGGCGTAATCGTCCACCTCGCCGGTCGTGACTCCGGGCTGGATGAACTCGGCCACTTCGGCCAGAATCCGGGCAGCCACCGTGCAAGCCGGCCGCATGGCCTCGAGGTCGCGTTCGCTCTTTAGAATAATCATGGTCCGCGGGTGAGGCGCTTCCGCCCTCCGGCACCGCACCCATCCGGCTCCCTAGGTGCGGCCTCGCAGACGCCCCTTCTTCAGGAACCCGTCATAATGACGCATCATCAGGTGGGATTCCATCTGACGCATGGTATCCAACATGACCCCCACGGCGATCAGCATGCTGGTGCCCCCGAAAAACTGGGCCACTGTCGGAGGCACGTTCATCCAGCTGTAAAGCACGATCGGAATCACGGCGATGACCACCAGGAACACCGATCCCGCCAGGGTGATCCGGCTCATGGCATTGTGCAGATAATCGCTGGTCGCCTGCCCCGGCCGCACGCCGGGAATGTAGCCCCCATTCTTCTTCAGATCGTCCGCGATCTGCAACTCATTGAACTGCGTCGCCACCCAGAAGTAGGTGAAGAACAGGATCATCAGGGAATACAGGAAGAGGTAGGTCGGACGGCCGTAGCCGAGCGCCACCGCGATGTCGGTGAACAGTTTGACCTCCATGCCGCGGCCGAGGGACTCGAGGATGTTCTGGGGGAACATCAGGATGGCCTGGGCGAAGATGATCGGCATGACGCCCGCGTAGTTGACCCGCAACGGCATGAACGAGGTCCCTCCGGCGTACACCTTCCGTCCAACCGCGCGCTGGGCGTACTGCACCGGCACCTTTCGCTGCGCCTGCGTGATGGCAATCACCCCGGCAATCACTCCGCCCAACAAGAGGACCAGGGCGATGGCGTGCCCGATGTTCTTGCCTTCAAGCCCCTCGCCTGGGAAGAACATGTCAAATACGCCCTGCCCAGCCGCCGGGAGGCGCGCGAGAATGCCAATGGTGATGATCAGGGACACGCCATTCCCAATCCCGCGCTCGGTGATCTGCTCGCCCAGCCACATCAGGAGCATCGTCCCCGTCGTGAGGATGAGGATGGTCTGAACGCGATACCACCAGATCCAGGTGTCCGGATACAGCACCAGCCGGCCGATGCCTTCCCCAAAAATCTTCTCCGGACGCTCCCACCCCATAGCCATCGCGGCGCCCTGCCCGAGGCACAGCAGCACGGTCAGGTAACGCCCGTATTGAATGATCTTGGTCCGTCCGCCTTCCTCGCGCACCAGCTTGCTGAGCTGCGGCACGACGGCGGTCATCAACTGGAGGATGATGGTCGCGCTGATATAGGGCATGATGCCCAGCGCGCCGATGGCGCAGTGCTCCAGCGCGCCACCGGTAAACAGACTGTACATCCCCAGCAACGAGGAGGATCCCCCGGCATGGGAATCAAAGAAGGCTTTGAGCACCGCGCCGTCCAGGCCGGGAATGCGAAGAACCGCCATCATTCGACAGATGGCCAGGACCACGAGCGTGAAGAAGATCCGGGACCGGAGTTCCGGAATCTTAAAACAGTTGCTGAAGGTGTTGGCGATGGCGGCGATCATTGGTCCCTTTCGAAACCCACCCGCGGAGGCTTAGGCGGCCTCCGGGGCGCCGACGATTTCGCAGCGCCCACCCCTGGCTTCAATCTTGGCTTTCGCGGAGGCGCTGAAGGCATGAGCACAAACCGTGAGCTTGCGGCTCAACTCGCCCGTGCCAAGGATCTTCACGCCGGCCGCGAGTCCGTTGGCCAAGCCCGCCTGTCGGAGGGCGGCTTCGTCGATGCGCGTCCCGTCCTCGAACCGGTTCAGATCCTCCAGGTTCACCGGCAGATAGCGGACAGTATGCCGGGCGTTGTTGAACCCGCGCTTGGGCAGACGGCGGTAGAGGGGCATCTGGCCCCCCTCAAACCCGGCCCGAATCGAACTGCCCGAGCGGGCAGTCTGGCCTTTGCCACCGCGTCCGCTGGTCTTGCCACGGCCGCTGGATTCGCCTTGCCCGAGCCGCTTGCGCCGGTGCTTGGCGCCCGGACGGGGTTTGAGATTATGAAGTCGCATTGACATGGGATTCAGGGGCCCGTCCGTCAGGCGGCGGGCGATTCAGCAGGTTTCAACTCGAGGCCGCGATTGCGGAAGATTTCCTCGCGCAGACGCAGGCTCAGAAGCGCGTTCAGGGTGGCCTTGACCACGTTGGCAGCGTTCTTGGACCCGAGCGACTTGGTCAGCACGTTCCGCACGCCGGCGGACTCGAGCACGGCGCGCACGGTCTTGCCGGCGATAATGCCGGTTCCGGGCGAGGCGGGACGCAACAGGACGCGGGCGCCGCAGTACCGGGAGGTCACCTCGTGGGGGATGGTGGCCTCACGCAGGTTGACATGCACCATCTGGGCGCGGGCGGATTCACCGCCCTTGCGAATGGCATCGGCGACCTCGGTGGCCTTGCCCATACCCACACCCACGCGGCCATTCTTGTCGCCCACCACCACGAGGGCACTGAAGCCGAAGCGGCGTCCGCCCTTGACCACCTTCGAACTGCGGTTGATGAATACCACCTTTTCAACCAGATCGTCGCCACCCGCGGAGTTCTCCTGGTCCGGGCGATTGCGGCGCGGGCGACCCTGGCCCTGCCGGCCGCCGCCGCGTCCGCCGGGGCCCCGGCCCTGAAAAGGAGCCGCCGGGGCGCGCTCCACCGGAGTACTTTCCGGGCGTTCCGTCGTTATGTTTTGTTCGTCCATACGGATAAGATCTAGAATTGAAGTCCCGCTTCCCGGGCCGCGTCCGCCAGCGCCTTGACTTTGCCGTGGTAGCGGGCGCCGGCGCGGTCGAACACCACATGCTTGATGCCGCTCTCGATGGCCTGCCTGGCGGCGAAGGCCCCGATGGACTTGGCACTCTGGGCGTTGGCCGCGAGCTTCGCGCGATCGGGCGCCTGTTTGCTCAGGGTGGAGGCGGCGCTCAACGTCACGCCCTTTTCATCGTCAATGAACTGGACATGGATGTTGCGGCCGGTGAAGCACACGGTCATGCGCGGCCGCTCCGCGGTGCCACTAACCTTCTTGCGAATGCGCCAGTGCCGGCGCGTCTTCAACCGAATTTTCTTGTCCGTTCTCATGGGTGCTTGCCCGCAGGTTGCCGTGTTGCTGGATGCTATTGGACCGTCTTGCCTTCCTTGCGCTCGACGCGTTCATCCACGTAGCGCACACCCTTGCCCTTGTAGGGCTCCGGCGGATAGTAGGCGCGCAGCTCGGAAGCCACCAGGCCGACCGCCCACTTGTCGGGGCCTTCGACGGTCACTTTGGTGTTCTCCTCGACCTTGACAGTTACGCTGTCCGGCAGGGTGTAAACGATGGGGTGGGAGTATCCCAGGTTCAGGGTGACGGTCTTGCCTTGGACCGCCGCCTTGAATCCGACGCCATGGATTTCGAGCTTCTTGACGTAGCCCTCGGACACCCCACGAACCAGGTTGTTGATGAGCGCGCGGCCCAGGCCGTGCATGGCTTTGGCGCGCGCGGTTTCGCCCTGACGCTCCACCAGGACCTTGCCTTCCTGAACGCGGGCCGTGGTCCACTGGGGCATCTCCAGCGCGAGTTTGCCTTTGGGCCCCTCGACCGAGACATTGCGGCCCTTGACCTCCACCTTCACTTTGGCGGGGATCACCACGGGCAACTTTCCGATTCGTGACATGACGCTTAACCTTTGTTGTTCAATCCGGGTTTGTGACAGGCGGCCTTACCAGACGTAGCACACCACTTCGCCGCCCAGGTTCTTGCGGCGCGCCTCATGGCCGCTCATGACTCCTTCCGGAGTCGAAATGACCGCGACTCCCAACCCGCCGCGCACGCGCGGAATCTTGGTGCTGCCCACGTAGTTCCTCAGCCCTGGACGGCTGACCCGGCGGAGGCCCTCGATGACGCCGCGGCGGCCGGTGTACTTCAGCTTCAGTTTCAGCCGCTTGGCCTTGTCCCCCTCCACGCCCACCTCGGCCACGTAGCCCTCCTTCAACAGGAGGCGAGCCAGGCTTTCCTTCATCTTGGAGTGCGGAATCTCGACGCTGGGCAGCAAAGCCCGGCTGGCGTTTCGAATGCGCGTCAACATGTCTGCGATCGGATCAGTCATAGGAACTCTACCAGCTGGACTTGGTTACACCCGGGATCAAACCGGCCAGGGCCGCTTCGCGGAAGGTCAGCCGGGAACAGCCGAACTTGCGGAGGAAGCCCCGCCGGCGCCCGCTGGCGGAGCAACGATTGACCACCCGCACCGGGCTGGCGTTCTTGGGCAGCTTGGCCAGGCCCTCATAGTCGCCCTTGGCTTTCAACTCCGCCCGCAGAGCCGCGTACTTCTTGACGGTCTCCGCCTTGCGCTTGTTTCGTGCAATCCAGGATTTCTTGGCCATAAACAGTGCTTGTTACTTCGATTCCGCAAACGGAAAGCCCAGCAGGCGCAGCAGATCGCGCGCTTCCGCATCGGTCGGCGCGCTGGTGACGATGGTCACGTCCATGCCCTGCTGCCGCTTGATCTTGTCCAGCTCGATCTCCGGAAAAATCGTCTGGTCGGCAATCCCGAACGTGTAGTTGCCGCGCCCGTCGAACTTGCGGGCCGACAAACCGCGGAAGTCGCGGATGCGGGGCAGCGTGACGGACACCAGGCGGTCGAAGAACTCGTACATGGCGTCCCGGCGCAGGGTGACGTGGCATCCGATCGCCTGCCCCTCGCGCAGCTTGAAATTGGCGATGCTGTGGCGCGACTTGCTGATGGCCGGCTTGCGGCCGGTGATCATCGTGAGGTCCTTGGCGGCATCATCGAGGGCGCTCTTCTCGAGCGAGGCGGGCACCCCCATGTTGACCACGATCTTCTGGATCCGCGGCACCTGGTGGACATTGGTGTACTGGCGCTGCGCCTTCAGGGCGGGCACCACTTCGTCCACGTACTTTTGATAAAGTCTTGCTTTCATGATTGGCCTCGTCGCGGGGCGGAATCCATTCAGGCGGCCGCCGCGCCGCCGCGCCGCCGCGCCGCCCGCGCCTCAAAGACGTCCGCCTTCATCACATTGGAAATGTGAATGGGGCCTTCACGCTGCACGATGGCCCCCTGCGGATGCTGCTGGCTCTTGCGCGTGTGGCGCTTGATCATCCGCACCCCCTCGACCAGCACGCGCTGGTCCCCGGAGCGCACATCGATGATCCGTCCGCGCTTGCCTTTGTCGGCGCCCGCGATCACTACCACCTCATCGCCCTTCTTGACGTGAAACTTGCTCATAGGATTCCTAGATCACTTCCGGCGCCAGCGAGATGATCTTCATGAACTTCCTGTCGCGCAGCTCGCGGGCCACCGGCCCGAAGATGCGGGTGCCCTTGGGATTCAGCTCGGCGTCGATGATGACGCAGGCGTTCCGGTCGAAGCGCAGGCAGGAGCCGTCATTGCGCCGCACGGCTTCCCGGGTGCGGACGATGACCGCGTCGCACACGGCGCCCTTCTTGATCTGGCCGTCGGGCGCGGCGTCCTTGATGTGCACCTTGATGACGTCGCCCACCCGCGCGTAGCGCTGGTTGCGACCCAACACGCCGATGGCCCAGGCCACCTTGGCCCCGGTGTTGTCGGCGACATCCAAATGTGAACGGATCTGCAGCATGGTTCCTCCGCTGTCAATGCGCGCTGGCTGGGGCCGGCTTGATCACCTGCACCAGGCGCCAGCGCTTGGTCTTCGACATGGGGCGGGTTTCCTCGATGCGCACCTGGTCCCCGACCTTGGCCTCGCCCTTCTCATCGTGCGCGTAAAACTTCTTGTAACTGGAGACCACCTTGCGGAAGCGGGGATGCGAAAACCGCCGCTCCACACTCACGACAATGGTCTTGGCCATCTTGTTGGACACCACTTCGCCCGTCCGCTCCTTGCGGTGCTTGCGAGTGGTGGCCGTTTGTGCTGTCGTCTCCGTCATAATCAAATCAAGCGTGGGCCTTCGGGGTGCGCACCTGGGACAGGCGCGTCTCCACCCGGGCGATGTCCCGGCGGAGCGTCCGCAAGCGGGAGGGCTTCTCCAGTTGCGCGCTGGCCTTCTGAAGGTGAAGCTGGAACAACTCCTGGCGCAGGTCGCGGCTCTTGGCCGTGAGTTCCGCCGCCGTCAAATCTTTGATCTCGGTAAATTTCATGGTTCGCCAATCTCAAGACAGGTGCCGGGAAATGAACCGGGTGCGAATCGGCAGCTTGGTGGCCGCCAGCCGGAGGCACTCCCGCGCCATGGCTTCCGGAATGCCGTCCACTTCAAACAGCACCGTGGCCGGACGCACCACCGCGACCCAGCCTTCGAGCGGACCCTTCCCCTTGCCCATCCGGGTTTCGAGGGGCTTCTTGGTGTAAGATTTGTGCGGGAAGATGCGGATCCACATCTTGCCGTGACGCTTCATGTTGCGGGTGATGGCCACGCGGGCCGCCTCGATCTGTTTCGAGGTCATCCAGCAGCGGTCCAGCGCCTGCAATCCGAATTCGCCAAAGGCCACGTTGTTGCAGGACGTCGCCGTGCCGGCACGGTTCCCGCGGTGCATTTTGCGATACTTGACTCTCTCGGGCATCAAGGCCATGGCTCGATCTCCTTCTCCTCAGTTAAGCGTTAGCGGGCGCGGCGGCCGGAGCGGGCGCCGGTTTGGCCGCGGGCTGGGACTCTCCCTTGCAAACCCAGCACTTGACCCCGAGCTTGCCGTAAATCGTTTTCGCCTCGGCGAACCCGTAATCAATGTCCGCCCGCAAGGTGTGCAGGGGGACGCTGCCCCAGTGGTATTGCTCGACCCGCCCCAATTCGGCTCCGCCCAGGCGACCCGCGCAACGAATCTTGATTCCCTTGGCCCCGAAATCCTTGGCCACCTGCACGGCCTTCTTCATCGCCCGCCGGAAGGAGACGCGGCGCTCCAATTGCAACGCCACACCTTCGGCCACCAGTTGGGCGTCGATCTCGGGCTGCTTCACCTCGACGATGTCCACGTAGATCTCCTTGCCGGTCATCCGGCTGAGATCCTCCTTGATCTTGTCGATCTCGGCGCCTTTGCGGCCGATGACCACGCCGGGACGCGCGGTCAGGATGGTGACGCGGCAACGGTTGGCGGCCCGCTCGATGAGGATGCGCGGGACCGACGCCGTCTCCAGCCGTTTGCGGAGCAGGTTGCGAATCTCACGGTCTTCGGTCAGCAGGGCTCCGAAGCTCTTCTTGTCGGCATGCCACTTGGACCGCCAGTCCTTTGTGACCGCGACGCGCAAACCAATTGGACTTGTTTTCTGGCCCATACAATTATTCGTCGGACAGAGTGATGCGGACGTGACAGCGGCGCTTGAGGATGGGCCCGGCGGAGCCACGCGCCTTGGGGATGAAGCGTTTGAGTGTGGTGGCCGTGCCGGCCACGGCTTCCTTGATGCGCAACGCCTCCGGGCGCGCCCCATTGTTGTTTTCCGCGTTGGCGATCGCCGAACGCAGGGTCTTTTCCACGAACCGGGCTCCCTTGCGGGGCACCACGGCGAGGACGGCCGCCGCCTGCAGGGCGGGCAGTCCATGGATTTGACGCACCACCTCGCGCATCTTCTGCGCAGACATCGGGATGTTCTTGGTAATGGCCTGGACTTGCATGCTATTTGGCCTCCGCCTTGGCGGTGTGCGATCCGTGCTTGCGGAAGATGCGGGTGGGCGAGAATTCGCCCAGGCGATGGCCCACCATGTTTTCCGTCACAAACACCGGGTTGAACACCTTCCCGTTGTGCACGTTGAAGGTGAGCCCCACAAACTCCGGCGTGATCATCGACCGCCGCGACCAGGTCTTGATCGGTGCCTTGGAGTTCTTGTCCTTGGCCTTCCGGATCTTGTCCATCAGGCTCAGGTCTACGAACGGACCTTTTTTGATTGAGCGTCCCATGATCCTACCTGTTCTTCATCGGGCGACCGTCCCGTCGCACCAGGATAAACTTGTTTGAACCCTTCTTCTTGTGCCGGGTCTTGTAACCCTTGGCCAGCAGGCCCCAAGGGGACGTGAGCTGCTGCCAGCCGCCGCCGGACTTGGACTTGCCGGCGCCACCCCCGTTGGGGTGGTCCACCGGGTTGCGGGCCACGCCACGGGTGATCGGGCGACGGCCCAGATGCCGGGAGCGCCCCGCCTTGCCCAACACACGGTTTTCGTGCTCGGCGTTGCCCACGGCGCCAATGGTGGCGTAACAATTCTCGTTGACGCGCCGGATCTCGCCCGAAGGCAGCCGCACCTGGGCATAACCCTGATCGCGCGACATCAGCGTGGCGGCACCACCGGCCGAGCGGACCATCTGCGCCCCGCGTCCGGGCACCATCTCGATGTTGTGCACCTCCAGCCCGACCGGAATGGATCGCAGCGGCAGAGCGTTCCCCGTGTCGGGGGCGGCCGCGGGGCCGCTCATCAGCTTGCTGCCCACGACAATGCCCTTGGGCGCCACGATGTAGCGTTTCTCGCCGTCCTTGTATTCCAGGAGGGCCAGGCGGGCGGACCGGAGCGGATCGTATTCGATCGCGACCACGGAAGCCTCGACACCGTGTTTGTCCCGCTTGAAATCTACGTGACGCAACTTCTGCTTGTGTCCGCCGCCGATGCCGCGCGCGGTGAGGCGGCCATAGGCGTTGCGACCACCCGTCTTCTTGCGGATGCTCGACAGTCCCCTCTCGGGCTGCGTCTTCGTGATGTCGCTGAAGTCCGCCACGGTGGCGTAGCGCAACGACGGCGTCAGCGGTCTGAATGTCTTTACTGGCATAAGTCCGTATGCAATCCCAATCTCAGCTTGAAGGTCGGAACCATTAATCCCCGGCCTGCTGGCCTGCGGTTGTCGGTCCCTCGGTTATGCTGTCCGCGCCTGGGAACGGGCAAACGGGACGCGGATCATACAGGATCAAAAGGCGACGGCAACAGGAAAGTTTCGCCTGTCCGGTGCCCGGTCAGGTCAAGACAATCTTGTCTCCTTCCTTCAGGGTCACGACCGCCTTCTTCCAGTCGGCGGACTTGCCGGCCTGATGGGTGCGCTGGCGGCGCGCCTTGCCGTGAACGGTCATGGTATTCACGCGGCACACCTTGACCTTGAACAGTTCCTGGACGGCCTGGCGGATCTGCGACTTGGTCGCGCGCCGGTCGGCCACGATGGTGTACTGGTTGAACTTCTCGCCCTGGCGGGTGCCCTTTTCCGTCAGGCGCACGGTCTTGATGATCTCAAAAGCATTCATGTCAGTTCCGGGTGAGTCGATCTTCCACCTGCTCGAAGGCGCTCCGGGCGAACACGAGCTTGTCCGGACGGAGCACATCGTAGGTGTTGAGTTGCTCACTGGTCGTGGACCAGAGGTGCGGCACGTTGCGGGTGGCCAGTTGCAGGTTGCGGTCCACGCCGGCCGAGACCAGCAAGGCCGTGCCCTTGATCTTGAGCGCCTCGATCACGGCGGTGATCGCCTTGGTCTTGGGGGCCGGGAGCTTGAGTTCGTCCACCACGATCACGTCGCCGGCCTTGAGCCGTTCGCTGAGCGCCTTGCGGAGGGCGAGCTGGCGCACCTTCTGGTTGACCTTCTTGGAGTAATCACGGGGTTGGGGGCCGAACACCACGCCGCCTCCCCGCCAGAGGGGCGAACGAAAGGAGCCGGCGCGAGCGCGACCGGTTCCCTTTTGCCGCCAGGGTTTGCGGCCGGAGCCGGCCACGTCGCCCATGGTCTTGGTGCTGGCGGTACCCGCGCGCTGCGCGGCGCGCTGCGCGACGACCACATCGTGAACCGCCTGGGTGCCGGCGGCGTTCTCCACCAAGGGGAAACGAACCTCCAGTTCCCCCTGGTCCGCGCCCTGAATTGTCTTGATCTTGAGCTTCATGACCGATGCCTATTTCTTCTTGCCGGTGGTCTTGCCTTTGTCGCGCAGGGCGGGTTTGATCCAGCCCTTCGGACGCTTCTTGGATTCACGCACGATGACGTAATCGCCCTCGGCGCCGGGCGTGGACCCCTTGATCAGCAGCACGCCGTCGTCCGCCCGGACCTGCACCACCTCGAGATTCTGCACCGTGCGGCGCACCTGGCCCATGTGGCCGGGCATGCGCATGCCCCGGATGACGGTGCCGGGGAACAGGCGCTGACCGATGGCGCCGGAGCGGCGATGCCAGCCCTTGGCGCCGTGGGTGGAGTCGCCGCCGCTGAACGCATGACGCTTGACCACGCCCTCGAACCCGCGGCCCTTGGTGATCCCGATGCAATCCACATGATCGCCCGCGGCAAAGAGATCCGCGCCGATCAGATCGCCGGGCTTGACGTCCTGGCCGAAGTTGCGGAACTCGCGGAGCTTCTGAATGCCCGGAACGGCCTCCTGGCCCTCGGCGGCGGCGCCCCATTTCTTGAGGTGTCCACGCTTGGCCTGGGTGAGCCGCTGGGGCTTCTGGTCGCCCATGCCCAGCTGGACGGCGCTGTAGCCGTCGGTTTCCACGGTCTTGACCTGCAGCACGCGGTTCTTGCCGACCTTCACCACCGTGACGGGGGTGATCACGCCATTGGCGTCATAGACGCGCGTATGGCCCAGTTTAATGCCGATTAAGCCGAGCATAGGTGTCAGATCTTGATGGTGATGTCCACGCCCGCCGGCAGGTTGAGCTTCTTGAGTTCATCCACGGTGCGTGCCGTGGGATCGAGGATGTCGATCAACCGTTTGTGCGTGCGCTGCTCGAAGGTTTCCATGGACTTTTTATCCACGTGCGGCGAGCGGTGCACGGTGTAGCGCTCGACGCGGGTTGGCAGCGGGATGGGCCCGGCCACCTTTGCTCCGGTGCGCTTGACGGTTTCGGAGATTTCGCGTGCCGAGACATCGATCACCCGATGATCGTACGCCTTGAGCCTGATTCGAATTCGTTGTCCAGCCATATAAAGAACAATTTTCTGTGAACGGTTGAGTTAACTGCGCGCGGCGGGTTTGGATTTGGCGGAGTCCATGATGGTCTCCATGATGCTGTGGGGAACCTGTTCGAAACTGTGGGGCTCCATGGAATACGCGGCGCGTCCCTTGGAGAGCGAGCGGATGGCCGTGGCGTAGCCGAACATCTCGGACAAGGGAACCTCGGCGCGGAGGATGGTGGCGCTGTCCTTCACTTCGATGTTCTGAATCTTGCCCCGGCGGCGGTTGAGGTCGCCCAGCAGATCGCCCTGATACTCGTCGGGCGTGGTCACCTCCACTTTCATCACCGGTTCGAGCAGGATGGGCCCGGCCTTCTTGGCGGCTTCCTTGAGGGCGAAGATACCCGCCATCTTGAAGGCCAGCTCGTTCGAGTCCACCTCGTGGAAGGTGCCGTCCACAATCTCCACCTTGATATCCACGACCGGATAACCGGCCATGACCCCGCCGCGGACGGCCTCGTTGAGCCCGTGGATGACCGCCGGGATGTATTCCTTGGGAATGGCGCCGCCGACGATCTTGTTCTCGATCTCCACGCCCTTGCCGCGCTCGTTGGGGGCGACCTTGATGACGGCGTGACCATACTGGCCGCGGCCACCCGACTGCCGGATGAACTTGCCCTCCCCTTCGGAGGGCTGGGTGAAGGTCTCGCGGTAGGCGATCTGGGGCGCGCCCGAGTTGGCTTCGACCTTGAACTCGCGCATCAGCCGGTCGCGGATGATTTCCAGGTGAAGCTCACCCATGCCGGCGATGATCAACTGGCCGGTCTCTTCATTCGTAAAGACCCGGAAGGTGGGATCCTCCTCGGCCAGCCGCTGGAGCCCTTCGGACATCTTGTCCCGGTCACCCTTGGTCTTGGGCTCGACGGCCATGGAGATGACGGGCTCGGGGAAGGTCGGCGGTTCCAGCAGAACTTCAAAGCTCTCGTCACACAAGGTGTCCCCGGTGGTGATGTTCCGGAGCCCGACCAAAGCGGCAATGTCCCCCGAATAAGCCGTGTCCACCTCCAGCCGCTTATCCGCCTGGATCATCATCAAACGGCTCACGCGCTCCCGCTTACGGGTGCGGGGATTGTAAATCGTGTCGCCCTTCTTGAGCTGGCCGCTGTAAACGCGGAAGAACACCAGCTTACCGACAAACGGATCCGTCCACAGCTTGAACGCCAGCGAGCAGAACTTTCCGTTGTCATCGACCGGCACGGTGACGCGCTCCTCGCCGGAACTGTCCGGCACCTCGCCGGTGGCGGGGGGAATGTCGAGCGGCGAGGGCAGGTAATCCACCACCGCATCAATCAAGGGCTGCACGCCCCGCTTTTTGAACGCGGACCCGCCCAGGACCGGGACCATTTCGATCCGGCAAGTCAGGCGGCGGATGGCGGCCTTGAGGACCTCGGGCGTGATCGGCTTTTCTTCGATGACCAGCTCGGCGATGGTGTCGTCCTTGTTGGACACGGCATCAATCAACTCCTCCAGCGCCTGCTTGGCCAGTTCCTTCACGTCCTCCGGCAACTCCCGCACTTCGATCTTGAGGCCGCTTTCGTCGCTGGGATCATGAAAGATCGCCTTCTGGTTGATCACATCAATGGCACCCAGCAGGGAATCCTCCTTGCCCAGGGGGATGTAAACCGGGTAGGCGTAGGCGCCGAGCTTCTCCCGCATGTCCTTCAGGGCATTGTCAAAGTTGGCGCCGGTGCGGTCCATCTTGTTGATGAACGCGATGCGCGGCACCTTGTACTTCGTCGCCTGCCGCCAGACGGTTTCCGACTGGGGCTGAACGCCCGCCACTCCGCAGAACACGGCGACAGCTCCGTCCAGCACGCGCATGGAGCGTTCCACCTCAGCGGTAAAATCCACGTGGCCCGGGGTGTCGATGATGTTGACGCGATGCGGAATCCCCTGGAAGGCCTTGTAGGTCCCGTCCTCCTTCTGCGTCCAGTAACAGGTAGTGGCCGCGGAGGTGATGGTGATGCCACGCTCGCGCTCCTGCTCCATCCAGTCGGTCACCGTGTTGCCGTCGTCCACGTCGCCGATCTTGTGGATCAGGCCGGTGTAAAACAGGATGCGCTCAGTGGTGGTGGTCTTGCCGGCATCGATATGGGCGGCGATGCCAATATTCCGCGTGCGCTCGAGCGGGTAGGGCCGCTTGGGCGAATTCACTGATTTGACTGTCTCGGCTTCGACTGGCACAAAAATTCCCTCTCTGAGACCGGGAACGCCCCGGATCTCACGAACCGCGGGGCGTCTTTCAAACTGTCTGGTTACCAACGGAAATGCGCGAAGGCCTTGTTGGCCTGGGCCATGCGATGCACCTCGTCCCGTTTGCGAATGGCCCCACCCTGCCCCTGATAGGCGTCCATGATCTCCGACGCCAGGGCGTTCTTCATCGGCGTGCCCTTGCGAGCGTCCGCCAGGGAGACCAGCCAGCGCATGGCCAGGGAAAACTGGCGCTCCTGGGGCACCTCCATCGGCACCTGGTAGGTGGCGCCGCCGACCCGGCGCGGTTTGGTCTCAATCCGCGGCTTGGCGTTGTCCACCGCGCGTTGCAGGATCTCGATGGGGTTGGACTGGGGGTTGCGTTCGACAATTTCGTCGAAGGCACCATAAACGATGCGTTCGGCGGTGCTGCGTTTGCCGCTTTGCATCACGGTGCTGATCAAGCGTGACACCAGGGGACTTTCAAACCTGGCGTCGGGCAATACTTCCCTCTTAATGGCTCGGCGTCTTCGTGACATCGTTCAACTCTTCCTTCAATGACTGTCCGTCCGGACTCAAGCTTCCGCCTTGGCGGCGGCCTTGGGACGTTTGACCCCGTACTTGGAGCGGCTGACGCGCCGCTTCTCGACCCCGGCGGCATCCAGGGTGCCGCGCACAATGTGGTAGCGCACACCCGGGAGATCCTTCACGCGACCGCCGCGAATGAGCACGATCGAGTGTTCCTGGAGGTTGTGGCCTTCGTCGGGGATGTAGGCGATCACCTCGTGACCGTTGGTCAACCGGACCTTGGCCACCTTGCGCATGGCGGAGTTGGGCTTCTTCGGCGTGCGGGTCATCACCTGAATGCAAACCCCGCGGCGAAACGGGGATTGCTGCAAAGCCGGGGCTTTGGACTTGACCTTAATCTTTCGGCGGCCGAACCGCACTAACTGATTGATCGTCGGCATGTTGTCTGGATTCTCTCGGGTAGCCCGCCTGCCGGAGGGCAAGCGGGCCGCGGATACTATCAGGCTCTAGTTCGGTTGCAACAAGTATTTGACCTCCGTCAACCGGCAATCGGATTCTCGCCCGGCTCCGCGGAGCTGGTGATGTCCATGGGCTCCGACGTTTCCACCACCTCCACCAGCGGCCGGATGCGGAGCTTGCGGTGCAGGTCGTAGCCCGTGCCGGCCGGGATGATGTGTCCCATGATGACGTTTTCCTTGAACCCGCGCAGGTTGTCCACCTTGGAGCGGGTGGCCGCTTCGGTGAGGACGCGCGTAGTGTCCTGGAAGGAGGCCGCGCTCAGGAAGCTCTCGGTTTCGAGCGAGGCCTTGGTGATCCCCAGGAGGACGGGTGCGGCTTCCGCCGGCTTTCCGCCCATCTTCTCGACGCGCTCGTTCTCATCCTCGAAATCGAGTTTGTCCACCTGTTCCCCCCAGAGGAAGGTGGTGTCGCCCGGTTCGGTGATGCGAACCTTGCGAAGCATCTGGCGCACGATGATCTCGATGTGCTTGTCATTGATGCTCACGCCTTGGAGGCGGTACACCTCCTGGACTTCGTTGACCAGGTGTTCCTGCAGTTCCTGAGGCCCGCAGACGTCGAGGATCTCGTGCGGATCCATCGGTCCCTCGGTCAACTGCTGGCCCTTCTTCACCAGATCGCCCTTGAAGACGATCACGTGTTTGCCAATAGGCACCAGGTGCTCCTCTTCCAATCCCGTCTTGGGATGCTTGATGAGCACGCAGCGCTTGCCTCGGATGCTGGGCCCGAAATCCACCAGGCCGTCGATCTTCGAGATCTCGGAGGCGTCCTTCGGGCGCCGGGCCTCGAACAACTCCGCCACGCGGGGCAGGCCGCCGGTGATGTCCTTGGTTTTGGCCGTCTTGCGCGGGGTCTTCGCGAGCAGCGTGCCCGGCACGATCTCGTCCCCTTCATCCACCACGATGTGGGCCCCGGAGGGGATCGGGTAATTGGCGAGCGGCTCGCCCGCGGCGTCCTCGATCAGGATCTGGGGATGCAGATCCTCCTTGTGCTCGATCACCACCATGGCCTCCTGGCTGGTGGTTTCGTCCAGCTCCTGCTTCATCGTCACGCCCTCGATGATGTCGTGGAACCGCACGATGCCCGCCTTCTCGGTCAGGATCGGCACGTTGTAGGGATCCCACTGGACGAAGGTTTCCCCTTTCTTCACGCGCCCGCCCTCCGGCACCGTGATCACCGCGCCGATGACGATGGTGTGGTTCTCCAGTTCGCGTCCGTCGTCGCTCACAATGGAGAGCGACCCGTTCTTGTTGAGCACAATGCTGTTGCCATCCTGCAGCTCGACGATGCGCAGGTCCTGGTATTTGACCACGCCGTCGAACTTGGACTTGATCTGCGGCTGCTTGAACACCTGCGCGGCGGTGCCTCCGATGTGGAAGGTGCGCATGGTGAGCTGCGTGCCCGGCTCGCCGATCGACTGGGCGGCGATGATGCCGACAGCCTCGCCCAGTTCCACGGGCCGGCCGTTGGCCAGGTTCCGGCCATAGCACTGCACACACACCCCGTGCTTGCTTTCGCAGGTCAGCACCGACCGCACCTTCACCCGCTCGATGCCGGTGGAATCGATCGCCTTGGCCTTCAGCTCGTCGATCTCCACGTTCGCACGAACAATGAACGCCTTGGGATTGTTCGGGTCCGGGATGTCCTCGGAGGAAATGCGTCCGATCAGCCGGTCACTGAGTTTGACCACCTCGTCCTCGCCTTCGTAAATGGAGCTGATCCAGATGCCGTTGCTCGTGCCGCAGTCCTGCATCCGGATGATCACATCCTGGGCCACGTCCACCAGCTTGCGGGTCATGTAGCCGGAGTCGGCCGTCTTGAGCGCCGTATCCGCCAGTCCCTTGCGGGCGCCGTGGGTGGAGATGAAGTATTCCAGCACGGTGAGACCCTCGCGGAAGTTGGAGAGAATGGGCTTCTCGATGATGTCGCCGCTGGGCTTGGCCATCAGGCCGCGCACGCCGGCGAGCTGGCGCACCTGCTGGCGGTTGCCGCGGGCGCCGGAATCAACCATGAGAAACACCGGGTTGAACTCGCGCTTGCCCTGGTTGTGCTCGATGGTCTTGAACATCACGTTCGAGATCTGGTCGGTGCAATGCGTCCAGATGTCGATGATCTTGTTGTATCGCTCGCCCGGGGTGATGACCCCCTTGCGATACTGCTTTTCAACCTCCGCGATCTGCTTCTGGGCGGCCTGGATCTCCTGATTCTTCTCGGCCGGGATGATCATGTCATCAATCCCGATCGAGCAGCCGGATTGCGTCGCCTCGCGAAAGCCCAGTTCCTTGAGGCGGTCCAAGGCGGCCACGGTGCGGTCGTGTCCGCACGTCTGGTAGCAGTTCCAGATGAGCGATCCGAGCCGGCTCTTGGTGACCGGCTGGTTGAGCAGCCCGAGTTCCGGCGGCCAGATCTCGCTGAAGATCACGCGTCCCACGGTGGTCTCGATCACCTTCTTCTCGCGATCCCCATACACCGTCTGGCATCCGTAGTCCGGATTGGCCAGCTGGACCCGGTCATGGGTCTTGAGGGCTCCGTCCATGTGCGCGAACAACACCTCGCTGCGGGATCCAAACAGCATCAGCCGCTGGCCTTCCTTCCGCGGGGCGCGGGGTTCGGCGGTGACATAGTACACGCCCAGGCAGATGTCCTGGGTGGGGGTGATGATCGGCTTGCCGCTGGAGGGGCTGAAAATGTTGTTGGGCGCCATCATCAGCAGGCGGGCTTCCATCTGCGCCTCCACGGACAGCGGCACATGGACCGCCATCTGGTCGCCGTCGAAGTCGGCATTGTACGCCGTGCAGACCAGCGGGTGGATGCGGATGGCCTCGCCTTCGATCAGTTGCGGCTCGAAGGCCTGGACCGAGAGGCGGTGCAAGGTGGGGGCGCGGTTGAGGAGCACCGGGTGTCCCCGGGTGACTTCATCGAGGATGTCCCAGACCTCCTTGGTCTGGCGCTCGATCATCTTCTTGGCCGAACGCACCGTGTGCACGTAACCCAGTTCTTTGAGCCGTCGGATGATGAAGGGCTCGAAGAGGACGAGGGCCATCTTCTTGGGCAGGCCGCACTGGTGAAGCTTCAGTTCCGGACCGATGACGATCACGGAGCGGCCGGAGTAATCCACACGTTTGCCCAGCAGGTTCTGGCGGAAGCGTCCACTCTTGCCCTTGAGCATGTCGGAGAGGGACTTGAGGGCGCGGTTGCCGGCGCCGGTGACGGCCCGGCCATGGCGGCCATTGTCGAACAACGCGTCCACGGCCTCCTGCAGCATGCGCTTCTCGTTGCGGATGATGACCTCCGGGGTCTTGAGTGACAGGAGATTCTTGAGACGGTTGTTGCGATTGATCACCCGCCGGTAGAGGTCGTTGAGGTCCGAGGTCGCAAAGCGTCCGCCCTCCAGGGGCACCAGCGGCCGCAGATCCGGCGGAATCACCGGCAACACGGTGAGAATCATCCACTCGGGCCGCGTCTTGGAAAGCTGCAATCCCTGGAGCAGTTTGATCCGCTTGGCGAGCTTCTTGCGGATCTGCTTGCTGCGGGTCTGGGTCATGGCCTCCTGCAGAGCATCGGCGGACTTCGCCAACTCGACCCGGGCCAGCGCCTCGCGCACCGCCTCGGCCCCCATCTTGGCCACGAACGCATCGGCTCCGAAGGTTTCCTGCGCCTCGCGATACTCATGCTCGCTGAGCAGTTGGTTCTGCTGGAGCGGCGTGGAACCGGGATCCACCACGAGGTAGTCCTCGTAATAAACCACCCGCTCCAACTGGCGGGCCGTCATGTCCAGCACCAGGCCGATGCGGGAGGGCATGCACTTGAAGAACCAGATGTGACACACCGGGACCGCCAGTTCGATGTGGCCCATCCGCTCACGGCGCACCCGGGCCTGGGTGACTTCGACCCCGCAGCGGTCGCACACCACACCCCGATGCTTGATGCGCTTGTACTTGCCGCACGAGCATTCCCAATCCTTCACCGGCCCGAAAATCCGCTCGCAGAACAAACCGCCTTTCTCGGGTTTGAAGGTGCGGTAGTTGATGGTTTCCGGGTTCTTGACCTCGCCCTTGGACCACGAGCGAATGGCCTCCGGGGAAGCCACCGAGATGGCGACGTAATCGACCTGGTTGACGGCTTCCAAGCCGAGCAACTCGCGAGCGCTTTCTCTGCTGCTGATCATAGACGTTGTGGGAAGACTGTGGGTGGTGATCGTTGAAATCAGGCCGCGCCTAGAAGGTTAAGCGGCTCGGAGGGTTGCTCGATGGGGTTGGTGTAACCCACCTTGACGTCCAGGCCCAAGGACTGCATTTCCTTGACCAGAACGTTGAAGGATTCCGGAATGCCGGCCTCGAGACTGTTGTCTCCCTTGACAATGGCCTCGTAGGTCCGCGTGCGCCCCTGGACATCATCCGACTTGACGGTGAGCAGTTCCTGGAGCGCGTAAGCCGCCCCGTAGGCTTCCATGGCCCACACTTCCATTTCGCCGAAGCGCTGGCCGCCGTACTGGGCTTTGCCGCCCAGCGGTTGCTGGGTGACCAGCGAGTAGGGGCCGACGGCCCGGGCGTGGATCTTGTCCGCCACCAGGTGGCCCAGCTTCATCATGTAGATGTAGCCCACCACGACTTCCTGATCGAACGGCTCCCCGGTTCGCCCGTTGTAGAGCGTGGCTTTGCCGTTGACCCCGACCAGCGGTGGCTCTCCGTCCGCCTTCAGTTTGTCTCCGGCCTCCTGCAGGTATTCCCGCACACTGACCTCCTTGATCCCGTCGAACACCGGGGTGGCGATCTTGATCCCGAGCACCCGGCAGGCCCAGCCCAGATGGGTTTCCAGCACCTGCCCCACATTCATGCGTGACGGCACCCCCAGCGGGTTCAACACAATGTCCACCGCGCTGCCATCCGCCAGGAAGGGCATGTCCTCCTCGGGCACAATCTTGGCCACCACCCCCTTGTTCCCGTGGCGTCCGGCCATCTTGTCGCCCACGGACAGTTTGCGCTTGGAGGCGATGTAAACCTTGACCGACTTGACCACGCCGGTGTCAACTCCTTCGCCCGATTCGGCGCGTTCGATCTCCTCGTCGTACTGCATCTGCAGGTCGTCAAACTTCTTTTTGAACCCGCCGATGATCTCGTTGATCTTGTTGCGGATCGGCGAGGGGTCGATCTCGATGCGGTCGTAAACCTGGGCCAGTTTGCGCAGGAGCGTCTTGGTGATCTTGCGGTTGGCGGGAATGATGATCTCGCCGGTCTCGCTGTTGACCACATCGAGGGGAATCTTCTCGCCCAACAGGATGTTGGAGAGGGCCTCCGTGAGCTGTTCCCGCAACTCATCGGTCTTGCGGCGGTGCTCGTCCTCGACCTGCTTGGCGTGCTTCTTGTCCCCGACCTGGGAGGCCTGCTTCTCGCTGTCCTTCTTGGCCGAGACTTTCACATCCATCACGATCCCGTACGTGCCCGAGGGGACCTTCAGAGAGGTGTCCTTCACATCCGCGGCCTTCTCGCCGAAGATCGCGCGCAGCAAACGCTCTTCCGGCGCGAGCTCGGTCTCGCTCTTCGGGGTGATCTTGCCCACCAGGATGTCGCCGGGCTTGACCTCGGCGCCGATCCGGATCACGCCGTCCGGCCCGAGGTTCTTGAGCGCCTCATCCCCGACGTTGGGGATGTCCCGGGTGATTTCCTCCGGCCCCAGTTTCGTGTCACGCGCCGCCACCTCGAATTCGTCGATATGGATGGAGGTGAATACGTCGTCCTTCACGATGCGTTCGCTGATGAGGATGGCGTCCTCGAAGTTGTAGCCGTTCCAAGGCATGAACGCCACGAGCACATTGCGGCCCAGGGCCAGCTCCCCGTTCTCGGTGCAAGGGCCGTCGGCAATGATCTGCCCCGCCTTCACCGAGTCGCCATTCCGGATCAGGGCCTTTTGATTGATGCAGGTGGCGGCGTTGGAACGCATGAATTTCCGCACCGAATAGACCCAGACCCCTTTGTCGGGATCGTGTTTGATCTTGCGCTTGCCTTCCGGAAGCTTGCCGTCCCCGGTGATGATGATCTGATCGCCCGTCACCGAAGCCACCTTGCCGTTCTGCTCCGCGATGATGACCGCGCGGGAATCCCTGGCCACCCGTTCCTCCAGGCCGGTCGCCACCAAGGGAGCATCGTTGACCATCAAGGGCACCGCCTGCCGCTGCATGTTCGAACCCATCAGCGCGCGGTTGGCGTCGTCATGCTCCAGGAAGGGAATCAGGCTGGCGGCCACCGACACCAATTGCTTCGGGGACACGTCCATGTAATCCACGCGGTTGGCTTCCACGTCGATGAAATCACCCTTGCCACGGCACACCACGCGCTCGCCGAGAAACCGCCCCTTGTCGTCCACGGGCGTGTTCGCCTGGGCGATGAAGAAGTTCTCCTCGCGGTCCGCGGTCAGGTACTCAATGTGGTTGGTGACCCGCCCGTCGCTCACCTTGCGGTACGGCGTCTCCAGGAACCCGAATTCATTGATCCGGGCGAAGGATGCCATGGACGCGATGAGCCCGATGTTCGGCCCTTCCGGCGTCTCGATCGGGCAGATGCGGCCGTAGTGCGAGGGGTGCACGTCGCGCACCTCGAATCCCGCGCGATCCCGGGACAAGCCGCCGGGCCCGAGGGCGGACAGACGCCGCTTGTGGGTCAACTCCGCCAGCGGATTGATCTGGTCCATGAACTGGCTGAGCTGGCTCCGGCCGAAGAAATCGCGAATGACCGCCGAGAGGGCCTTGGGATTGATCAGCTTCTGGGGCGTCATCTGCTCGGCACTCTGATCGAACAGGGTCATGCGCTCCTTCACCAGACGCTCCGTGCGAGCCAGTCCGACCCGGCACTGGTTGGCCAGCAACTCGCCGACGGTCCGGATGCGACGGCTGCCGAGATGATCAATATCGTCCAGGGATCCTTCCCCCGCCTTGAGGCGCAGCAGGTAGCGGGTGGCCGCCACCAGGTCCTCGCGAGTCAGGATGCGGGAGTCCCCCGCCTTGAGACCAAGTTTCTGGTTGATCTTGTAACGCCCCACACGCCCGAGGTCGTAGCGCTTGGTGTCGAAGAACAGCCGCTTGATCAGGGCACGGGCATTGGACGCCGTGGGCGGATCCCCGGGCCGGAGGCGGCGGTAGATGTCCTTGAGCGCCTCCTCCTCGTTCTTGGCGGGATCCTTCTTCATGCACTTGATGACGATCCCGTCGTCCAACGAGGTATCGACCACCTTGATGGTCTTGAGCCCCAGTTCGCCGAGCTGTTTGAGCACGGCTTTGGAGAGTGGCTCGAAGGCGCGCGCCACCACCAGACCGCGATCCAGGTCGAGGGCGTCCTCGATCAGCACCTTGTTGGTCAGATCTTCGAGCTTCTCGGCTGCCTTGAGCGTCAGCTCCTCCACGTCGTAGAACAACTTGAGGATCTCCTCGTCCGTTCCCCGCAGCTTTTCTTCCCCCTTTTTGCTCTTGCTGTCATCGTCAATGCCGGCCAGCGCGCGAAAGAAGGTGGTGGTCAGGAATTTCCGGCGGCGCTTCTTGCGGTCGAGGTAAACGTAAAGCAGGTCATTGGTGTCGAACTGGGCTTCATACCAGGAGCCCCGATCCGGGATGATGCGGAAGGAATGCAGCAGCTTGCCGTTGGGATGCTGGGTGGCCTCGAAGGCCAGCCCGGGCGAACGGTGCAACTGGCTCACGATCACGCGCTCCGCTCCATTGATGACAAAGGTGCCCTGGGGGGTCATGAGGGGCAGTTCCCCCATGAACACACGCTCCTCCTTGGTGCCCTTCTCGTCCTTGATCAGGAAGGTGACGTAGAGCGGCGCCCCGAAGGTGAGCCCCTCGCGCAGGCAGTCCAGCCAGGTGATCTTGGGCTCCCCGATTTCGTAATCCTTGAACTCCAAACGGCACTTGCCATCGTAGCTCTCAATGGGAAACACCTCCGTGAACACCGCCTGCAATCCGATGTTCTTCCGCTTGGAGGGCGTGAGATCGGCCTGCAGAAATTCCTGATAGGAATCCGTCTGCAATTCGATCAGGTTCGGTGGGGCCGTGATCTCTTTGATCTTGCCGAAATTTAACCGTTCCGTTGAGCGCGTTGCCATTTGATCCTTTCCTGCGCAGCCGGCCAGTGACTGGCTGCCTTGTTCAGCTCTCTTCCATCACCCGGCCGGGGGGGCGTGAAACCGGCCGGATTCCAAACGGGTGAATGATGCGCCAGGCGGCCGGAAACCGCCTGCGCGCAAGACAAAAGCGGGGCGACGACACCCGGATCGTCGCCCCACCTCGAATGAGACTACTTGAGTTCGACCTTGCCGCCGGCTTCCTCGATCTTCTTCTTGGCAGCTTCGGCTTCGGCCTTCTCGGCCCCTTCCAGCACCGGCTTGGGGGCGCCTTCGACCATCGCCTTGGCCTCGGCGAGTCCGAGACCCGCCTTGACCTCGCGCACGGCCTTGATGACCGCGATTTTCTTGTCCGCGGGCACGGAGGCCAGAATGACATCGAAGGCCGTCTTCACCTCGGCCGCCGGCGCGGCGGCGGCGCCTGCGCCACCCGCGGCCGCAATGGCCACCGGGGCTGCGGCGCTGACCCCCCACTTCTCTTCCAGTTGTTTCACGAGATCGGCGATCTCGAGCACGGTGGCACTGCTGAGTTCCTCTACAATCTTGGCTTTATCCAGAGCCATGGTCTGCTTCCTTTCGTCTCGTCGTCACCCGGGGCCCCGGGGGTTTGAGTTCACGGCCTGCGAACCGACGATTTACGTTGTTGATGGTTTACCGACCGCTCCCGGACACTCGTCCGGGGGCGGAAATAGGAGCGGGACAGGCTATTCGCCCTTGTCCACGCGCGCTTGCAACACCCGCGCCATCTGGCTGGCCGGGGTGTTGAGCAGCCGGACCAGCTTGGAGGCTGGGGCGTTGAACACCCCCAGCAACTGGGCCCGCAACACCTCGATCGAGGGCAGGTCCGCCAAGGTGGCGAGATCAGCCGCCTCGAGCCGCTTGCTGTCCAGAAAGCCGAAGTGCACCTTCAAACGGTCGAATTCGGCCCTGAAATTCTTGACCACCTTCGCGGCGGCGGACACGTCCTTTTGCCCGGTGACCACGGCGAGCATGCCCGCCAGTGCTCCGTTCATCTCGCCCACACCGGCCTCGCGCGCCGCGATCCGGAAGAGGGAGTTCTTGATGACATGCACCTCGGCCGCCACCTTGTTCAGGCGCTTCCGCAGTTCGGTCATGTGCCCCACCTTCAAACCCTGGTAGTCCACCACGATAAAGAAGGGGGAGGCATTCAGCCGGGTGAGATATTCCTTCGTTAAATTGGCCTTTTCAGCGCGCATGATAATTTCCTCAGGTTCAGGGTGGATCAGGCCGCCATCGGCTTGACGTCCAGATGCACCGCCGGGCTCATGGTGGCCGAGAGGGTGCAGGAGCGGATGTAGGTTCCCTTCAAGCTGGACGGACGCGCCTTGGCGACGGCGTCGATGACCGCCTTGACATTCTCCAGGATCTGCTGGGGCTTGAAGTTCACCTTGCCGACGGGGACATGCACGTTGCCGGCCTTGTCCACCTTGAATTCCACGCGTCCGGCCTTGACCTCCCGCACCGCCTTGGCGGTGTCATCCGACACCGTGCCGGTCTTGGGATTGGGCATCAATCCGCGCGGGCCCAGCACTTTGCCCAGCTTGCGCACCTCGGCCATGGCCTCGGGCGTGGCGATGGCCACGTCGAAATCCGTCCAGCCCTCCTGGCACTTCTTGATCATGTCCTCGTATCCCACGAACTCCGCCCCGGCTTCCCGGGCGGCATCGGCCGCCGTGCCGCTCTTGGCGAACACGAGCACCCGGATGGTTTTTCCGCTGCCATGCGGCAGGGGGACCGTGCCGCGAACCATCTGGTCGGATTGTTTGGGGTCGACGCCCAACCGGAACGCCAGGTCCACGGTCTCGCTGAACTTGGCCCGGGGGAACTTGGAGAGGATCTCCACGGCGGATTCCAGGGGATACAGCTGTCGGCTGTCCACCTGCTTCAATGCATTCTTGAATCGCTTGCTTGGCATGTTTCTGGGTGCGGTGCGAACGAGCCGTGCGGCTCTCCCGCGAGGTTGAGGTTTAGCCGGTCACTTCGATGCCCATGCTGCGGGCAGTCCCCGCGACCATGCGGCACGCCGCCTCTTCAGAGGTGGCGTTCATGTCCTTCATCTTCAGCTTGACGATGTCCAAGACCTGCTTCTTGGACACCTTGCCGACCTTGTCCTTGTTGGGCTGTTTGGATCCGGCGGTGATGCCGGCCGCCTTCTTCAGCAACACGGCCGCGGGCGGCGACTTGGTGATGAAGGTGAAGGATTTGTCCTGATAGACCGTGATGACCACGGGAATGATCATTCCCGCGTCGCCCTTGGTGGCTGCGTTGAATTCCTTGCAAAACCCCATGATGTTCACGCCGTGCTGGCCCAGGGCCGGGCCGACGGGCGGCGCCGGGTTGGCTTGTCCGGCAGGGATCTGCAACTTGATCATGCCTGTTACTTTCTTTGCCATAATTTAACTCCAGAATCGTGTGTGCGTCGGCCAACCAGCTCAGGCCTTCTCGGCCTGCCAGTACTCCAGTTCCACCGGCGTGTTCCGGCCGAAGATGTTCACCGTCACCTTCAATTTCCCACGCTCGGGCTCGATTTCCTCAATGACGCCGCTGAAATTCAGGAACGGGCCATTGTTGATCTTGATCGTCTCACCCACCTCGAAGCTGACCTTCGGCCGCTCCGTCTCCTCGGACTCGCTGATCTGCGCCTTGATCTGCTCGACTTCGGCGTCCGGCGTCGGCGTGGGCGGCTCGCCCCCCACAAACCCGATCACCCCTTGCGTGTCCTTGATGAAATACCACGGCCTCTCCACGATCCGGCCGTCGTCATCCAGGAGCGCCATGTGAATAAAGACGTAACCCGGCCAGAGTTTCCGGGTGGACACCGTCTTCTTCTGGTTCCGAACCTCAACGACCTTTTCCATGGGCACCAGCACCTCCTGGATGCAGTCGCCCATCTCCTCGGTCTTGATGCGCCGCTCGATGCTCTCTTTGACCTTCTGCTCCTGGCCCGAGAGGGTGTGAATGACAAACCACTGGCTTCGCATAACACTCTGAATCAGGTCAGCAGCAACAGGACGCGCGTCAGAACGAAATCCACCCCCACGGTGAACCCGCCCAAGAGCAGGATGGAAATGGCGATCACCACCGTGGACCCCTTCAGTTCGTCCCAACTGGGCCAACTGCATTTGCGCAACTCTTCGCGGGTCAAACGCACGTACGTGGCGAATCGGACCAGCTGGCCTTTGTACCACAAGACCGCAAAGGCCGCTCCGATGACACAGACCCAGAACAGGGTCCAGCCGTAGCTCTGCCAGAACGAGCTTGACGCAACCGCTGCGCCGGCCAAGTCCGTCACGGCCCCCGCCGTTTCAATGTTGGTTTCACCCATGATCAATCAATGGTTTGCCCGCACGGTTCCATGGCGGAGAGGGAGGGATTCGAACCCCCGTCGGGCGCAAGCCCGAAGCGGTTTTCAAGACCGCCGCAATCGACCACTCTGCCACCTCTCCGACGGACTGGCAGGGCGTGAGGGACTCGAACCCCCAACCGACGGTTTTGGAGACCGCTACTCTACCAATTGAGCTAACGCCCTACACTCGATCACCTCGCTCACGCGACCGGCCCCGATGGTGCGGCCGCCCTCGCGAATCGCGAAGCGTTGCCCCTTCTCCATGGCCACCGGAGCGATCACCTTGACCTCCACGGAGACGTTGTCCCCGGGCATCACCATCTCGACGCCCTGGGGCAGCGTGATCGTGCCGGTCACATCTGTGGTGCGGAAATAAAACTGGGGCCGATAGTTGGTGAAGAACGGCGTGTGGCGGCCGCCTTCATCCTTCGACAGCACATACACTTCCGCCTTGAAGTGCTTGTGCGGGGTGATGCTGCCCGGCTTGGCCAGCACCATGCCGCGCTCCACGTCGTCCTTCTTCGTGCCGCGCAGCAGGACCCCGACGTTGTCCCCGGGCTCGGCCTTGTCGAGCAGCTTGCGGAACATCTCGATGTCCGTGGCGACCGTCTTGCGGGTCTCGCGCAGACCGACGATTTCCACTTCCTCCATCTTGTTGAGGATGCCGCGTTCGACGCGGCCGGTCACGACCGTGCCACGACCCTCAATGTTGAACACGTCCTCGATGCACATCAGGAACGGCTTGTCCGTCTCGCGCATGGGCAGCGGGATGAAGTCATCCACCGCCTTGAGCAGGTCCTGGATGGCCTGGGCACCCGAGGCATCGCCGGCCAGAGCGGCCTTGGCGCTGCCCTTGATGATCGGCGTCTTCTCGCCGGGGAACCCATATTTGGTCAGGAGGTCGCGCACCTCCATCTCCACCAACTCCAGGAGGTCCTTGTCGGCCAGGTCCACCTTGTTCATGAACACGACCATGGCCGGCACGCCCACCTGGCGGGCCAACAGGATGTGCTCACGGGTCTGGGGCATCGGACCCTCGGCCGCGTCCACCACCAGGATGGCGCCGTCCATCTGCGCCGCGCCCGTGATCATGTTCTTCACGAAGTCCGCGTGACCCGGGCAGTCAATGTGGGCGTAATGCCGTTGCTCACTCTCGTATTCCACGTGGGAGACGGCGATGGTCACGGTCTTGTTTTCGTCACGCACCGTGCCGCCCTTGGTGATGTCCGCATAGGAGATGGGGGTGGCCATGCCGCGCTTGGCCTGCACTTCGACAATCGCAGCCGTCAAGGTGGACTTGCCGTGGTCGATGTGACCGATGGTCCCAACGTTCACGTGCGGTTTTTTACGTTGAAATTGCTCTTTTGCCATTTGCTGTCTCCTGGTCTGTTCCTGGTTTCGGTTGTCTTTTTTGGATCACACTGTTGGTGGAGCCCATGACCAGAATTGAACTGGTGACCTCATCCTTACCAAGGATGCGCTCTGCCAACTGAGCTACATGGGCGCGTGCCGTAGTCTCTTTGTTCCGTGTTCAAGAGACGACAAAACACCGCTCCCCACAGCTTTCCCAGCTGGGAAATCCGAAGGGGTTCGCGGTCAGTACAATAATTTTACGGCCCAACGACCGTGCGGAATCTATGGACCCGCCAACAAGCTGTCAACGGATTTTAACAGAATTTTACAGAAGCCCTCCCAACCGGTTTCCGGAGGTGACTGAGATCCAAGATCCATCCGGCCATCCAGACCAGCCGTTGCGCGACAGCCGGTTACGCTGAAGGCCGGCTCCCGCGTAGCGGGGCCACACTGCAAACCGCAACCCGGAGCCTGCTGGAACCTCGCCACGGGCAGGACTGGAATCCCATGCTATTGAGGTTGGCCGGGCTGCCACGATAGACTGTCCCCCGTGATGCGAGCGAGCGACTTTGACTTTGATCTGCCGGAGGCCCTGATTGCCCAGGAACCGCTCGCTGAACGGGACGCGTCGCGTCTGCTGGTCATCAACCGCTCGACGGGCACCTTCCAGCATCGCCGGTTCAAAGACCTAGGCGATTATTTTGAAGCGGACGACCTGGTGGTGCTGAACAACTCGCGCGTCCTGCGGGCGCGGCTGCGGGGCGTGAATCAGCGTTCCGGAGGAGCCTTTGAACTGTTGCTCGTCGAGGAAACCGCCCCCAATCTCTGGTGGGCCATGATCAAACCCGGCAAACGCGCGCGCGTCGGCACTCGAATCAGCCTCAGCCATCCCGCCGGCTCCCCCACCCCCGTCCATCTCGAGGTCAAGGCCACCAACGCCGAGGGCCATCGCCAGGTTCACTTCGAAGGCACGGAGAACATTCTCACCGAGCTGGACCAACTGGGTGAAGTCCCGCTACCCCCCTACATCCACCGTCGCGCCGAGGCCACGGATGCAGACCATTACCAGACGGTCTTCGGCGGTGCACCAGGCTCGGTCGCCGCGCCAACGGCCGGGCTGCATTTTGCCCGGGATACGCTCACTGGACTGCAATCGCGCGGCATCCGGATCTGCGAAGTGACCCTGCATGTGGGACTGGGCACCTTCGCGCCGGTCAAGGTGGAGAGCCTCGAGGATCACGTCATGCACGAGGAGCGTTACGCGATCAGCGAGGCCAGCGCGAAGTTGATCCAGACGACCCGGCGCACAGGCCGCCGGATCCTGGCCGTGGGCACCACGGTGCTCCGGACGTTGGAGTCGGCGACTGATGCCGACTCGGCCGAGGTGCGATCCGGACCGGGTCGAACACGGCTTTTCATTCACCCGCCCTATCGCTTTCGGAGCGCGGACGCGTTGCTCACGAATTTTCATCTTCCCCGGTCCACCCTCTTGATGCTGGTCTGCGCCTTCGCCTCCCCCGGCGCCACCGGGGGGCGCGACCTGATTCTGCGGGCCTATGCCGAGGCCGTGCGCGAGCGCTACCGCTTTTTCAGCTACGGTGACGCCATGTTGATCCTATGAAACGAACCAGACATCTCCCACCCGGACAAACGCCTGGGACTCGTCCAAGGGCGCCCCACGCAACCCGCCCCTACGTCATCCTCAACATGGCCATGACGGCGGACGGCAAGATTGCGACCGCCAACCGCGCCATCCGCTCATTCGGCAGCCGGCACGACCAGGAACACCTGCTCGAACTGCGCGCCACGGCGGATGCCGTCCTGTGCGGCGCTTCCACGGCCGCCGAGGACGGAATCACGCTCGGACCCGGATCCCCGCGCTTTCGTCGGGAGCGCCTGCGGCGGGGCCTGGCCGAGTACAACCTGCGCATCATCGCCAGCGGGTCAGGACGCTTGAGTCCCCGCTCCACCGTCTTTCGGCATGCGTTCTCGCCGGTGATCGTGTTGAGCACCACCAGCGCCCCCCGCACCCGGTTGAATCGATTGCGCGCCGTGGCCGACGAAGTGGCTCTCTTCGGCAAAGCCGAACTGGATCTGCCGGGCGCGCTCCGCTGGCTGCATAAGCGCTGGCGCGTGCGCCGCCTGGTGTGCGAAGGCGGAGGAGAACTCAACGACGCGATGTTTCGCGAGGGACTGGTGGACGAATTGCACCTCACCATCTGTCCCAAGCTCTTTGGCGGTCGGAATGCCCCGACCCTCGCCGAGGGGGCCGGATTCAAGCAATTGGCGGACGCCGTCCGGCTCAGACTGCGCTTCTGTCGGCGGGCCGGGGACGAGTTGTACCTGGTCTATGAGGTGGTGGGGCGGGTGGCCTCGCGTGGCTGCGATTCGACCCAGCGCGCCATGAGCCAGAGCAGGTCCGACAGGCGGTTGAAATAGATCAGGACGCCCGCATGGGGCAATTCACCCGCCGCCTGCAATTCCGAGATGCGCCGTTCCGCGCGACGACACACCGTCCGCGCCACGTCCAACGCCGCGGAGTGCAGCGTGGCGCCCGGGGTGGCCCAACCCTTGAGCGACAGGTTCTGCGCTTCGATCTGGGCGACGTGTTGTTCCAACCGATCAATCATCTCGGGCTGAAAGCCCGGATAACCGTCACGGGCATAGCGCTCTTGATCCTGGACGGACGTGGCCAACTCCCCCATGATGGCCACCAGATCCTTCTGAAAGGCGAGCAGGGTGTTCCCCATAGAGTCCGTCGCGCCCGAGGCGCGAGCTAATCCGAGCGCGGCGTTCAGCTCGTCGACCGCCCCGTAGGCTTCCACGCGCACATGGTGCTTGGGCACGCGCCGACCATACATCAACGCCGTGGTCCCACTGTCCCCACTTCGAGTCACGATGCTCACGCCGCTGAGTCTGCCACGGGCGTGACAGAGTTCAAATGGCGTTTTGCCCAGCACAAGTCTTCCAGGAAGGTCAGAGCTTCCTGGAAAGCCCGGCCCCCTGCGGCGCCCTCACCGGCGGGCAGGTCCAGGCCCTGTCAGGGGTGCAAACTGCCCCAACCATGGGCGGTCTGGGCGAAACAAAACCCGGCGCCCAGCGTCGGATTCCGCAAACCCTCCCTGCCCCTCGCCGGTGTGGGACGGGCAGCCACGGCGGCGGCGCGACCGATGGTGGACCGTCGGCTGTCCCGGTTGACGGTTGACGGGAAAGCAGGCTTTTCAACATTGCGCGGCGGAGTGTCCGCGACTACTGTTTGCCGCCTTAAGGCCAATCAGGAAGACGGAACGCATTATGTCTGAAACCGCTGAACTAAACGTTGGAGGCAAGACTTACACCTTGCCCGTGATTGAGGGCACCGAACAGGAGCGCGCCATTGACATCTCCAAGCTGCGCGCGGAAAGCGGGCACGTCACGCTGGATGACGGCTATGGCAACACCGGCTCCTGCAAGAGCAACATCACGTTCATCGACGGGGAGAAGGGTATTCTGCGCTATCGCGGCTATTCGATTGAAGAGCTTGCGGTGCGATCGACCTTTGTGGAGGTGGCCCACCTGCTGATCTGGGGCGAGCTGCCCACCAGCGCTGAGTTGCAGCGGTTCTCGAACATGCTCACCGAGAACTCCATGATCCACGAGGACATGAAGTTCCATTTCGAGGGCTTTCCGCGCCGTGCGCATCCCATGGCCATCCTGTCCTCGATGATCAACGCGACGAGCTGTTTCTATCCGGAACTGCTCGACTCCAATTACGACACGGACAGCCTGGCTCGGCAGGCGGCCAACCTGCTGTCCCAGGTGCGTACCATCGCTGCGTTCGCCTACCGCAAGTCCCGCGGGCTGCCGATCATTTACCCCAAGCTGGAATACAAGTACACGGCGAACTTCCTGCACATGATGTTCTCGCATCCCTACCGGGATTTCCCCCTGGACCCCGAGGCCGTCCGGGCGCTGGACCTGATCTTTCTGCTGCATGCGGATCACGAGCAGAATTGTTCCACCGCCACGGTTCGGATGGTGGCGTCCAGCAAAGCCAACCTGTTCGCCAGCGCAGCCGCCGGCGTGTGTGCCCTCTGGGGCCCCCTGCACGGCGGCGCCAACCAGGCGGTGCTGGAGATGCTGGAAGCCATTCACCGGGAAGGCGACGACGGCTCCCGCTTCATCGCGGCAGCCAAGGACAAGAACAGCGGCAAGAAGCTCATGGGCTTTGGTCACCGCGTTTACAAGCACTACGATCCCCGGGCCAAGATCATCAAGCAGGCCTGCGACGAGGTACTGGCCAGATTGAACAAGTCCGACCCCCTGCTCGACATCGCCAAGAAACTCGAGGAGGCCGCCATGAAAGAGGACTATTTTGTCGAACGCAACCTCTATCCCAACGTGGACTTCTACAGCGGCATCATCATGCGCGCACTGGGCATCCCGGTGGAAATGTTCACGGTCATCTTCGCCATCGGGCGCATGCCAGGCTGGATCGCCAACTTCAAAGAAGTCGCCGAAGATGCCAAGGGCCGGATTTACCGCCCCCGCCAAATCTACACCGGCAAAACCCTGCGCTCCTACGTCCCCATCAAGGAGCGCGGCCAGGCTGGTTCCTGAGGGGCCATTCTGTTTGGACGGTGCGCCTCTCCGCGGCCACGCCGGGGTTGTGCACAGCACGACCCCCTCAAGCCGGAAGACCCCCTCGCACGGGCGGCACGGCCACCCTCCAGCGAAGTCCGGTGAAGCCCTACTGCCGAGCGCTCCCCGAGCCCGTCGCCTTCCGGCCCCGCGACGGCAAATTGTCGGCTGAAACTGTTCGACGAGGGAAAAGGTTGCTTTCGGAAGCCAAGCTTCCTTCAATCCCCGCCTGTTGGTCCACGATGAACATTCATGAATTTCAAGCGCGCGAGTTGCTCGCGGAGCACGGGGTGCCTCTACCGCCCGGAGGCATGTGCGCCTCGGCGGAGGATGCCGGGGCGCTCGCGCAACAACTGCTCGACTCGGGCGAGACCCTCCTGGTGCTCAAGGCCCAGATTCACGCCGGCGGTCGCGGCAAGGGCACCTTCACGGACGGTTACCCGGGCGGGGTCAAACTGCTGCGGACGGCGCCGGAAATCCGCACCGCCGCCGCTGCCATGCTGGGAAACACCCTGGTGACCAAGCAGACCGGACCGGAAGGGCGACGGGTCAACCGGGTGCTCGTGGCGGGAGCCCCCAACATCCAGAAGGAACTTTATCTGGCGGTGCTGCTCGACCGCAGCCTTGCCCGACCGGTGGTGATGGCCAGCACGGCCGGGGGGATGGACATCGAGGAAGTAGCGGCCAAGACCCCGGAGAAGATTGTCCGGCAACCCGTCGATCCTCTCCTGGGACTGCAACCCTATGAGGCGCGCGACCTGGCGATTGCCCTGGGATTCACCGGCGGCCTGATTCACCAAGCCGCCGGGCTCCTGATGGCGGTGTACCGGGCCTGGTGGGAATCCGACGCCTCGCTCATCGAGATCAACCCGCTGTGCGTGGTGAAAACGCGGGAGGGCAAGGAGGCACTGCTGGCCGTGGATGCGAAAATCAGCATCGATGACAACTCGCTGTTCCGGCACCCCCGCATCCAGGCCATGCGGGACCTGGCCGAGGAATCCCCGCTGGAAGTCGAAGCCAGCTCGTTTGCGTTGAACTACATCAAGCTGGACGGCAACATCGCCTGCCTGGTCAACGGAGCGGGCCTGGCCATGGCCACGATGGACATCATCCAGCATTACGGCGGCGTGCCCGCCAACTTCCTGGATGTGGGCGGGGGGGCCTCCGAGGAACAGGTCGCCGGGGCCTTCAAAATCATCATGAAGGATCCCAATGTGAAAGCCATCCTGGTCAATATCTTCGGCGGGATCATGGATTGCGACGTGATCGCCCGCGGCATCGTGCAGGCGGTCAAAGAGACCGGACTCAAACTGCCCCTCGTCGTTCGTTTGGAGGGCAACAACGTCGAATCCGGACGCGCCACTCTGGCCGCATCCCGCCTGACCATCACCACGGGCGAATCCATGGCGGATGCCGCGCAAAAGGTGGTCCGCACGGTGACGGCCCATCCATGAAGGCTCCACTGAGCTAACCCTGCCATGTCCATCCTTGTCCAACCTGACACCAAGATTCTTGTCCAAGGCATCACCGGCAGTTTCGGCGGGCGTCACGCCCGGCTTTCGCTCGAATACGGCACCCAGGTGGTCGCCGGCGTCACCCCCGGCAAGGGCGGCCAACTCTTTGACCAACGGGTGCCCATCTTCGATTCCGTGGCCCAAGCCGTGCGGGACACCGGCGCCACCGCGTCGGCGGTGTTCGTCCCGCCCGCCTTCGCAGCCGATGCGATTTTGGAAGGAGTCGCCGCCGGACTGGATCTGGTGGTGTGCATCACTGAAGGCATCCCCGTCCGCGACATGATCCGGGTGAAGGCCGCCATGCGGGAATCCCGGACCCGCCTGATCGGCCCGAATTGTCCTGGCATTGTCACGCCCGGCGAAGGCAGGACTTCCCAAGGCGGCTGTCGCATTGGCATTGCCCCGGGCTACATCCACAGGAAAGGCCACGTTGGGGTGGTGAGCCGCTCGGGCACGCTGACCTACGAAGCGGTCTGGCAGCTGACTTGCCGGGGCGTCGGACAGAGCACCTGCATCGGCATCGGAGGCGATCCGGTCCACGGCACCACCCACCTGGATGCCATCCGCCTGTTCATGGAGGATCCGGACACGCACGGAATCATCATGATCGGCGAGATTGGCGGCAGCGCCGAGGAGGAGGCCGCCGCCTGGATTCGCCAGCACGGGACGAAGCCGGTGGCCGGGTTTGTGGCTGGCGCCACCGCGCCTCCAGGCCGCCGCATGGGTCACGCTGGGGCTATCGTCAGTGGCGGCAAGGGAACCGCCGCAGCCAAGATCGAAGCTTTTCGCCAGGCGGGTATCGCCGTGGCACCCACCCCTTCGGATATGGCGGACACCCTGCTCAAGCGGATGTGAAGCCGATCCACCGCGCGAACGACGGGTGGACAGAGGTTCCGGTCCACCCCGTCACACGGTCCGCAGCCAAGCGCCATGAGTGTCGTTGACCTCATTCTGAATCTTGCCGGCCTGCTGCTCTGGGTGAACTGGGTGCTGATGTCGGCTGCCCCCAGGACGGGCAAGCCCAACACCCTGTTGGGCACGTTGCGTCCGGCTGAACCGGTGAAGTGGCGTCGCTGGTCCCTGTTCGCAAGTCTCCCGGCGCTGCTGGTGGTGCGGGCGTGGGTTTACTGGGAAATCGGGAGCTCCACCCCCTGGACTCCCACCCTGGATCTCGGGGGCCTGATCATTGCGTTTCGTTGCGATTTGTTCCAGCGTGCGCTGGCCTACTCCGCGCTGAGTTTTGGATCGGCCCTGGCCCTGTTTTACCTCTGGTTGCTTCCACTGAACATTTTGAACCGCAAACCGCCCGATCCCGATCCGATCGGCCGCTTTGTCCGCATGATGCTGGGTCCGTTCGCGGCAATCCCGGGCTGGTTCAAATTGGTCCTCCCCATCCTCGCCGGCATCCTGCTCTGGCTTCCGTTGAGCGCGTTGCTGGTCTGGATGCACCTGGCGCCGGAACTGGATTCCATCTTGCATCGGACTGGCCAAGGCGCGTTGGTCGGGGCGGCCGCGTGCTTGACGTGGAGTCACCTCTTCGGGGGCATACTGCTGATTTACCTGGTGAATTCGTATGTCCACTTGGGAACACATCCCCTCTGGGGATATGCCCATTCGATTGGCTGCACGTTTCTGAGGCCGTTCCGACGGTTGCCGCTCCAGGTGGGCAAGGTGGATTGTGCGCCGCTGGTTGCCCTGGGTTTGATCTACCTGGCCGCCCGGGGCGGGGAGCGCCTGCTTGGGCTCGCCAGTCGAGCGTTGCCCTGGTAGGAGCAGCGCTGGGAATCAGTCCACGGGCAGTCGCACCACCACGCGCGTTCCCTGCCCGGTCTCGCTCTGAACGTCCACCTCGCCACCGTAGAGGCCAGCCAGGCGTCGGGCAATGGTCAGCCCCAGCCCCAGTCCCTGCTGTTCATGGTGCTTGCGCCCGAATTGCATAAACGCGCCGATGTGACTGATTTCCTCGGCGCTCATCCCCCGTCCCAGATCGCTCACGGTCAGCTGCGCCTGCCCATCGAATGCGGCCAGACTCACCGAGACCGGGGTGTCCGGCTCCGAGAACTTGAAGGCATTCTGCACCAACTCATCCACCACTTTGGCCAGGTAATCCCGGGAGATGGGAATGCCGACCTCCTGGAGTTCGAGGTCCAGGTCATCGGGGCGCCCAAACCTCTGCGCCTGCCGCCGCGCGCGCTCCTCGATCACCGCTGTGACATCGTCACAGGGCATGCCGCGCAAGGCTGCCAGCCGCTGCGGATCGCCTCCCATCAACTCCGTCTGGGTGTAGATGAGGAAATTCTCGATCAGCCGCTCGAGTCGGTGCCCGGACTCAGAAATCACCTCGCCCGCCTCGACCAGGTCAGCCGGCTGCAGCGTTTCGGCTTGGCTGATCAACATGTCACCGTAAGCCAGCATGCCGTTGAGCGGCGTGCGCAACTCATGCGGCAGCATGAGGCTGATGTTGTCGCGCAATGCCGCCAGGCGGCGTTCGGAATCCAGCCGGATCATCTCCGCCTTCTTCAGGCGCGCATCCACGGTCGCGTAAAGGGATTCAATCTCGAAGGGCTTGCGCAGATAATCATCCGCCCCCAGCTCCATGCCCTGGCGCATACCGATGCCGCCCGGATCATCATTGGCCGTGATGAGAATGAACGGCAGCGTGGCGGTGGAAGGATGCTTGCGAAGATCGGCAAGAACGTCATACCCGGTCACCCCCTCCATGCGAACGTCGCAGAGAATCAGGTCGGGCAGTTTCTTCGTAGCAATCCGCAACCCCTCAGCGCCACTGTCAGCCTGAAAGACCTCAAACCCCCGTTCCCGCAGGGCGATGCCCACCAGATCGAGCATGGCCTCGTCATCGTCGATGACCAGGATGCGCCGTGTTACGGGTGTCAGGGGAGTTGCAAGGGCCGGCACGACGGCGTCCGGCGCGCTCAGGACTGACAGCATGCTCCCCAATTCAGCAATTTGCTTGCCTCGAAGTGCAACCCTGCAAGGGCTTGGGGCACCCGAAGCTGGCTAGGCCGACCCCACCAATCTCCGGGCTTCCCCTGTCAAGAAAGAGGACGCCTCCACCACCCCATGAACCCTGTAGCCGTGGACGTGAGTCCGCGCCATGTTCTCCCCCGAGCACGGCAGGGCGGCTGGATGCCAGAAGGCGGCGTCCAATTCGGAATAATGGCGCCGACTGATGTCGGCGGCTACGGTTCAGGCGTTCACAGTCCCAACTCACGTCCAACCCTGGAGGTGCTTCCTCCTCCTGAACCTCGTAACCGTGGACGGGAGCCCGCGCAGTCTTCCACGTTCGACGATCAGCACCTCTTCACGTCAGCCCCCAGAGCACCAACCCGGTTCAAAAGGTCACCCAGCGGCCTCGACCAGCAGTCCCTGCAACTGGTTGAACACCCAATCCACATCCAGCGCCCTTAACCCGCGCGGTTCCTTCAACACCACCACCCGTTCACCCCTTGGCCGCCAGATCACCTCGTTGGTATCCGGCCAGAGCGCCAGGCAAGGCAACCCCAACGCCGCCGCCAGGTGCGTGATGCCCGAGTCGTGTCCGACAAACACCGCACATCCGCACATCCGACGGGCAAGTTCGACCAAGGGCAGCGAGCTGGCCAGCCTGAACCGCGACTCCGGCAAGGCCGCCACCAGGCGATTCAAACGGTCTCCTTCAGCCTCCCCGCCGACCAAGAGCAGTGGGTGTTGTGTCTGCTCGAGCAAGCGGCTCAACAGGTCGGCCCAGCGCGCTTCCGGCCAGTTCTTGCGATCACTGCCACTGCCCGGATGCAGCACGACCGTTCCGGGTTGGCTTTCCATCGGCAGAAACGTCAGCCGCGGGACCGGATCAGCGTCGAAAATCGCCAGTTGCTCCAGCGGCTTCAGATAGACCGCCGTCGCGTGGGTGAGGCTGCTTTCGTCCGGCCGATGCGGACCTTGAATAAAATGCGCGCGTGTGCAGGACGCCAGGTTGGTTTTGAAGATGTCGTCCGGATCGAAGAGGTAACTGACGATCAGGTTAAAGCCCGCAAAATAGCCCGCCACCGCAGCATCCAGAGGCCCGTGCCGGGCGAAAAATCCCGCCAACCCCCGGGCCTCGATCGGATGCGCGGCGTCCACACACCCGCCGGCCAGCGCCAGTTGTGCGATATGCGGATAACCCAGAACTTCGAGGTGGGCGTCGGGGAATTGTCGCCGCAACGCGGCAAGGGACGGCAGGGTGAGAATAAAATCCCCGATGGCACCACCGCGAATCACCAAGATGCGCCCCTTGGGCGTGCTCATGAAAGCCCGGGATGTGCTAGAAGGTGAACCAACCCAACACGGCAAAGCCCAGGCCGCAACCCAGTCGAACCGCCGCGCCCGTCTTCATGCGTTGAGCTTCAGCGGTGTTCCACTCAATCCAATCACGCAGGCGCCAAGGGGAAATCGTCAGCCAGACACCGAGGATCGCGAGCACATAGCCGATGGATTGGTTCACCAGAATCCAAGGGCTCTCCCCGAGATGCGGCCGCCCGGCGTCCAGCATCAGCTTGGCCAGCAGCAGCCCCAAGACCGCCAGCCCCCGCACCGCGAGAAAGTCCTTCAGAAAGACGCAGGCCCCCACGCCAATCGCCGCAAACGCAACCATCATGTGCCTCTTGTACGCTGCAAAGTCGGCGATCGATTCCAGGCTCACGTAGTAGAGAAACCAGGCGGTGGCCAGCAGCATCAGCGTGTAGCCCCAAGGCAGCGACCGAGGAAACCGGCGCCATGCGCCCTCATAGCCCTTGGGGTTCACGAACGCATAGAGCTGAGGCAGCCCGTAGCCCAGTCCCAGGACAGCCGCCAAGATGGATGGTTCCAACGTCATGAATTTAACCGGGACGCAGCATGGAGGAAGCGAACCGGCAATGCAATGGGAAGCGGCACCCCCGCCGCTGCCCGCGAATCGCGCCAGCCCGACCGAAGCCCGGTCCGGCGTGCGCCTGCGAGAAACTTACTTCCCGACTGGCTTGCCGGTCATCCACTCGACCTGGAGCTGGACTTCGTCGCCCGTCTTGATCAGGCCCAGCGCGATGGTGGGCGCAGGCGGTTCGATTTTGTAATCCGTCATCTTGAGCGAGGTCTTGGTGGCAAACTTCACCTGTCCCTCGCCCATCGGGGTAACTTCCACGGGCAACTGGATCAGGTTGGTGACGCCGGCCACCACCAGCTTTCCCTTGGCTTCGAAGAGAAACGGAGCACCGTTGGCCTCCGGCGCAGATTTCAGAATCAGTTCATCCAGGCTATAGGCGATGTTCCTGTGCGTCGGCTTGCCCAGCTTCTCGTACATGATCTCGTCCATCTTGGTGCTGTAAGGTTTGCCGTCCTTGACGCTCTTCAACGAGGTGATGGGGATGAAGGCATTGACGGTGGCCGCCACCGGGCCCGGCGTCACCGCCTGGGCTGCTTCGAGCGGAAAACCCGCCCCCACGGTCGCGCTGCCCCCGATGAGATTCCCCTCCACGGTCCAGTCATGCACGGTGGAGGTGCCATCAATCCGAACCTTGCTGCCGGGCCTGGCTTTGAGTTCGAGCGTCTCAGCGTTTGTGAGGCCGACGGCGATGAGCAGCGCAACAGACCAAAGGCAGAACAACATCCTGTGTGGTTTCATGAGTTCCATAAAGCAATCACCTTGCAATAGACGGTTCCGGCGTCAGGTCAATTCAAACCACTCGTCCTCCAATAGAATCCGTTTGGACTGTGCCACCGCCTCAGCGCTCTTGATGGCGAGGACCGTGGCGCGGTACCCCTCTTCATAGCCGCCCGTCGGCACGCGTTTGACCTCGGACAGGTGGTTTCGCAGCAGCCCGGGATCGTCCCCGCCAAACACCTCCACGAAATCCTTGCGCGCCATGTCCACGCTGCTGCAATTGCGCAGGAACGCCTCGATCGAGTAGTAGAGCGCGGTCTTCTCGGCCTCGGCTTTCACCTCCGCTTCACTGAAGGAGGCCTGCTTGCTGCCCCCCAGCTTGAGCACGATGCCAGTGTCCTTCTGGAACTGCTCCTTCCTGGCATACACCTCCCAGCCCAGCAGGGGCGAATCCACCTCCTTGAACATCCAGGCACTGCTCTCCCGCATCAGGATGGTGGCATCGCTGCCGTGATAAGTTTCCGCCTCACCCCCAAACGAGCTGGCGAGCGAGGCGCTAAAGTAGGCGTTGACCGCCTCTGGAAACTCCAGTTGTGCCTGAACGGTGTCCGCCACCGTCCGCCCGTCCGCCCACAACCGGATGCTGCCCTGCCCAGACACCGCGATCGGGCGTCGGTCCATGAACCACGAGACCTGATCCAGGTGATGCATCCCAATCTCGCCCACCAGTCCCAGGGAGAGGGCCTGGTCCAAGCGCCAGTTGATTTCCTTTTCGCGTTCCGGTGTGGACGACGCGCGCCGCCAGCTTTCCTTCTTGAAATACTGGGTGCGCGCCATGATCCAGCGGCCGATGGCACCCGACCGGATGAACGGCAACAGGAAGTGCCGCTGCGGATCGGCCCGGTACTGGAGTCCGGCCTGAAACACCTGGCCGGGCAGCGCCCTGGCCGCGACCGCAATGGCCCGCGCGTCCTCCAGGCAGTGCGCCAGCGGTGCCTCGCAGTACACATGCTTGCCAGCCCGCAATGCGGCCAAGGCGATCTCCCGATGTTGATGCGTGGGGGTGGCCACAATCAGCGCACTGATGTCGCGATCAGCGATCACCTTCGCAGCATCCGCCTCGTTCACCGCCCCCGGCGCCTGCCGGGCGCCACGTTTCAGGAATGCCGGATAGGAATCGCAGAGCGCCGCCACCTCAGCCTGCGGGAGCCGGCCCAGCACGGACAAGATCTCCCGGCCCCACACCCCCAGCCCAATGACCGCCACCTTGACCTTGGGACCGGTGTAGGCCGGCGCAATCGAGGAGCCCTGACCCTCCTGGGCGATCAACCGCACGCCACCCAGCATGGCCATGACGGTCGCCAGAGAACTTCCGGTGATGAAATCCCGGCGATTAACCGGTGAGCCTGATACGTTCATTGAATCCATGCGTCCTGGTGACTGACGTCCTTCCGGACTGCGTGATTCAAGAGCCTGTACGTCGCTGCCCACTACCGCAAGCCAAACCACGGGCACCAAGCCCGTCCACACGCGGGAGACTCCCGGCAGATCGGAATCAGCCGGCGACGGGAGGCAGGGGCTGTCGTCGCCAGCGGCGGATTTCCTCCTGCCGACGCAGCCGATCGAGTCGTAGGGCCTCCGGAAGGTCGGCCTGCCCGAGTTCGCGGCTCAAGCCAGCCAGCTCGGCATCCATGGACGCGTTGCGAAGCTTCATTGCTACATCCGGAAGTTGAAGACCGGGGTTGGGAATCTTGCGATCCCCGGCAGCGGCTTCGGTGATGAGCGCCTGGGTGGGAGCGTCCTCAAAATCCTCGACCAAGCTCGCGACTCCCCGCCACTCATCGGTCTGCACCCTGCGGTAGATGGACTCGACAACGCGCCGCACCTGGGAATGCGGTATCCACTCGGGAGGCAGGTGCGAGACGGCCCACGGCACCAGTTCAGGGTTCGCCAGGAGGAGCTTGAGCAGCCATTGTTCGATGGCTGAGGGGCGCGCCATTTGAGGCGTCTCCTCCTGCTCGGACTCCACCGGCTGAGGCTGCAGCTCGCGCGGTGTTTGAATGCGTTTGAATTCCTGCCGCACCGCGTCCGGCGAAAGCCCCAGTCGGACGGCCGTCTTCTGGGCATGGGTATCCGCGAGCACGGCATTGCCGGTCTTCCGGACGGCTTCGCCCATCGCTCGAACCACGGCCGATCGCCCCCGATCCGAGTCCGTTCCGTGCTGACGGCACAGCCGGTCGAGAAGCCAGTCAAAGAAGCCAGGCGCCTTTTCGATCAGCGTGCGAAAAGCCTCCGGGCCCTCGGCTTTGATCAGACTGTCGGGGTCGTGTGGAGACGGCAGTGTGGCCACCCGCACCGCCAGGTCGGACTCCAGCAACGCGTCCAAGGACCGGACGGCAGCATTCTGACCAGCTTCGTCGGAGTCGAAACAAAGAATCACCTCGCTGGCGTACCGCTTGAGGATGCGCGCGTGCTCTGCGGTGAACGCGGTGCCCTGCGGGGCCACCACGTTCTGAACCCCCGCCAGGTAGGCGGCGATCAAATCCAGCTGTCCTTCACACACCACCGCGGCGCCCGCATCCAGGACGGCCCGGCGGGAATGGTTCAATCCATAGAACACGCGGCTCTTGATGAAGATCGGGGTTTCAGGAGAGTTGACGTACTTTGCTGCCTTGGCCTCGGTTTGGAGCAGACGACCGCTGAACGCGATCACACGCCCCTGCTCATCGCAGATCGGGAACATCAGGCGGCCCCGAAAGCGATCGTAGTACTGGTCCGACTGTTCCCGGCGTACGATCAAGCCGGCCTTTTCCACCTCCTCCAGGGAATACTTCCGGCTGCGCGCCCAGTTCACCGTGTCATCCCACGCTTCCGGGGCATACCCGATTCGGAATTGCCGGATGGCCTCCTCCGAAACCTTGCGGGATGCCAGGTAATCCCTGGCCCCCTGGCCACCGGCATCCTGCGTGAGCGCGTTCTGCCATCGCCGGGTGATCTGCTCGTGGATCTCAAGCAGGAGGTCCTTCAGGTGGCGCGCCGTCTGGGCCCCCGGGCTGTTGGTGAACTCCAGCGGGATCTTGGCCCGCTCCGCCAGGCGCTGGACAGCCTCCATGAAACCCACGTTCTCGTAATCCTGCACGAAACGGAACACATCCCCCCCCTTGTGGCAGCCAAAGCAGTGAAAAATCTGCCGGTGCGGGTTGACGTTGAAGCTGGGAGATTTCTCGCGATGAAACGGACAAAGCGCCACCCAGTTGGCCCCCGCACGCTTGAGAGGAATGCAGGAACCGATGACATCCACAATGTCATTGGCCGATCGAATCCGCTCCAGAAGCGACTTGTCCACCAGTCCGCCCATGCGGGCGAAGCCAACTCCGGAGCCGGGGGAATGTCAACCTCCCACCGCTCCCACCGACCCTCAGGGCATGGTCCACTCTTTGCGCTGAATGCCCTTTTTCTCGGCGGGCGTGGGCTCGATCATGAGACTCGAAGCGGAGCTTTTCAGGGCGGCTCCGCTCATCGACTTCTGAAACACAAAGGTCTGCATGCTGTCGAGCGTGGGGAAGAAGCTGCTGCCATACACATCCTTGTCGTAAGCCTGACGCGCCTGGATTTCCTTGGAGGTGAATTTCCTGGCGTTCAGGAAGGACAAAGCGGCGATCAAGATGCACATCATGGTGACCATGCCGCCGCACACGCCGAGGTAGTATTCGCTCTTGCCAAACTTCTCAGCGCTGATCGGTTTGCCGCCAAGCAATCGCTTGAAGATCGAGAATAGAATGAACACCAGGAGCAGACAGCCGAGATAGGCGGTGATAAAGGAAGTCAGTTTGCTCAAGAGGGTGTGGCTCTCGATGTACTGTCCGAGGGGCTTGTAAAGCAAGGCGGCAATCGCCACCGCTGACAACCAGCGGAGGAGCGGCATCAGTTCCTCGGAGATCCCGTGCTTGCGCCCTCGCAGGGCCCCCGTCACCAGCAGCGCCAGGACAATGAGGTCAAACCACCCAATCGGGAGTTGGTCCATCGATATCGAGTTCATGAGAATGTCCAGATTCTGGCCTCTGTAAGAGGACCGCCATTGGCGGTCAAAGCAGCCAATGCTGTGCCAGTAAGAGGCCGGAGGCGCGGAAACTCCTTGCAGGACAAGGTTAGGACGGGTTCTGAACCAGCCAGAACCGGATGGAACCGGCCTGGGGGTGGCTGGGTTCCAACTCCAGCACGCGGAGATAGTGCTCCCTGGCTTTGGCCGCATCGCCAAACTGTTGGGCGTAAAGATTCCCCAACGTCAGGTGCGCCCTGGCGTCATCGGAATCCCCCGCCAGCAATATGAGGAGTTCATTGGCTGAATCGACGGGATAACCACCGGCCTTCAGGGCCAGGGCGAAGTTGTAACGTGCTGGGGTGGAATCAGGTTCAATCCGAGTCGCCGCCTCAAAGGCCCGCAGCGCGGTGGTCAAATCCCCGGCGTCCAGACTCAGAAGGCCAAGATTGAACTCGGCGCCAAAGTGACTGGGGTCCGCCTCGACGGCGCCACGGTAAGCCTGAATCGCCTCAGCCTGGCGACCGCGCTTACGCAGCTTGTCCCCTTGTTGGAAGGCGCGCTCCGCCGCCCCGCCATCCCCCGCTGAAGGCGAGGCCGTGTATTGGTAGGTGTAGCGCGGGAATCGAACCGCATTGGCAACCTCCACGCGCGCGGGCACCGTCCGCGCCTGAACCTTCGCCGGCGCCGCAGCAACAGCGGCAGGGGCCGTTGCCGTTGAAACGCCGGCTTGTGATTCCGAAGCCAGCGGGGTTGGCTGCTTCTCGTCCGGCCGCTTCCGGAAAAGATTGATTGGGTTGATCTTGGCAAAGAACCCTCGCTTGGGTTCTGCCGAATCCCGGCTGACCAGCGCCCCCTCCTCCGTTGGTCCTCCGGAAGGCGGCGATGGCTGCGTGGCAGGAACGATGGCGGGAACCGGCTGCACCCTCACGGTTTCCATGACGGGTTCAGCGTCTGACCTGCGCAGGGCTGGGGTGCGATCTGGAGGCGGCGCGAGGGAGGATGCCGACTCGGGTCGGCTGGGCCGGTTCGTGCGAACCACGGCTCGGGACATGAGCGCGCTGGGCGCGGGCGGTATCTCTACCACCTTCCCGGGTTGAACGTCCAAAGCACGATCGGCTTCAGACTCCGTCTGCCGCGCCACCTCCGCCGTCCGTGGCGCCGGATTCAACTCCTGCTGCAATTGAACCATGACCTCCCTGACCTGCCGCGCACGGCTCGACGTGGGCAGAAACGCCAAATACTGGCCATACAGGTCGAGGGCCTTCTGTGGTTGTTTGAACGAGGTCTGGTGAAGAATGGCCAGATTGAGCAACGCCGCACCGTGGTTGGTGCGGAGTCGCAGGGCAGCCTGGAATGAACGCGCTGCATCCTGTGGCCGTCCGTCCTGCACTTGTGCCACCCCCAACCAATTCCACGCGTCCGCATCCTGCGAATCCAAGCGGACCGATTCTTGAAGGGATCGCAGGGCCTCCCCGGATTGTCCCGATCGCACCTGCGTTTCGCCCAATCGCTGCCATGCGCCAGCCTGACGAGGCTGCAACACCGTGGCGGCGGCAAACTGTTCGCGCGCCCGAGCCCACTGCCCCCGCTCCATCCAAAGGCATCCCAGGCTGAAGCGGACCTCGGCAAGGTCGGGCCTGAGAGCAAGCGCCCGCGCATAGGCCTCCACGGCGTTCGAAACCGAACCAGCCTGGTGGAACGCCACACCGAGGTAGCCCCACGCCAAAGCATTGGTGGGCATGAGCGCGGTTGCCTCCCGAAGTTGGCGCGCGGCCGCCAGGGGTTGTCCCGACTCGAGTAACCGCCTGCCCTTGAGCAAGGCATCCGGACCCGTCGGGCTGCAACCGGTCAGCAAACCCAGTGAGATCAGTCCGGCAAGACACAGGCCCCACGCGGCCTGGTTTTCCTTTGTCAGCATTCGCCGCGGTGTTATCATCCGGCTGTGCCGCTGTCAAGGAACGCACCCATGGTGAAGGTCCGTCGAACAAACTGCATCCACACCGCCGCTCTGATGCTCCAACTGGCCGGTGTGGCCGTGGGTTCGGCCCTGGAGTTTCAAGCCCTAGAAACCATGACCAACCGACCGGTGGTGCTCGTGAGCGATCCGCAGGCCACGGTGAGACTGCAACCTCAAACCGCCCGGGTACAAGCCATGGTGGAACGAGGCATTACCGAACTCACTGGAGCCCCCGATGCCACCTCGGCTTGGCGAACCCTCGCCAACTCGAACGACACGGTGGCCATCAAGGTCTATTCCTCACCGGGACCCAACACCGGCACGCGAATCCCGGTGGTCGCGGCCGTAGTCAAGGGACTGCTTTCCGCCTGCGTCCTCCGGACCAACATCCTGATCTGGGACCGCTCGGAAGCCGACCTCCGCGCCGCCGGTTATGCGCGTCTGGCCGAGTCCCTGGGCATCCGCCTGGGCGGAGCATTGCAGTCGGGGTATGACGAACTGGATTCGTACGAGTTTGCTCTCGTGACGGGCTTGCGCTTCGGGGATCTGGAATTTGGACGCAAGGATGATGGAGCCGGGCGGCGATCGTTCGTGACCCGCCTGCTGGGTCCGAACGTCACGCGCATCATCAGCATCGCCCCGGCGTCCAACAAGCACAGCACCGGGGTGACAGGTCATCTCTACAGCATGACGTTGGGGTCCGTGGACAACACCTGGCGGTTTGAAAGCAATCCCTCAACCCTCTCGTGGGTCCTGCCGGAAATCTACGCCATGCGCAGCGTGGGCGATCGCGTGGTGCTCTGCATCACGGACGCGCTCATCTGCCAGTATGAAGGCGAAGAGGCCACCTTGCTGCACTACTCACAGGTGGCCAATGAGCTCTACTTCGGGACCGACCCGGTCGCCCTGGATTTGCTCGCCATCCAACTGCTCGAACAGCAGCGCCGAAGTTCGGACACGGGCCGGCCCAAGCCGGACCTGAAGACCTACCAGAACGCCGCCTTGCTGCAATTGGGCACGGATGACCTCCGCCGTGTTCCGATCCGCCGATTCTCGATGGATTCCGGCACCGCGTTACCCGCCTCGGGCGCGGCCACCGACACCCCTAGGGTTGAACCCTGATCCGGAAGAAGCACTGGCTGGCATTCCCGACTGGGCAGGTGGCCGTGGTTGTCAGGCCCATGGACACCACCGCCGGTTCACTCTCGCTCCAATTTCCGCCTGTCAGATCCTCGGTCCACTCAACGCGATAAGAGGTGTTGGGGAGTGAGGTCCATTGCAGACAGGCAACTCCATTGCTGACCTGGATTGAGTTTATCACCGGCTGAGCCGCGACCACCGGGGAAGCCTGGGGCGCCAAGCGGCGGGTCTGCAAGCTGAGCGACCAACCTTGAAGCAGGAATCCAGTGTCCCCGGTGGAGTCGTCCACCAGGTAGAGAGACCACACGCCATTCGGATCGACCTCATTCAACACGGACAACGTGGTCGCGTGCGGGGCGGGCACCGGCAGCGCATCACCCGTCGCACCGATATTTGTCGGACGATATTCGCCGGACACCACCGTGCCGCTGCCCGGGAACTCCGCCGCTTCATCCCTGAAGCTCAGTTCCAACGCATCCGCCACGGCGCCGCCACCGGCATCCGAAAGCAGCATCACCTGCTGCCCGCCAGGCCCCACGAGCAGAATGTCCAGGTCGTCCAGAAACCCGTGCGTCAGGCCGTGCAGTTGCACCCTCACCTGCTCTACGGCGCCTTCGATCCCGCTCACGAAGAGCTGGGCGGGAAAGACGCTGGCGTTGCCCTTGGTTCCGGCGGCGGGAACCAACAGGGAGGCGGTGTTTGAGAAGACATGCGTCTCGGTTACCAGGACGAGCCCGGAGGACGATCCGGGAAGCAGGGTAAAGTCAGCGTCCGTCAGGTCGAAAAAGACACTGTGGCTGGCCCGCACCTTGATCCGGGCCTTGGCGGCATAGACGGCGGGCAGGGAGACCAGCTCGGATCCATCATTGGGGGTCTCCCGCGCCAACATCACCGGGAAGTCACCCCCCCCATTCGTCGAAAGCAGAATGTCCACGAAGGCGGCCGAGACGGGCGCAAGGTCCGTTCCCGCCACAGCCCACTGTATGATCTGCTCGCCGGACAACTCGCCGGCACCATTGGGAACCAACACCACGAAGGGTCCGGCATTCGTTGTCACCGTCACCTGCAGGTCGTCCATGCCGAAGGCACCTCCGCCAACATGATTGTCCCTGGCCGTGACCCGGAAGTTCAGCACGCGAGCCGTGGTGGGCAGTACCTCAGACGGAGACGAAACATCGTTCAGCAGATCCTCGATGCACGGAAACGTCCGCGAAGCTGTCAGCACCGGTGGAAACGAGCGAAACAACGGGCCGCTTCCGTGATCCTGCCCGTCCAACGCGGCAGCCCCGCCCAGATCCACCTGCTCCCAACCGTAGGTCAACAGATCCCCATCCGGATCGCTGCCCGTTGCCGTCAACTCGAACGGCGTGGCCATGGGGATCGTCAGGTCGGTTCCGGCGGAAACACTCGGCGCGGTGTTTCCCGTGCTCTGCGGCACCGCGGACCCGGCCCCGATGAAGCTCGCCATCTCCAGCAGGCTGGCCGAGTGAAAATACGCATCACTGCTGTACTGCAGGTTGTCTGTCCCGCAGATCCCCGAGTAGCTCATGATGGTGGATCCGCTCCCCGGCTCGAAGGCCGACGCTGGATGACGGTTGTTCGCGCTGCAACTACCCGCGATCCCATTGAAGGTGTGATGCGCGCCAAACTGATGACCGATTTCATGCGCGAGATAATCCACGTAGAAGGAGTCCCCGACGGGGCTGGCGCGGCCGGTGACGCCCCGGGCCTTCCAGCCATCCACACCCGCACTGTTCAGCTGGGCCAACCCTCCCCCACCCGTTGCCAGGACGTGGCCAACGTCATAGTTCTCTCTGCCGATCACGCCGTCCAGGGTGGATTGGTTCTGCGACAACATGGCCGCCGCGTCAGCATTGCTGTAGGGATCAGTAGCGGCATTGAAAAACACCAGGCGATCGTTGTTCGAGACCAGGACAAAGCGAACGCCCAGTTCCGACTCGTAGATGCCGTTCAGCCGGTTGACAGCGGTCACAATGGCGGCCAGACCGCTCTCCACCGTCCCGCCATGGAACAACGTGTATTCACCGGTCGCTGCCACCGCCAGACGATAGACACGCAGTGCGCCGTCAGATTGAACCCCGCCGCTCTGCAGGCTGGACGGATCTGGTGCGGTGGCCGTCAGGCATTCGAAGCTTTCCTCCTCCGATCGCAACGCGTCTGAGGCATAGTAGGCGACATACTCCGCACCTTCGGAATCAGCCGGATCGAGATAGACACGACCACGCGGGCCCAGGACCTGGGCATGGAGTCTGCCCCGGTAAACATCCAAGCGAAGCCTCTCCGCCCCCCCCCCCAAGCCGACTCCGCGGTAGGTCTTGATGGCCGGGAATCGCGACGCCAGATCACTGGCCATGACCGGCGATTCGACAATCAGAAACCGCTCGGTCCGTCCATCCGGCATGGGCAATGACCATTCGACACCCTCGACAATCCTGCCCGACTCGCTCTCCTTCGGAGCGCGGCTGAGGACCGCTTGTGGCCGCGCTGCATCCAGGCGGAATCGGGTTCCTTGGGGAACGGGACGAAGCGTAGGCGTGTTGACCGGAGCCGAGTTTCCTCCTTCGATTCGACTCCACCCGTGCCATTCCTCGGGCTTTGGGTCGGCCTGCGCGGCGAAGCCTGCAGACAACAAACCACCAGCCAACAACAAAGCCTGCAGACCCGCGGGACCTTCCAGCAGGCTCGGTGAACTGCGCCTTGAAACTGAATACGGCATCTGGATACGTCGTGCCCCCCTCCTTCCGGCCCGTGCATTCTCAGATTCACTAAATCCATTGTGAACAGCCACTTCCGGAAGAAGCACCAACTGATCTGGTGTCTAAGCAATGGACAAGCCAGTCCCAATCTTGGGAAGAGAGTATCGCACCGGGCGGGAGGTGACAGGAAGGAGGTTGCGGACAGTGCTTCCGCAGAAGCGCGGAGGACATATCCGGGGGGGATGGATTCAGCCCGACTGTTCCAGATGGCTCTCAGGCAGGACCAGCGCTAGACCACCCTCCGCTCCAAGCCTGACAGTCGGGGCCTTTGGAATGGGCCTCACAGTCACTCTCATGATCGCTCGGCGCGCGGCTCCATGAGCCGCAGCACCCCCGCACCGGAGGGCCGTGTGCCATGATTCAGCGGCTTGGTGACCGGCGCGCCCCGGCTGCGGGTCACTCGTCCTGCGTAACAGGGCGCCTGCGCCCGTCCTCGGCCGTCGCCCTGCCACGGAGGATGGAGAGGATGAACAGCCCCGCGCTCCGAACTGAGCATGGCAGGATCTCGGACTTTCGGAACGGCGGTTGACACTCACGAGGGGGATCGACAAGATGGCGTCTCGTTGGCGCACGCTGTTCCCCAAGGGCGATGGGGTGCCATGCCCGTTCCAAGGGGATCACGGATTCGCTGGAAGCCAAGAGGCGCTTGAGAGTTCCATCGAAGCAGGCGGGTGGGGACTTTAGGCACGCGTTGAAACTGATTGAGATCACGATGAAAGGCAAAGTTCTACTGGTCGAGGACCTGGAAGATTTCCGGAGTCTCTTGAAATCCATTTTCTCGAATGATTACGAGATCAGCGAAGCGGGCAGCGCCGCAGAGCTGAAAGGGGTGATGTCGGGGTCCCAACCCGATGTCGTGGTGCTGGACCTGGGGTTGCCCGACGCCAACGGCCTGGACCTCCTGCCCCAGATCAAGAAGCAGTGGCCGGAAACCGAGGTCATCATCCTCACCGGAAACGACTCGATCCAGGTGGCGGTCGAGGCCACCAAGCGCGGGGCTTTTCATTACTTCACCAAACCCGGGGAGACCACCGCCTTGCTCGTCACCGTGGCGCGCGCCATCGAGCACAAGCAGCAGAACGAGGAAAACAGCAACCTGCGTCGAGCCCTCGGCACCATGAGCGGCGGAAGCTCGCCCGTCTTCAAGAGCACGGAGATCAAATCTGTCGTGCGCACCGTGGAACGCGTCGCCCCCAGCGACGTCCCCATCCTCATCACCGGCGAGAGCGGCAGCGGCAAGGAGGTCATCGCCGACCTCATCCACACCCTGAGCCCACGCAGCAAGGCCCGGATCATCAAGATCAATTGCGCCGCCCTGCCCCGCGAATTGATCGAGAGCGAGCTGTTCGGCTCGGTCAAGGGCGCCTTCACCGGGGCGCACAGCGACCGCGAGGGCCTCTTCCGCCAGGCCGAGGGCGGCACGCTGTTTTTGGACGAGATCTCCGAGATGCCCATCGACACCCAAAGCAAGCTGTTGCGGGTGTTGCAGGATCAGGAGGTGCGCCCGGTCGGGGGCAAGACCAGCTACAAGACCAACTGCCGGCTGGTGGCGGCCACCAACCGCAAGCCGGAGGACGCCATCAAGGACGGCAAACTGCGCGAAGACCTCTTCTACCGGATCAGCGCCATCTCCGTGCACCTGCCGGCGCTGCGCGAGCGCCGGGATGACATCATGCCCCTGGCCACCTCGTTCCTGAACAAGTACGCCTCCCAGGCCAACCGCACCATCACCGGCTTCACGCCCACTGCCGTGGAGAAGCTCACGGCGTTCGATTGGCCCGGAAACGTGCGCCAGCTCCAGAATGAGATCCAGCGCGCCGTGCTCCTCTGCGAAGGCAGCGTGGTGGACGCCGCTGACCTTTCCGTAGCCAACGCGCGCTCCGGGGCCGGCGAGGGAGGTGGCGACACCAACTTCACGCTGCTCGAAGGCGTGGAGCGCAACGCCATCGCCCAGATGCTCAAGGAAACCGGCGGCAACAAGCTCGAAGCCGCCAAACGCCTTGGCATCGGACGCCAGACCCTCTACAACAAGATCAAGGCCTACGGGATTGAGGTGTAAGGAGGCGGTCCCCGCCTGCGGAACACTTCTCCAAGCCCCCTCGGCAACCCAAGGTTGTCCGGCGTTGCGGCGGCATATTGTGTCTCAAGCGGGGCTGCCCGGGACAACCAATTCGGCTGCCGCGCCCGTCCGTCTTTGAGCTTTACTTCCTAATACTCCTGATTAGTTTGAGCTCCAGCCACCACGGCCCGCGCCCGCATCGCGGATGCTGTGGCGTGTGTTGGGTGACGTTCTTGCGACAGAGTCCGAAAACCCGATCTCAACCGAAGTCCATGACCAGGAGATTTTGAGCATGAAGACCACCGGCCTTGTTCTTGCCGCCCTCCTCGCTGGCGCGGCCTCGTCGTCCGCAACCATCCTGTCCGTCACGGGCAATGACACCCTGGTCGGCAACCACACCACGAACCTGATTCTCAACGGCAGTTTTGAGGCAGACGGGGGCGTGGTGTCCAACGGCGCCTACTGGGCCACCGGCACCACCCTGACGCCCGCCTTCTCGCTGACCTCCTGGAGCGCCTCCGGCCAGTCCGGCAGCTACGCGCACTGGGGCAACGACGGGCTGGGCGGCATCAAGGGCAGCGCCCCGCTTCCGCACGGCACCAACGCCCTCTACTTTGGCGCGGGGATCATGCTTCTAGTCGCTCCCTTCCCCATCGAAGCCACCAACGGCCTGGTCACGTTCACCTCCACCCCCGCCATCCTGCCCAAGCCCGGGGACGGCCCGGTGACCTTGCAGCAGACCGTTTCGGGCCTGAACCCCGCCGCCACCTACCTGCTGGATTTCTGGACCAGTGGGGAGGATGTCGGGAAGCCAGAGATGGCCGTGGACGGCTTCTTCGGCCTGGACATCACCGGCGAACCGACGCTCTACTTCGCCGCCCCGAGCGGGAACGGCCTGGTGGGCGCCTCCCAGCGCTACCAAGTCTATTTCACGCCGACGGCCTCGACGGTGACGTTTCAATGGAGCAATTGGGGCCACGATGTGGATCCCAACGGGTTCGCCGACGAACTGGTGCTGGACGACATCATCCTGAACAAGATCTCCGGCCCGGAGGACCCGTTGCTGTGCGGCTGCCTGACGAACATCACCGTCACCTGTCCCGCCGTGCTCCCAGACCTGTGCGCCCTGGCCACGAACTGCTTCACCACGAACATGCTGCCGGGGTCCTGCACACAGAACCTCCCGCCTGGAATGCCGGTGTCCGTGGGCACCTACGTCCTCAACCTGCAGGTGCTGGATCTCCAGAGCAACGCGTTCTCGTGTCCCGTGACGTTCACGGTGGTTCCGCCATCGAATGCGCCGCCGCTGACCGTCCTCTGTTCCACGAACAAGACTGTCGAGTGTGGAAGCGAGTGGGACTTCGATCCGCCGGTCGTCACCTCGTTCTGCTGCGGGCTGACGATCACGCCGAACGACATCGTGGTGAGCAACAGCCCCTGTTCCCAGAGCCTCACCCGCACCTGGTTGATCACCGACGGCTGCGGCAACACCACCAGTTGCAGCCAGGAGGTGACCCTGGTGGACACCACGCCGCCGGGCACGCAATGTGACGGCCAGAACCTGGTGCCGAACGGCGGCTTCGAGCGCTACACCAACTGCCCCTCCTCCATCTCGCAGTTCGCCTTCGCCGCGCCGTGGTTCACGCCGACCGACGCCACGACGGATTACTACAACAGTTGCTCCGGCGCCGGCTCGTTCGTCACCACGCCGACCAACAGCGTGGGCGTGCAGGCGCCGTTAAGCGGACAGGCCTACGCGGGCGCGGCGCTCTACACGACGTTCGGCACCAACCCCACCAATTCCTACCGGGAGTATCTCGAAGTGCCGCTGCTCACGAGCTTGACCGCCGGACAACAATACCTCGTGTCGTTTTACGTGAGCCGGGCGGAGTATTTCGGCCAGGCCATCGCGGACATCGGGGCGAAATTCTTCCCGATGCCATTCGTCAATTACGGCCCGTTGAGCAATGCCTACACAGGCGTGCTCGTGCACCCGATTCCCCCGCAGGTCGCCAATCCGCCGAGCAACATGCTCACCGACTCGACCAACTGGACGCTCATTCAGGGCCTGTACACCGCCATCGGCTGGGAAACGCACCTGGTCCTGGGCAATTTCAAGGATGACCCCGGCACCACCGCCACGCTGGTCGGGGGCCAGGACAACAACTACGCCTACTACTACTTTGACAACGTCTCGGTGGTCGCGGTGTGCGATCCAGCGATGACGAACCAGGTCGTGCAATGCGGCACGCCTTGGGAGATTCCGCCGTTCCCGGTCTTCGACAACTGCAACGGCGGCAACATCACCGTGTCAAACTACACCGCGACGAACGGGTATTGTCCCACGGTGGTGCAGCGCGACTGGTATCTGGCCGACCCCTGCGGGAACACGAACAGGTTCACCCAGACGGTGACCATCGTGGACACGAACCCGCCGCAGCTCCTGTGCGCCGCCGGGGCCAACCTGGCGCCCAATCCGCAGTTTGAAAACTACGCCTTCTGTCCCTTCAACTTCTCGCAGGTGTCCGCTGCCGGGCCGTGGTTCAATCCGACCGTCGCCACGCCGGACTACCTGAACACCTGCTCCTCGTTCCCCGCCGCACAGGTGCCGAACAACCTGCTGGGCAGCCAGACCCCGTTCAGCGGCAATGGCTACATGGGCGCGTACGCCTACTCCGTTTACGGGACCAACCCGGTGCCCGGCTACCGCGAGTATCTCGAGGCGCCCCTGCTTGTCCCGTTGCAGGCGGGCCAGCAGTACCAGGTTTCCTTCCGTGTCTGCCTGGCCGACACGTCCGGCTGGTCCATCAGCGATCTGGGCGCGCATTTCTCTGTCGGCCCAGTGCTGAACGGCTCGAGCGAAGGGCCCTTGAACGTCGTCCCGCAGGTTGCCAATCCGCCCGGTAACCTGCTCACCAACCAGACCGGTTGGATGCTCGTGCAGGGCGTGTTCACCGCGGCGGGCGGCGAGGACCACATCACGCTCGGCAATTTCCTCGATGACGCCTCCACCCTGGCGGTGACCAACGCGTCCGGCACCAACCACACGTATTACTACTACGACGACATCGCGGTCGTGCCGTTGTGCGAGTTCACGAACAAATTCGTGGCCTGCGAGTCCGTGTGGGAATTTGACACGCCGCTGGCCTACGACAGTTGCAGCGGCGAATACCTCTCCACCTTCGTCACCAGCACGACGACCAGCGGCACCTGCCCGAAGGTCCACACCCGGATCTGGACGATCTACGATGCCTGCAACAACTGGATCACCGCCACGCAGACGGTCACGGAGGTGGACACGGTGCCGCCCGAACTGCTGTGTTCCGGCCTGAACTTGGTGCCGAACGCAGATTTCGAGAACACGTTCCAGTGTGCCGGCGCCTTGTCGTTCCTGCCGTTCGCCCAACCCTGGTTTCAGCCCACGATCGGCAGCCCGGATCTCTACAACCCCTGCGCCACGCTCGCCTCCGGCGCTTCCGTGCCGGTGAACATGTTCGGTTCGCAAACACCCTTCGCCGGCCAGAACTACGCGGGCGGTTATGTCTATTTCCCAGGCGGGGCGGGAACGAACTCCTACCGCGAATACCTCACCGCGCCGCTGTTCGCGCCCCTCGTGGCGGGGCAATCCTACGCCGTTTCCTTCCGCGTGAGCCGCGGGGACAACTGTGCTTACGCGGCGGCGGAGATCGGCGCGCATTTCTCCGCCGGCCCGCTCACGAATTACCCCGGCAGCTACCTTGCGGCCACGCCGCAGATCGTCAACCCCCCGGCCAACGTCATCACGTCAGCCACCAACTGGACCCTGATCTCCGGTGTGCTCACCGCGGGCGGCGGCGAGGATTACATCACGATCGGCAACTTCCTCACCGATGCCAGCACCACCGCCTCGTTCCTCGGCGGGTCGATCAACTCAGCCTATTACTACTACGACGACGTGCGGGTCATCGCGCTCTGCACCAATGTTCCGGTCAAGACCGTGGCCTGCGGCGAGCCGTGGGAATTCGATCCCGCGCCCCTGGCCGTGGATCGTTGCGCCGGCAGCAACGTGACCGTCACGCTCGCCGGCACGATCACGAACAGCCTGTGCCCGGTCAACGTGGTCCGCACCTGGACCCTCGCCGACGCGTGCGGCAACGCGACCAACTGGAGTCAGACGATCCTCGCCCTGACCAACGGCAGCGTGTTGGCGGTGAACTGCGAGTGCCTGCTGGACAACGCGCTCGCGCTGCTCACCACGAACGCGTGCCAGGCCGCCGTGCCGGACCTTTCCGGGCTCTCGAACTCGCCGTGCATCCTCAATAACTGCGGCGCGATCCAGATCACCCAGTCACCAGCGCCGGGAACGCCTGTCGGCGCGGGCAGCCACCCCATTACCGTGCGGATTTCCAATTGCGCCGGGCTCACGAACACGTGCGTCCTGCCCTTCTACGTGAACCCGCCGCAACCGACCCTCACCTGCCCGCCGAACCTCGTCGTTTACGGTTGCAGCAACAACTCCGCGGTCGTGAACTACGCGGCCACCGCGACCGGCCATGTCGGCCCGATCCTCTACTCGCCGCCGTCTGGAAGCCTCTTCAGTCTGGGCACCCACACCGTCACCTGCACGGCCACGAACCTTTGCGGCGGGGCCAACACCTGCACGTTCACGGTCACCGTCCGACCACCGCACCGGAAGTGGGGTTGTCTGACCAAGATCATCGGCATCATCAGCTATCCGCCGCCGGTGGGCCGGGTGATTTACCGGCCCGACTTCCCCGGCGGCGGTCGGGGCGTGGACCTTGCCGATTTCAGCGGCACGGAAGGGGTGCGCTTCGACCTCGGCCCGGCGGAGAAGTTCACGTTCAGCACGATGCTGGACTTCGACGCGCCCACGAACGCGAGTTTTGAACTGCACCTGCCGCCCGGCGCGGGGCTGCCCACCAGCACGCCGCTGGTCCGCTTCGAGCGCAGTTGCGAGGTGCATTGCGGCTGGGACGTCAAGCTGGGCGCACAGATTGTCAGCGATCCGACCGCCACCTTCCGGGCCGCCGCCATCAATCTGAACGGGGAACTGCTCGATTCCGTCACTGTCCCGCACGCCAGCCTCGGAACGAACGTCTTCGCCAGCCTGTCGCCCATGGATGGCTCGACCAACGGGCTGATGACCGTGACGTTCGACCTGCGCACGCGGTCGATCGCGCTGGAGTTTCCATCCGGGGATTTCATGCCGTCGGCCCGGCACAAGGGTTGGGACGGGTGCATTTACGGCAACCGCCCACCGCGCACCACCAAGACCAACCATGCCGCGCGGGTCATCATCACGCCGCAGCCCCCCCTGCCCCCGCCCCCGATCACCGAACTCAGCCTGGCGATCAGCAACCTCGCCACGCTCGCGTTCGACAATCCGGCCATCACCATGTCCGGCCGCAAATGGAGCGACGGTCATGTGACCTTGATGAAGGCCTACGACGACGGGTCCGAGAGCGGCATGGAATTCTCCGCGCTCGGCGCCAGCGGAGGGCTGGACGCCGAACTGGGCCACGCCGCGAGCTTCTCGCTTCGCCTGACGTCGCTCGACACCAACGGCCTGCCGCTGCTGGAACAGCAGTTCGCCATCCGTGGCTGGCCGCCGGGCACCACGACAAACCGCCCTCCGCCCCCGGTCATCAACGTGCGCCTCGCCCCCGACAACAGCGGCCTGGGCGGTGTGCAACTCGGCGCGGACCTGGTGGATTGGGGCGTGTCCGAAGTCACGCTGCAACTCTGGGACGGGCCGACGCTTGTGGCCGAGACGAACCACGTTCCGGCCATGCCCGGCGGCACGCTCGCGATGTTGGGTGGGTTCCCGGGAATTCTCGGCTGCCCCGGCGTGGGTGTGGTGAGCTTGTCCGACACCAATCCGATCATCGTCCTGAGCGGCCTGGACTGCGGCACGCTCGGCTGTGTCGGCACCGAACTGCGCATCCTCGCCGAGACGTCCACGATGTCCACCCCGCCAACGGCCTACACCGATCTCACCGCCACCATCGGCGAGGAAATGGATTACCTGATCCACGACCTGCAAAGCGCGCCCGCCTGCGTGGTGGCACCCTTGCAAGTCGCACGGGGCGCCAACAGCGTCACGTTGAGTTGGGAAGGCGACGGCTTCCACTTGCAGGGCGCGGAAAGCGTCAGCGGACCGTGGTATGACCTGGGGGTCGAATCCCCGGCCACCATCCCGGCCGGTTCCGCCACCCGCGTGTTCCGGCTTCGCTGCGATTAACGAGGCTGGCCGAATGGATGGCGGGATCAGCCCGCGCGCAGGAACGCCTCCACCTTGACCTGGATGGTGGATTCCGAGCCGGGGACGCTCAACACGTCGCAGTCACGGCCCAGGATGGACAGGAGCAGGCGGCCTGCGACTGGGTCGTGGGCTTCGGGAGCTTTGTGGCTGCTGCGGGTCGCGGACCCGTGCTCCAGACTGAGAATGGCTGTTTTGCCGCGCTGGAAGATTGCGTCGCCACCGTCCCTCGGGCAAAACTGGGGCCCATGCCGACGACACCCCATCCATCCTCGCGTTCCCAGGTCCTGCTGGTGGAATGTGATGACCGCCGTGGGCTCGTCCATGCCATCACCGGCGTCCTGCTGCGGCACGGCGTCAACGTGGTGGGCAACCAGGAGTTTGTGGACCGCGGCTCGGGGCGCTTTTTCATGCGCACCGAGTTCGACGGCGAGGTGGATGCCGGACGGCTCGAAACCGAGGCCCGGCAGGCGTTGCCGGAGGGTGCGCGGGTGCGGCTTAGCGACCTGAAACCCAAGCGTGTGGTGGTGCTGGCCTCCAAGGAGCACCATTGCCTGGGCGACATCCTGGTCCGGCACGCCTACGGCGAACTCAATGCCCGGGTGCTGGCGGTGCTCGCCAATCATCCCGTCCTGGAACCGCTGGTGGCCCGGTTTGATCTCCCGTTCCATTGCCTCAGCCACGAATCCCTCTCGCGCCCCGAGCACGAGGCCGCCCTGCTCGGGATCCTCGAACCGCTCCAGCCGGACTACCTGGTCCTGGCCAAATACATGCGGGTGTTGTCCCCGGACTTCGTCGCCCGGTTCCCGGCGCGCATCCTGAACATTCACCATTCCTTCCTGCCGGCCTTTGCCGGCGCCAAGCCGTACCAGCAGGCGTTTGATCGCGGCGTCAAGGTCATCGGCGCCTCGGCGCATTTCGTCACCGACAAGCTGGACGAAGGCCCGCTGATCGTGCAGCAGGTCATTCCGGTGGACCACACGCACACGGCGCATGACCTGTCGCAAGCCGGGCGTGATGTCGAGCAGATGGTGCTGGCCCGCGCGTTGCGCCTGGTGTTCGAGGACCGCGTGTTCCTGTGCGGCAACCGCACGGTGATTTTCGATTGAATTCCCATGCATCCCCTCGCAACGCAAATGGACGCTGCGGCGGGAGGGGAAGCCGCCCACCTCGGCCACTCAACCCGGCACCGCACACCTAGTCCGAAACGGCGCAGCGCCTGGCCCGGGACAGAAGTGAGGACAATCCACTTGCCTGATGTTCGAGCGGGGTTACGTTGGCCGCCCTATGGCACGTGCATGGCGCATTGAAATCCTCCTGGCAGGACTGCTCACCGCCCTTCCGGGTTCAACCGCGCAGGCGGACTTGAAATCCCTCGAAACCTACCAAGCCGCGGCCGCCCGGTTCGGCTCCCAACTGACGGTCCCCGAGCTGGAAACGACCCCGGAACAGATCACGTCCGCCGTGGACCACGTCATTCAGACCGCGAACGCGCGCCTGGACGAGATCGGCGCGATGAAGCCTGCCGAAACCACCTTCACCAACACCGCGCTCGCCCTGGACGACCTGGCCTTTCAAGCCGGCCGGGTCGGGAATCGGCTGGGCCTGATCAAAGAGACCAGCACCAACGCTGCCTTGCGCGAGGCCGCCACCCAAGCCATCAAACGCTTCGAGGAATGGGCGGTGGGACTGGATTACCGGGAAGATGTCTATCGCGCCGTCCAGGCCTGCGCCGACACCCCGCCCAAACTGTCGCCGGAGGATGCCAAACTCCTCGCGGAAACCCTGCGCGATTATCGCCGGGCCGGACTCGCCCTGCCCAGGGCCGAACGTGACGAGGTGGAAAGGCTGCGAAAGGAGTTGGCCCGCCTGTGCACCGACTTCGATTCCAACATCCGCGACACCCAGCAGGAGCTCACCTTCACCCGACAGGAGTTGGTCGGCGTTCCGGACTCGTTCTTTTCGCGGCCGGGCATCAAGACCGGTGATGACGCGTACACCATCAAGGTCAACATCACCTGGCAGCGACTGATGATCCTCGAAAACGCCCGGCGGGAGGACGTCCGCCGTCGCGTGGACGAAGCGGCGTGCCGGCTGGCCATGGACAAGAACGTCGGGTTGCTCCAGCAGATCGTGGAGCTGCGGGACAAGATCGCGCACCGGCTGGGCTACGCGTCCTGGGCGGACTACAAGACGGAGGTCAAGATGGCCCGCCACGCCGCCGCGGCGACCCAATTCCTGAACGATCTGCGGGCCGGGTTGCAGCCCAAGTTTGAAAGTGAGCTGGAAGAACTGCGCCAACTCAAGGCGGCCGACACCGCCGACACCAACGCCGTCCTCGGCACGTGGGACTGGCGTTACTACGAGAATCAACTCAAGAAGCAGCGCTACAACGTGGATGCCGAGGCGTTGCGCGTCTATTTCCCCTATCAAGCGGTGCTGAGGGGCATGTTCGACATTTACCAGCGCATGTTCGGGCTGCGATTCGAGGAGGTGCAGCCGCCCTCCGTCTGGTCGGACGGCGTCCGGCTCTACGCCGTGCTCGACGCGCAATCCGGCGAACCCCTGGGCCTGTTCTACCTCGACATGTTCCCGCGCGAGGGCAAGTACAATCACTTTGCCCATTTCAGCATTGTAGATGGCAAACGTCTCCCCGACGGGAAATACCAGCGTCCGGTCAGCGCGTTGATCTGCAACTTCCCGCCGCCCCAGCCGGATGAACCCTCCCTGCTCTCGCACGACGAGGTGGAAACCCTGTTTCACGAGTTCGGCCACGCCATGCATGCGACGCTCACCCGCGCGAACCACGCCCGGTTCTCCGGCACCAGTGTCCCGCGCGATTTCGTCGAAGCCCCCTCGCAGATGCTCGAGAACTGGGTCTGGGACAAGAAGGTGCTGGATGGGTTTGCCGCCGACTACCGCGATCCCTCGAAGAAGATCCCGGCGGACGTTCTCAACCAGTTGGACGCGGCCCGGAAATCCACCCTGGCCATCTTCTACCGCCGACAGATTGCCTTTGGGTTGCTGGACCTGGCCCTGCACACCCACATTCATCCGGGCGACCAGACCAACGTGGTCGAATTATCCAACCAGATCCTCAGCGATGTCTTCCTGCCCGTGCCAACCCACACGGCCTTCGTCGCCTACTTTGGTCACCTGACCGGCTATGACGCCGGATACTACGGGTATGCGTGGGCGGACGCCATTGCGGCGGACATGGCCAAGGTGTTCGAAACTGCGCCCGATGGTTATCTGGACGTGGCCACCGGCAGCAAGTTGCGGAAGGAGATCTACGAACCAGGCGACTCGCGGGACGTATCCGTGTCCATTGAGGCCTTCCTTGGCCGGGCCCATTCGACCCAGCCCTTCCTGGAAGAGTTGGGGATTGCCACGCCGTGACGGATGCGCACAGCGACGGCGGCCGGGGGTGCATCTGGACACTGCCCCCCGGCACGCGGCCTTCAGGCCGCTTCCACGTCCGAAGGGCACTCGATGAAACGCTTGTTCCGCGGGCTTGCGAATGCTGAAGCGGCATCAATGCCGCGCCCCGGCCGGAATTGCGTTCGAGGACAGTGTCGAGATGCACCTGGCGGCCGCGCGACCGAAATCCAGCTTTGACAGGGGGCGGGGCGGGAGGCAAGCTGACGACACATTTGGACCGCGCGTTCGCGGATTTGAACAGCCGGCACGTCGCCGGCTGATTTGTTAAGGGAGCAGACAATCGAATTATGTCACAACTAGTCGGAAACTTACTGGTCGCCCAATCCGGTGGCCCCACGGCCGCCATCAATGCCAGCGTCGCCGGCGTGGTCACCGAGGCCGGACGGCACCCGGACACCATCGAGGAGATCTACGGCGGGCTCAATGGCATCTACGGCATCCTCAACGAGGAGATCATCGACATCCAGGAAGAACAGCGGGCCACCATCGATGCGTTGCGTTTCGCCCCGGCCGCCGCCTTGGGCACCTGCCGCTACAAGATCGATTTCAAAAAGAAACCCGAGAAGGCCGCCCAGGACATGGACCGCCTGTTCGAGGTCTTCAAGGCCCACAACATCCGCTATTTCTTCTACGCCGGCGGTAACGATTCTCAGGACACCTCCCACAAGATCCACCTGGAAGCGGAGAAGCGTGGCTGGGAAATGCGCGTCATCGGCGTGCCCAAAACCATCGACAACGACCTGCCCCACACCGACAGTTGCCCCGGCTACGGCTCGGCCATCAAATACTGCGCCACCACCGTCCGCGAGGTCGGCATGGATGTCGCCAGCATGGCCACCGACGACGGTTCCTGCTGCATCATCGAGGTAATGGGCCGCTCCGCCGGCTGGATCGCGGCCGGAACGGTGCTCGCCAAGGGCGGCAATCCCGCCAATCCGCCACACATCGTCCTCCTGCCCGAGATCCAATACGACGTGGACGAGTTTGTCGCCAAGGTGAAGGAGACCATTGCCGCTTACGGTTACTGCGTGGTCGTGGTCGGGGAAGGCATCAAGAACAAGGCGGGCGAGGAAATCGGGGCGGACAAGACCCGTCTGGACGCCTTCGGCCACCCCGTGCTGGCCGGCGCGGCCGAGAAGCTCAAGGACTACATCCAGGAAAAGCTCAACACCAAGACCCGCACGGTCATGCTCGGATACGCCCAGCGCGCCGCCGCCCACTGGGCCAGTCTGACGGACATCAACAACGGGTTCGCTTGTGGGGAAGCCGCCGTCCGGGCCGCCGTCGGGGGCCAGAGCGGTTACATGGTGAAGATCGTTCGCAACCCCACCCCCAATGGCACCATCGAGTGGTCCACGGGCCTTCAACCGCTCGGGGATATCGCCAACGTCGAGCACTTCGTGCCCCGCGAGTGGATCGCCGAAGACGGGTTCCTGCCCAACCAAGAGTTCGTCAACTACGCCGGCCCCCTGATCGAGGGCGAGGTCCGTCCGCGCATGGTGAATGGCCTGCCCGATTACGTGCGCCTCACCAAGAACAAGGTGGAAAAGGTGCTTCCGCCCCGAGGCTGATTCGACCAGCGCAAACCTCCAAGCCCGTCCTGCAATCACCGTGGGACGGGCTTTTTGCGGACAGATTTGCAAGAGGCCACCACCGGGTGACGGGAGCAGATCGAGCGGCAAGCGCCAGAAGCGCCAGCGAGAGGGTTTATGACGCCGCCGGGCGCATGCTGGAAACCGTGCAATACCCGTTCCGTTACAAGCAGACTGGTTTGCCGCCGCCGATTCGTGTAGAAACTGCCGCGCGCATGGCGGATCCAACGGATTCTCGGAACACGGCACTGGCCGGACACCCCCTGCTGGCCGGATATGAACCGGCCCCGGGACTGTTCGACGAACTGGGCAGCGCCAGTGAAGTGCAGGCTCATTACCTGGATCTTTTGTCCGTCCTCGAATCGTTGTCCGCCGATGAACTGCGGCGGCGCGTGGACACGGTGCGGCGGCTGGTCGAGGAACAGGGCATCACGTACAACGTTTACGGGGACCCGCGCGGACTGGACCGGCCGTGGGAGATTGACCCGGTGCCCTTCCTGCTGGCGCCCGAGGACTGGCGGCAACTCGAGGCGGGCGTGATCCAGCGCGCCCAATTGCTCAACTGCATCCTGGCCGACTGCTACGGGCCGCAGGAGTTGATCCGATCGGGCGGGCTGCCCCCGGCCCTGGTTTTCGCGCAGTGCGGCTTTCTGCGTCCCTGCCACGGCATCCCCGCGCCGCAAGGCATTCATCTGGGATTCTACGCGGTGGACCTGGCGCGCTCCCCGGACGGCCGGTGGATGGTGCTGTCCGACCGCACGCAGAACCCGTCGGGGGCGGGTTACGCTCTGGCCAACCGGCTGGTGGTGTCGCGGAGTCTGCCGGAGGCTTTTCGCACCGTGTATGTTCACCGATTGGCGGGATTTTTCCGGGTGCTCCAGGCCTCGCTGCGCGACCTGGCCCGGCGCCGCACCGAGAATCCGCGCGTGGTGCTGCTGACGCCCGGCCCCCACAACGAAACCTATTTCGAACAGGCCTATCTGGCGCGTTACCTGGGCTACACGCTGGTGGAGGGACAGGACCTGACGGTGCGCGACGACCACGTGTTCCTCAAGACCCTGAGCGGACTCGAACCTGTGGACGTCATCTTCCGCCGGGTGGACGACGAGTTCTGCGACCCGCTCGAGTTGCGCAACGATTCTTTGCTGGGCGTGCCAGGATTGCTGGGGGCGTTGCGTGCCGGCACGGTGGCCATCACGAACACCCCCGGCTCGGGTCTTCTGCAAAGCCCCGCGTTCATGCCCTTTCTGCCCGGCCTCTGCCAACATCTGCTGGGCGAGGAACTATCCATCCCCTCCCTGCCCACGTGGTGGTGTGGACAGGCGGACGCGCGGGAGCACGTGCTGCGACACCTCGACCGCCTGGTCGTCGAGCCGGCGTTCCAACCGGGGCGGCGCGCGGACAAACCTCAGCACCCGCGCACCAGCGAGGAGCAGCAGGCGTTGGGCAAACGCATCGGTTTCCAGCCGGAACTTTACGTGGCGCAGGAATCGATCAGGCTCTCCACGTCCCCGGCATGGTCGAAGGGAGGGCTTGCGCCGAAGCCCGTGGCGCTGCGCGTGTTTCTCTTCGCCAGCGAGGGCGGTTACGAGGTGATGCCGGGCGGGTTGGTGCGCATCGCGGCTGAGGGGGAATGGCATTCCCTCTTGATACAGCAGGGCGCCAGCACCAAGGACGCCTGGGTGATGAGCCATGAGCCGGTGACCGAAGTGTCGCTGCTGCACTCGGCGCAACAGAATCTCGAGCTGCGCCGGACCGCCAACAACCTGCCCAGCCGGCTGGCGGATTGCTTCTTCTGGCTGGGCCGCTACTCCGAGCGCGCGGACAACACCGCCCGCCTGCTCCGCAGCGCGCTGTTGCGACTGAATCCCGGCCGCTATGGCGTGCCGCTGACGCTGCTCACGCCGTTGCTCCAGGTGCTCGAAGCCCAGGGGCAGCTTCCGGCGGGCACAGTCAGCACCGGATCGGTGGCGCAATCCGACCAGCTCGAAGCGGCGCTGCACGCGGTGATTTTCGACCGTTCGCATCCCGGCAGTCTCCGGCGCCTCGCCGCCGAGACGCAACGTCTCGGGATGCATGTGCGGGATCGCACCTCGAACGACATGTGGCGCGCGCTGAGTCAGATTGATGACCATCTCGGCCCGGGCGAAGGCGGCGAGATCGATCCCAGGACCGATGCGGTGAGCGTGCTCAACCGGATGATCCTGCACCTGGCGGCGTTGCAGGGGTTGACGCGGGAAAACATGACGCGCGGCCAGGGTTGGCGTTTCAAGGACATCGGCCACCGGATCGAGCGCTCCATCTACATTGCCCTGCTGCTCGAACGAACGTTGCAGTTGCCGGAGGCGGACAATCCCAGTTTGCTCGAGATCCTCCTGGAGTCGGCCGACAGCAGCATCACCCACCGGTCCCGCTACAATCTGCTGCCCACGCTGGCCGCCGTGTATGACCTGATCCTGCTGGACGAAACCAATCCGCGGTCGCTGCTCTTCCAGGTGCTGCAACTGGTCAAGCACTTCGAGCGCCTGCCCCGCGAGCGCACCAGTGTGTTGCCCGGCGAGGGGGAACGTCTGCTGATCGGATGCTGCGCCCGGTTGCGGCTGTTGGATACCCGCGAGCTGGGCCGGTTGCAGGGCGGCTGGCACGAGAGCGAAACGGCCCTCGCGCTTCAAGCCGTGCTGCGGGACCTGCCCCGGCTCTCGGACGCCATCGCGGCCAGCTACTTCGCCCATTCCGAGATTGCCCGCGCCGGAGGAGCTGCCAGCCCATGAATTACCGCATCCTCCACCGCACCACCCACCACTACGGAGAGCCGGTGTCGGTGTCCCATCACGCCGCGCGGCTGGTCCCGCGTGTGATGACCTCGCAACAGTGCCAGTCCTTCGCGTTGCGCATCGAGCCCGAACCCGCGGTGCGTCAATCCCGGCGGGACTATTTCGGCAACGAGGTCTGGTTCTTCAGCATCCAGGAGGTTCACAATCGCCTGGAGGTCATCGCGGAGAGCGTCGTCTCGGTGCAGGAACCGCCCCCCAACCGGTTGAGCGCCCCGCCGGCGTGGGCGGAGGTGGCGTTGTCCCTGGCGGATCCGGCCACGCCCGAGCTGGTGGACGCCTGCCAGTTCACCTTCGATTCGCCGATGGTCGGCGCCTCCCTGGAGTTGCTGGATTACGCCAAGCCCAGCCTTGGCAAGGACCTCCCCCTGCTGGCCGGGGTGGCCGACCTGTGCCGGCGCATCCACCAGGACTTCCAGTTCGATCCCAAAGCCACCACGGTCGCCACCCCGCTGGCCGAGGTTCTGCGGATGCGGCGCGGGGTCTGTCAGGACTTCGCGCATCTCGCCCTCGGCTGCCTGCGCTCCGCCGGCCTGGCGGCGCGCTACGTCAGCGGTTACCTCCGCACGCGTCCACCGGAAGGCCAGCCTCGGTTGGTGGGGGTGGATGCGTCACACGCCTGGATCCAGGTCTTCTGCCCCACGCGCGGCTGGGTGGATTTTGATCCGACCAATGACCTGCAACCGGGCGACGAGCACATCACCGTGGCCTATGGACGCGACTACTCGGACGTCAGCCCCTTGAGCGGCATTCTCACCGGAGGCGGCACGCACGAGGTGACGGTGGCTGTGGATGTGGAGGGATTGTGAGCGCCAGCCCCGGTTCAAACCCGCCTCTCGACCCGGCACGGCGGCACACCAGCCCGGAGGTGCAGCTTTTCAGACCCTCGGGAAACCGCCATGAAGGACCCGTTCAACCCTTCCGCCATCCGGCCGCTTCATGAAACTGGAAGTCTGTCATCGCACGCGCTATACCTATGCAGCGCCGGTGAGTGAAAGCTTCAACGAGCTCCGGCTGCGTCCGGTGAGCTACGAGCAACAGCAGTGCGAGAACTTCCTGCTCAAGGTGCTGCCCACCGCCCGGCTCCGGCATTTCACCGATTTCTACGCCAACACGGTTCATTTCTTTGAATTGGCCGAACCGCACACGTCCCTGACCGTCGAAGCCCGGTCGCAGGTGATCACTTCGGCGCAAACCTTGCCCGAGGACGCGACGCCCTTTTCCCTGGCCCGGGTGGCCGAGTGTGCCCGGATGGAGCGCTGTTTCGTTTACCTGCAGGACAGCACCTATGTCGAGAAGTCGCCGGAAGCCTGGCGGCTGGCGTTGGACATCACCCAGGGCGCATCGGACCTTTGGCAGGCGGCGCTGGCGATCCAGCGCCACATTCACCGCGAGTTCACCTACTGCCAGGCATCCACCCACGCCCACACCCACATGCGGCAGGTGCTCCAGGCCAGGCGTGGCGTCTGCCAGGATTTTGCCCATGTCATGATCGGCCTGTGCCGGAGCCTCGGGATCCCGGCGCTTTATGTGAGCGGCTACCTTTACAACGGGCCGCGCGAAACCCTCCGCGGCGCCCAGGCCAGCCACGCCTGGTGCGAGGTGTTCGTGCCCGGCGTGGGCTGGCGCGGCCTGGATCCGACCAACAACCGCCAGGCCGATGAACATCATGTGAAGGTGGCCGTGGGACGCGACTACGCGGATGTGCCGCCCATCCGGGGGCAATACCGGGGCACGCTGGACCGCCAGCTCGAGGTGGATGTGCTGGTGACGCGGTTGGACGCGTAAGAACCGCTGGACTTGCCTGGCCATTACAGCGCTTGCACGAACCGGCCTCGGGGGCGTATGGTTCGTACGAATCCAAGAGAAAGGAGCCCGTATGGCTGTCAAAGCGCTCAAACAGTTCCTCGATTCCCACCGCGTCAAATACACCTGCATCGTGCATTCGCCGGCCTACACCGCGCAGGAGGTGGCCGAGTCGGCCCATATCAAAGGTCATTCCATGGCCAAGGTCGTGATTGTCAAACTTGACGGCGTGATGGCCATGGCGGTTCTGCCTGCCGATACCAAGGTGATCCTCCAGGAGCTCCGTGACCTGACCGGGCATGCCCGTGTCCAGTTCGCCACAGAGGACGAATTCAAAGCGCGCTTCCCGGATTGTGAACCGGGCGCCATGCCGCCCTTCGGCCATCTCTATTCCATGGACGTGTACGTGGCCGAACGGTTGACGCAGAACGACCAGATCGCGTTCAACGCAGGATCGCACATGGAGGTCATTCAGTTGGCCTACGCCGACTACGAACGCCTGGCGCACCCGAAGGTGCTGAGTTTCAGCACCTGAATGAGGCGGGACGGTGGAGTGTGGGGGCAATGGTGTGTTGGAGTGATGGGGTAACTGGAGAACGGGGAGCCCTAATCTCCCCCGTCCCCAATACTCCAACACTCCATCCGCCGGGCAGAGCGCGGATTGGCGTTGGCTCGGGCGCGGTCGGGCGGTAGGTTGGGCGCATGCTGGATACGGCATATCTTTCGGATTTGCTGAACACCCACCACGCCGCCGCCGCGGCAAAGGTGCAGGAATTCTCCATCGGCGGACACGCGTTCACCTTCAATTCGCAACCGGCGTTGATGGGGGTGGTGAACCTCTCGGCGGATTCGTGGTACCGCGAGAGCGTCTGCCTGTCCACCGCGGCCGCCCTCCAACGAGGGCGCACGCTGGCGGCTCAGGGAGCCGCCCTTGTGGATGTCGGAGCGGAATCCACCCTCGCCCATGCCAGCCGGGTGGGTCCTGCCGCACAGAACAGCAAGCTGCTGCCGGTCGTCCGCGGATTGCGCGAATCCGGCATCCTCGTTTCCGTCGAAGCCTACCAACCGGAGGTGGCCCGGGCCTGCCTCGAGGCCGGCGCCAACGTGCTGAACCTGACCGGCACCGAATCGAGCGCCGACCTGTTTCGCATGGTCGCAGATCACGAAGCGGCCGTGATCATTTGTCATGTCCAGGGCCGGAACGTCCGCGCAGTCGCCGATCTCGATTTCGGGTCCGATCCCATCGCGCTGCTGCAGGACTATTTCGCCCGGCAGATCGAGCTGGCGGTGCGTCAGGGGGTGCAGCGGATCTTCATCGATCCGGGCCTGGGTTTCTACTACCGCAATCTCCAGGACAGCGCGGTGCGCGTCCGGCACCAGATGACGGTTTTCCTGAACACCTTCCGGCTGCGAACACTGGGCTGGCCCGTCTGCCACGCCCTACCCCATGCGTTCGAGTTCTTTGCCGAGGAAGTGCGCTGCGCCGAGCCGTTCTTCGCCGTCCTGGCCGCCCTGGGCCGAACCGACCTGTTCCGCACCCACGAAGTCCCGCGCGTCAAAGCCGTGCTGGACACCCTCGCGGCGTTCTGAAACCGGCCCGGCGGTGCGGACATTTTGTCGGCGCTCCACGACTCTGCTCTCGCCCGCAGCCATTCTCAGTCAGCGCCGGAGCCCGGCTCCGCGAGCCGCATCGCCGGCGCAGGTGCCGGTGGCTTGCGATCAGGTTGTAGGCGTCAGGAGAGCAGCACGGCTGCTGCGAGTCGCGGACTCGCGTTCCGTTGTGGGGGCGCGGCTCCGTGAGCCGCAGCGGCGGCGAGAGTGTAGGAGACCTTCGGATTAGAGATGGGCTTCTGGAGCAGCGTGGCTGCTGCGGGTCATGGACCCGCGGTCCGTTGTGGGGGCGCGGCTCCGTGAGCCGCAGCACCCCCGCCACGGAAGGCCGTTCTCAATCTTCCAGTAGCCTGCTTCCAGGCGAAGCGGCTGCGGGTCGCCCGTCCTCCGTAGCAGAGCCACTGCGGAGGGTGGACGGACCCGCGCTCCCACATGAGAGTGCCGTCTCGCCCGTCCGGCCGATTGACTTGAAAGGCTCCCGATTCCATATTCAGCGCAGTGAGTTTTGACATCTCCCATATTCTCGAGTCGTGGGACTACAAGCCCGGCGAGGTGATGGTGCGCCGCTTCCGGGACAAGGCGGGCGTCGAGAAGATCCAACTGCGCGTGGACCTGGGCCTGTTGCAGATGAATGCCAGCGGGCGTCCGGACGGCAAGCGCCCCTCCGGCTACGCCTCCCTGCTCGATTGCTTTCAGGCCAAGCTCAAACAGCACACCGCCGAGAACGACGATTCCGACGCAGGCTTCCAGTTGACCGAGGAAGACTGTTCGCGGATGCAGTTGGAAGTGCTCCAGTACCACCATCGTTACCTCTGCCTGCTGCAGTTGCAGGACTTCGACGGGGCGGCGCGCGATGCGAAGCACAACCTGGCGCTGTTCGAACTGGCCGAGCGTTACGCCGAATCGGACGAGCTGGCCTGGTCGCTCAAGCAATTCCAACCGCACGTCCTGATGGTCCTGGCGCGCGCGCGGGCTTCACAGGCGCTGGCGAGCAGCAACTACGACCTGGCGATCATGCGCGTCGAAGAGGGCTTGAGCCGGTTGCGCCATTTCTATCGCAGCCACGCCCGGCCCGAGATGGAGGAGCAGAGCGGCGAAATCCGTTCCCTCGAGGTCTGGCTGGAAAAGATTCGCAGTGACCGCCCCCTGACCAGCCGCGAGTTGCTCGAGAAGGCCCTGGATGAAGCTGTCCAGCGCGAGGATTACGAGCGCGCGGCCGAGATGCGCGACGCCCTGAAAAACCTGACTTCGGAAGGCTGACGCCGTTCAGCCCCCCGGCTGCTGCGGAAACACCTGATAAAGCAGCAGATAAATCACCACCCCCGTCAGAGAAACGTACATCCACAGCGGCCAGGTCCAACGTGCCAGCCGCCGGTGCCCGTCAAACCGTCCCCGCATCGCCAGGATCACGGTGGCGAGGATTAGCGGCAGGATGGCCACCGCCAGCACCGTGTGCGTGAGGAGGATACCCAGGTAGATCGGACGGAACCAGGCCGGGTCGGTGAATCGGGTGACCGTCTGCACCTTGAAATGGTAGGTGAGATAGCCGGCGAGGAACAAGGTCGAGGTGCCCAGCGCCGCCACCATGCAGTGGCGATGCACCTGCTTTTGGCCCTGACGGATGAAGAAGAACCCGAAGCTGAGGAGCACCGCGCTCAACGCGTTGAACCCGGCGTTGACGGCGGGCAGGTCCATGACGCTCACGGTTCCTCCTCCAGTTGCCGCACCGCGTCCAGGATGTCCTGTCTGGCCTCCGGCCAGCGGATATGTTCCCCCACGCTCTCGAACGCCCCCCGGAGCCGGCCCTGTTTGTCCACCACCACGAAGATGGTGCTGTGCACAAAGAGATCATTGGGATCAGTCCGTTCCCCGGGCGGCTTGGCCACCGCTGTGAGCTTGAGACTGTCGATGGCTAGATTCGCCACCACCACCTTGTCGCCGGTCAGGAAACTCCAGCGACGGCCGTCGGCTGCGTAGCGCCCGGCGTAGCGCGCCAGGATCTCGGGCGTGTCAAAGTCGGCGTCCGTGGTCAGCGTCACCAACCGCGCCTGGCTGGTGGCCGGCAGGGCGTCTTGCAGGTCCTTCATCTTGCGGGTCATCTCCGGACACGGGCCCGCGCATCGCGTGAAGATGATGTCTGCCACCCACACCCGTCCTTTCAGGTCGTCCAGCGAAACCGGCTGCGCGGCTTGGTTGGTCAGGGTGAAGCCGGCCACCGGACCAATCACCGGCAACGCCGTGGAGGCCCGTGGCGTTTGTGCAGGATGCTTCAACAAAACGACCAGGCAGACCAGAATCCCCAGAACCAAGCCCAGGCCGACCAGCACCGTCCAGTGAAATGACTTCTCAGCCGAACCCATGCGCCCATCGATACACGGAAGCGCAAGCCCAGACGAGTCCCAAAAGCTGGACCTTCCGCGCGTGGCAGGGGTCTGTAACCGCCGGTTGAAGCGTGGGACACCTTCCGGGGCCAGGGGAACGGACGTTCCAAGCCTTCGTCAGGTCCTGGGTGAGGCTGCCGGGTGGAACCCGCCGGAGGGCCAGCGGCGTGCCTCCAGCTTGCGGAGGCGCGCACCGGAGGGTCAGGATTTTCTCAACTGACGGCCATCAAGGACACGCGCCGTCCCTGGTCGTCGCGCGTGACCCCCATCGCCTGCGGATCCAGCACCAGCTCCCCGTCCACCTGGAAGGCATAACGGTGATGTCCGTGCCGGAGCTCGATCCGGAGGGTCCACGCGCCGTCGGCTCCCTGCTGCAGAGGGTTGGCGCGCGGATTCCACTGATTGAAATCTCCGATCAGGCTCACCTGCTTGGCCTGGGGTGCGTTGCAGATGAAATTGCGCGCCTTCACATTGCTGTGAGCGCTGTAAGGGTTTCGTTGCGGCGGCCTCATCATGGTGTCAGGAAAAGCGGAGGGGATCGGTCACAGCAGATTTTCGAGGATGGCCAGGGCCGTGCGCCGGACCTGTTCGGAATTGGACTCCAGCCGCCGATACTGCTGGCTCCAACCGGTCTTCTGGTGGTGAAGTTCGCGCCACATGGTCTTGAGCACGCGTTCCGTGCGCTCGACCTGTTGCATGGCACTGCTCAGGGAATCCCGGCCCTCCGGCAAATCGGTGATGTGCCCCACAAAGAACCGGCTGATGCTCCGCTGATCCAGGATCGCGTGCAACAGCATCACCACGGTCTGCTCATACGCATACCAGCGGCGGCCGAGCATCGCATCCAGAAACCCGTGCCGCAGGGCAAAGAACTCGGATCGCGGGCGTTCGGTGAACTCGCGGATGGCCCGCGCCTCGGCGGGGAACCAGTTGTAAAGCAGGGCGAAGGTTCCGTAGGTGTCGATCAACTGTTTCGAGTGATTGTGGTCGGTGGCAATCTCTCCGATGCACACATCCTGCTGCAATTCATCGCAGATTTCAGGAAGGTCATGCAACCGGCTCAAGACTTCCCGGCCCACCGGGGCGCCGTAGTTGAAGTCCCCGGGAATCAGCCAGTAGGTGTCCCCGTCCCGCCCCCGCGCGAACGCCTCCCCCAAGCCGGTGTACCACATCTGACAGGTATCCACACACCAACCCTCCAGGATATCCGAATGCCGCGCCACCCGCTGCTCGACAAACCGGACGTGCCGGGGACTCCGGGCCATGGCCCGCCGCGTCTTGCAGTCCATGACGGTGATCGGGCGCGCGTAGGTGGCCTTGTCCTGATCCAACCGCGCGATCAACGCGTAAAGCTCCTCGAGATCTCCGAGGTTGGCCGGATGCCGGAAGGGATAGATGACCACGGGATGAATGCGGCCGGAAGCGGGACTGGAAACGGAGCGCGATCGGGAAGGCAACGGCGAAACCTTTCTGCCGGAAGTGCGTTTCATGCAGGGATGTTCCACGGAAGCCCCACCCCTGCCAAGTCTTTTGACTCTCAAGATCTTCACACGCCGACGAACCGAGCCTGGCGTCCCGGCCCGGCACCGGCAGTCCGGTCCGTAACGCAGGGGCAGGTGTTTTCAAGCCGGGGCCGGCATGCCGACCTCGAGACTGAGCCTGTCCGCCGAGGCGGCGTCCGCCCATTTGACCATCGCCATGAAGCTGTTAAGCGTGGGGCTGTGGGGATTCGCCTTGAACATGTTCCGCAGGCTGTTCACCACCTTGTGGTAAAAGGCGGCGTACTTCTCATGCAGCAGCCGGCCCACATACACCTGCATGACGGCGTGGGCCAGGGGGTCGATCTTTCCACTCGGCAGATACGGCAACTGGCAGAAGACCCGGATGAAGGAAACAGGGTCGGCTTCAATCAGCGCCAGCCAGCTCTCCTTCACCTCGTCCACATCATACCTGGTATGCAACCGCTCGCGGATCGCGGCCGCCACCGCAGCGGCATCCTCCCGTTTGAGGATCCGGTCCTTGATGTCCGCCCAAACCATCTGGCGTTCGGTCTCCGGAGGCACGAGGGAGGCGGCCTTGGCGGCTTCCTCGATGCCCTTCAACCCCAACTGCTGGGCCACGGCACGCCCCAGTTCCGTCAATTCATCCCGAAACCGGCGGTCGGAGGACATGATGGATCCGACCATGAGTCGCTGCATGTCCGGACCGAGCAACTTGAGCAAGGACACCAGCGCTTGGAGTTCAGGCGCTGGTTGGGGGGGGGGGGGAATCAGGTGGCGGACGAACTCGGTCAGCGCATGCTCGAGGTCCAAGACCGGTTCCGCCCGGAGCGCGAGCAGATGTTTGAGGGTCCGGGCCGCCCCCCAGCTCTTGCCGAGGTTGTTGACGACCATGTGACGGTGCTCGGGCTTGATGATGAAGGCCAGCAACTCCTCGATGCGCGCCAGCGTGGGCTCGTCCAGATCCGTGCCGGCATTGGAGAGGGCCATCTGTTCCACCGCCGCGGGCAGGCGCTGGGCAAACACGGCGTCGGGCGCCTCGGTGGACTGGTTCTCGTAGTATCGCAGGAGCTCGAGGATGAATGACAGGCGGGCAAACACCTGCTTTTGCTCGCGCGCCTCCGCGCTGGCCGAGCGGCTCCGCTGGACCTTGCGGTAAAGCCCCAACAACCCCTCCTTCTTCGCCGTCTCCAGTCCGGCGTCCTGCTGCACCAATCGCTCGAAGTGGTCCTTGAATCCCAACACGATCTCCTCCGGCTTGGGCCGGGGATTGAACCGCTTGTCGGTGGTCAGGTCTTCAAAAAACGCCAGGGCCGAAGCGCCAAACTCGCGCACGATGCGTTCCTGCGGCACCTGACCCTTGACGAAACAACGGTTGGCCCGGACGATACTCGGGGTGAAGAACGACTCCGGGGCCGTGACCAAACCCTCCAGCATCGAGCGTTCGAGCGGCGTCTCGAGCCGAACCAGTTCTTCCACAGCCGGTTTGACAGCATCCTTGAGCGCCTGCTTGCGGTCCTCGAGAGTCCGGAGAAGCGCCGGCTTGGAAGCCGCGGCCTCGACCTTGCCCTTGAGCAAACCGACACACACCTCACACACTTCCGCGTTGTGATCCACCAGACGGGACACCAGCAACCCGACGTCGTTGATCGGCAGTTTGCTGACCAGGTCCACGAGGAAATTCACGAGGTCACCATGGGAACGCTGGCGATGCTCGATCAGGCGCTCCATCAGGAACCGCAGGGTCTTGTTCTCCGCCTCGAGGGTGCTGCGTTCCGCGGCCGCCTGCTCCACTTTCAGCTTGAGATCCCTCCACTCCTGCTGGATCTCCTCGACTGACACGGCGGGACGTTGAGCAAGCTCCGGTTCTGTCATGGACCCAATCTGCCCCAATCGCCCCCACTCTTTCCAACCAATTTTGCAGGGAACCCACGCGGCTTTCCCACCAGACACTCCATGGGGAAATCCCCATCGCCGGGGAGTTTAGTCGAAGGCAATCCGGTAAAACCGGTTCGGGAGCGTGACGGATTGAGGGTCCACCAGGTTCACCGGTTCTGTCGAGGTGGCCACCCCCTCGCCAAGGACCTGCCAGGTCACCAGATCCGTGGACGCCTCGACCCGGTAATGTTGGCCCGTGAGAGCCGCGATGCGGAGTTGCGACCGGCTGGAGGCGTCCGCAGTGAGGAGTTGCAGTGGTCCATAACCCGGGGATGGGCCGGTGAGCGCGAGCCGATAGAAGCGTGGCACACCCGATCCTGTTTGCGTGTCCATCAGGTCCAAAGGCTGGCTCGCGGCGCTTACTCCCTCGTGGAGCGCAGCCCAGGTCTTGAGATCCGACGAAACCTGGATTTGATAGCCCTGCCCCGCCGCGACCAGGGGCCGCAGCAGGACAGTTCCCTGCGGCAAGGGACCCCGCCTGTGGTCCATCCAGCCGGGCACCTGCGCGGTGTTCGGCAAAGCCAGCCGGTAAAAGCGCCTCGGCAGCCGGGCCGCCTCGGGATCGTTGTATTCGAGCCAGTTGGTGGACAGGCTGACGCTCTGGTGGATCGTCCGCCAGTGGACCAGATCTTCGGAGGCCTGCACCTCGTAGGGGTGCTTGGGTTTCACCCGAAACCGCACCCCGGGCGCTTGCGTTCCACTGCCGCGAACCGCGCGCATCGGCGCCTGGACCGGACTGGGCACGGTGTAAACGACTTCCCCGGACGGAGCGCTTTCGAATCGCTCCTGATTGTAGGCCGTCACGGCAAAGAAGTAGGTTTGCTCGGGCAACAAACCTTCGACCGTGGCCTGTGTTGCTCCCCCTGAATCCACGTGCGCGCTGTAAACACGGCTGGCGGTGCCATAATACACATGGTAGCCGGTCACCGTCGGATCCGGGCTGGGATCCCAAGCCAGCGTCACCGACTCCGTCGCCGCCTCGGCCACCGCGGAAACCCAGAGCACGGAGGCCAACGACAGGGCGAACAGCCACCGCCGGGCACCGCTTCGGGCACTCGTCACGAAATGCACTTCAATGTTGTTCACGGCGCATGCGTCCGCTGGAAAACGCGGGCTCGCGGTCGGAGGCAGACACACCCCTCCCGAGGGATCCCGATTCAGGTTCGAGTTACGGCCGGTTTTTCCGGACCGGATTTGGTTTACCGCAGGGCCGGTTGTCGCCGTGAGGCGGCCAGCGGCCTGCGATGGCCCCACGCGAAGGCGAGCCGCCGCACCCTTGGCAGTTTCCGTGCCGCGACTGGGAGGTTTCCGAAACGCACTCCATCAACCACTTGCGAAATGGAGCTGCAGGAGAGGTGGCCCTGCGAAGACCCGCTGTGGAATGAATCAAGCCAGCGAAGGATCACTGGCTCAACACCAGGACATCAGGCCAGATGATTCTCGTCCGCCCGGCCGGGATGGAGGCCGAACTGGACGAGTTTCTCGCGCATCTTGAGGCGCGTCACCCCAAGCCAGCGCGCGGCCTTGGCCTGGTTGCCATGAGCCAGCTCGATGGCTTGCCGGAACAGCTCGGGCTCCATGTCCTCGATCATGCGCGCATAGGCGTCCAGCAGATCACCGCTCTGCGCGCGGGCCAGCAATTCCGACACATAGGCCGCGTGGGTTTGCTGCTGCTGCGCCACGGGCCGGCGGGCCTTGCGGAGCACCTCCTGCACATGCAGCCGCCCCACCGCGAAGGGCCTTGCCGCCAGCAGCGCCTGGCGGACCGTGTTCTCCAGCTCGCGCACGTTGCCCGGCCAGGTCTGGGATTGGAGGAACTCCACCGCCTCCGGCACGATGGACGGAGCCGCCATTCCCAATTCGACCGCATAACGATGGAGAAAGTAGTGGACGAGGGCGGGAATGTCCTCCGCACGCTGGCTCAGGGAGGGCAACGTAATGCTGACCACGCTGATGCGGTAGAACAGGTCCTCCCGGAACGCCTTCTCCGCAATGGCCGCCTCGAGGTCTCGATGGGTCGCGGCCAACACCCGCACATCGATCGGGATACTGCCTTCGCTGCCCAGCCGCTGAATGCACCGCTCCTGCAATACGCGGAGCAGTTTGCCCTGCGTGTTCGGGTTCAGGTCGCCGATCTCATCGAGAAAAATCGTCCCGCCATCGGCCTGCTCAAACCGTCCGATGCGCCGCGCCTGGGCCCCGGTGAAGGCGCCGCGTTCGTGTCCAAATAGCTCGCTTTCGAGCAAGGTGTCCGGAATCGCCGCGCAGTTCACCGCAATGAACGGCTTTTGCACCCGGTCGCTGTGTTGGTAGATGGCCCGCGCCACCAGTTCCTTGCCGGTGCCGGTATCGCCCCGGATCAACACCGTGGCCGGCGTGGCCGCCACCCGCCCGATCGCCTTGTACACCTCCTGCATCGCCCGGCTCTTGCCGATGATCGCCGAACGATCAACCCGTGCCTCACCAATCTCGACGGGTTCGGACATGAACCGGCTGCCATCCGCACCCGCCTTGACCAGGTCGAGCAACTCGTCGGCCTTGAGCGGTTTGACCAGGTAATCGTAGGCGCCCAGCTTGGTGGCCTCGATGGCCGTCTCCGTCGTGCCATGGGCGGTCATCAGGAGGATGGGCTGCTTCGGCTTGGCCTGATGCAGGCGCTCGACCAACTCGAGCCCGTTCAAGCCGGGCATGCGAAGATCCGTGATGACCACCGCATAATTCGAGCGGAGCGCCTGTTCAAGCCCTTCGTCGCCACGACTGGCAGTATCCACCTCGTACCCCTCGGCGACCAGCACCTTCTTCAACGCGGACACGATGCTGGCGTCATCCTCGATGAGTAGAATGGTTGTTTTCATGTTCTTCCACATGCGGCAGCACGACCGTAAACGTCGCCCCACCCTCGTCGTGGTTCTGGTAACGGATCAACCCGCCGTGTTTCTCGATGATCCGCGCGGCGATGGGCAGGCCGAGCCCCGTGCCGCCTTCCTTGGTGGTGAAGAATGGATCGAACAAGCGCGTCTCCAGCTCCGGCGCAATGCCTTTGCCCGTATCGGTGACCTCCAGGGCCGCCAGACCCTGCCGATGCCGCGATGGGGCGCGTTCCTGGCGGACGCGCAGCGTGATCTCCCCGCCGTGTTTGATGCTCTCGGCGGCGTTCTGGATGAGGTTGATCATGACCTGTTTGATCTGGTGCGGGTCCGCGCGGACCCACAGCGGTTCGCTCTCCTCCAGTTTAAGCTCGATCTGGTTCTTGGCGAGCTGGGGCTTCAGCAGGGCCTGCACTTCCTGGAGGAGCCGCTGGGCCGGCACGCTCACCAACTCGGGCTCTGAGGGGCGCGCAAACCTCAGGAAATCCTCCACAATCCGCTCCAACCGGTCCAGTTCGCCGGCAATCACCCGCACGTCCTCATCCTCCGAATCGCTCCCCGGCAAGGCCTGTTGCAGGCTGAAAAGCCGGAACCGGATGGCGGTGAGGGGATTACGGATTTCGTGCGCCACGCCGGCAGCCAGCGCTCCCAAGGACGCGAGCTTCTCCTGCCGTTCCAGCGTCCGGTGACTTTCGATGAGCTGGCGTCGCAGCGGGTCGATCATCCCGCGATACATCAACAGCAACAGCATCAAGGCCAGCACCACCACCAATCCCACGGACAGCAGAAGCACCCGTTGAAAGGTCTTCAATGTGGCGTCGGATTTTGCCAGGAAGGTGTCGAAGGAGGACCGCTGCTGCGCAATATACTCATCGCACAAGGAGAGCAGCGGCTCCGACAAGGCCTGCACTTGCTGGTAATCCTCGGGGAACATGTAGTCCTTTCCCTGAAACAATTTCGGAAAGAAGGAGGTTTGTCTGACCAGAATCTTCTTGGCTTCCCTCGCATAGTCTCCGTAAGCCACCGCGATCCGCTGGGCATAGTCCCGTTCCACCGCCGTCGCGGCATTGGTCTGAAATCCACCCAGCCATTTCTCCAGTTCCTGTGTTCCCTCGAGGAAACTGTCCCGATCCTCCTCCCTCCCATCCCTCCGATAGCGCAACAGGGTATCCTTCAGGCGCAACACGCTGCTCTGGATGCGGACGCCCCAGTAGAAATTGTCCGCTTGCATCCCGGTGAACTCCCGCTTCAGGCCGTCCACCCGGATCCACGTGGCCCGGCTGACGCCCAGCAGCATCAGGATGGTCACGAGGAAAATGCCCAGCACCAAACCGAACAATCCTATCCTTACTTTGGGCCCACCACGGGTGGTCGGCGGGGAACCAGCCGTGGAATAAAATGTATCACTCATCTAGGGTTCAAACCGGGTGGAGAGCTCGCCCTGCCCTCACGTTCCGTAGCGCAGGATGCCAAGCGGCCTCTGGCACAGCAATCGCTAGACCACGGCCCGTGCGGGGAGGGACACCCCCCGCACATCTCACCCAGTAACCTGCCGGGCGCAAGCCGCGTCGGGTTGTTAATCGAGCCGCCCCGCCTCCGGGGCGGCTCGATTGTTTTTCGAACCGCCCAGGACCAACTTTTTGTCCCTCCTGAAACAAGCGGTTGCACGAAAGCGAGTCCGGGCAGCCCCCATTCCGTTGAAGGTTACCGGACCTTGTGCGCCGTTGCCCCGCCTTCGTCCTGACCAACCGTGATGCGAATGGTCTTGGGGTCGCCGCTGAAGTCGAACTGGGCCTGCACATCCACGGTCTTGGCAAAAAAGCGGGTTGGCGATTCGGCGAACATCACCAACTCCACCCCGCCGAAATGGACCAGGAGGTTCCCGCTGCGCCGGCTGACTTCCGCGACCCGGCGGCCCCCGCTTTCATAGACGCCGCAGTAGCTGTCCAGCCGTGCGTCCGGCAGTTGAAACTCCGGTTTGCCGGCCGCCCCCAACTCGCGCACCCAGATGTTGCGGTAGCGCACCGGATTGCCGTGGTCCTGGAGCGCGATCGGCTGCTTCTCCGGATGCGGCTTGAGCGGCGGACGGTTTAACCAGGCCGTCTCGCCAAACAAGGGCGTGTGGTGTTGTATCAACACCCCGTTGTGAAAGGCGGTCATCCGCGGCGGCGCCAGCAATGTCCCGTCCTCGGCAAACCGGGGCGGTGTCCACAGGAGGTCATAGGTCTGCCACTCACCCGGCGGGCGGGAGGCGTTGACCAGGGGCGGATACTGATTATAGATGCTGCCGCACGAACCGTCGGCATAGGTGGTGTTCTGGAAGGAATCCAGCACCTGGATCTCGTACCGGGTGCCGCCCAGGAACACGCCGCTGTTGCCCCGGCCCTGACCCGATCCCTCCGCCGGGAGCGGCGCGGCAAACTCGAGGTGCAACTGACATTCGCCGAAGCATTGCAGTGTGCGGATGTAACCGCTGCCGGGCACACACTCCATCGCACCATTCTTGACCACCCACTGGGTCGGCTGGCCATCCAACGCCACCCAGGGGGAAAGATCGGCCCCCTCGAACAACACGACCGCATCGGACGGCGCCTTGCCCGCGCGCTCCGGCGTGCTGGGCCGCCCGGGATCCACCACGGGCGGCAACGGCCGGGTGCGGTCGTGACCGAGCGGCAGCGGATTCGGGATGGCGGTTTGGGCCGTAAGCAGGGCCGGACTGACGAGCCAGACCAGGATGACCAGTGGGGGCTTCATGCGTGATGCGTGGGTTGAAGGTGTTCGCCAGGGGATAAAACCAGACGCGGCATGGGTTTTCAATCGCCGTTTGCGTATCGTTGGGGGACGTCGATTCTCCGATTGGCTCACGTGCGCAACCCCGTTAAGTTCAAGTCCGAACGCCACAAGCCACATGCGCCTCTCCTGCTTCAACCGATCCAAACCCGGCGATGCCGCCGCCGAAAGCGGGGCTTCGCTCCGGGACTGGAACCAAACCATGGAAAACGCCGCCGCCCGGGAGTTGTTGCGCAGCGAATTCCACCGGGCGTCGCTGCTGCTGATCACCGCGCTGCTCCTGATCCTGGCCGGCTTGACCATCTTCACGGTCGGGCGTGACGACTCGCCCCATCTGCAGGCCCGCCTGACACGCGGCGTACTGATGCTGGGAGCTTTGGCTGTCTATGAAGGCGTGGTGCTGGCCTGGCTGGTTCGGTGGCGCCGACAGCACCAGCCCTCACCCTGGAAGTTTCGCTATGGAAACACCCTGATTGAGCTCACGCTGCCCGCCGCGGCTTTGTTGCTGATCGGCAGTCAGGTCGGCCTTGCGCAGGCGCTGCTGGGTGGCGCGCCTTTCCTGCTGTTCATCCTCGTCGTGCTTTCCGCACTCTACCTCGACTTCTGGCTCTGCGTGTTCGCGGGCTTCATCGCCGCGTCGGAATTCCTGGGTCTCTCCATCCTGGGGGTCCGCTCCGTGGAACCGGTTGCCGGCTGGGAACTCCTCACCTCCCCGGCCACCTATTGGATCAAGTCAACCATGCTGCTCATGACCGGGTTGGCCTGCGGATTTGTCGCCGTGCAAACCAAGCGCCAGATGTGGGCGGCGACGCGATCGGTCGCCGAGCGCGACCGCGCCATCAGTATGTTTGGCCAGCACGTCTCGCCGCAGGTGGCCCACCTGCTGCTCCGCCAACCCGTCGAGTTCTGCGGCGAGCAACGCCGGGTGTGCGTGATGTTCCTGGACATCCGCGACTTCAGCCGCATGGCGGGCGAGCGCACCCCCGGCGAGGTGGTCCAATACCTCAACACCCTCTTCGGCGAACTGATCAAGGTCGTCAACCGCCACCAGGGTATCGTCAACAAGTTCCTCGGCGACGGCTTCATGGCGGTGTTCGGCGCGCCGGTGAATGATTCCGGGCAGGCGGTGCATGCGGTGGAGGCTTCCCTGGAAATGCTGCGGACCGTCGAAACACTCAATGGGGCCGAAAAGATCCCGCCCACGCGCATCGGCATCGGGCTGCACATGGGCGAGGCGGTGACCGGCAACGTGGGGTCGAGCGAGCGCAAGGAATACACCATCATCGGCGACGTGGTGAACCTGGCCTCGCGCATCGAGCAGGCCACCAAACAATTCGACGCCCGGCTGCTGGTCTCCCATGCCGTTCAACAGCAACTCGACGCCGCCCGCTATCCGGCCGAGGACCTCGGTGAGGTGACGCTGAAAGGCCAGGCCAGGCCGGCCCGACTATTCCGGCTGGCCTGAGCCCCTTCGCAGAAGGAAAGGCCGGCGCTGAAGTGGAGGATGACGTCGGGATCGAATGGGCGCGGAGTGAGTTGCACTGCCCAGTTGTCACTCGCTTTTCAGTCCGGGCCGTCTATGCTGCCCCACCGTGATATGGCTCGAGCGGAACAACCTTTGGGACCGGAACATTTCATCAACCGCGAGTTGAGCTGGCTGGAGTTCAACCAGCGGGTGCTGGACGAGGCAATCCACCCGGAAACCCCGCTGCTGGAGCGGCTCAAATTCTTCTGCATCACCAGCTCCAACCTGGATGAATTCTTTGAGGTCCGGGTGGCGGGCGTCAAACAGCAGATCGAGAGTGAGGTGGTCGAGCGCAGCGTGGACGGACTGACCGCCACCGAGGCATTCCGGGCGATGGCCCGCCGGGTGCGGCAGATGGTGGACCTTCAATACACCCTCTGGCGGACGCAACTGGCGCCCGCACTGGCCCGCAACGGCATCCGCATTCTCAAGGTCAACCATCTCAAGGGTCCGGACCGGCAGTGGGTGGACAACTATTACCAGTCGGAAGTGCTGCCGGTGCTGACCCCGCTGGCGATCGACCCCGCTCATCCCTTTCCCCAGCTCCTCAACAAATCGCTCAACATCATCCTGCAACTGGAGAAGAAGGAGGGCAAAAAGGTCCTGCGCTACCAGGCCGTGGTGCAGGTGCCGCGGAACCTGCCCCGATTGATCCAACTGCCCCGGGAGAATGGACGGATGGACTTCGTGCTGCTCGGCGATTTGATCGGGTCGCGCCTCGAGGATCTGTTCGTGGGCACCACGATCCGCGGACACTGGCTGTTCCGGGTCACCCGCAACAGCGAGTTGTATGTGGACGAGGAGGATTCCGCCAACCTGCTCAAGGCGGTGGAAACCGAGCTTCACAACCGGCGCAAGGGCGAGGCGGTGCGGCTCGAGGTGGAAAAGGGCTGTCCGCACGTCGTCCTGGGCGCCCTGCGCAACACGCTGCGGCTGGCCGAGGATGATGTCTATGTCATCGACGGCCCCCTGGCTCCCCAGGGACTCATGAAGGCCTATCAGGGCGACCATTCGCCCGAGTTGCGCGACGCTCCGTTCGTGGCGCCGGTGGCCCCGGCCCTCGAGCACCGCGATGACCTGTTCGCCGCCATCCGCGAGCGGGACATCCTGCTGCATCACCCCTACGAAAGCTTCAACAGCGTCGTGGGGTTCCTCGAACAAGCCGCCGCCGACCCCCGGGTCCTGGCCATCAAGCAAACCCTCTATCGCACCGGCGGCGACCTCCGCATCATCGGCGCCCTGATGAACGCGGTGAAAAAGGGCAAGCAGGTCACGGCGGTGGTCGAGTTGCGCGCGCGGTTCGACGAGGCCAACAACATCCAGTGGGCCCGGCACCTCGAGGAGAACGGCGTGCACGTGGTCTATGGCCTGGTCGGCTACAAGATCCACGCCAAGGCCAGCCTCGTGGTCCGCCGGGACGACGACGGCATCCGCCGCTACGTCCATCTGGGCACCGGCAATTACAATCCCAGCACCGCGCGGCTCTACACCGACCTGGGCCTGCTGACCTGCAAATCCGAGTTCGGCGAGGACGTGACCAACCTGTTCAACCTGCTCACCGGCATCTGCCAGTACCAGGGATCCCACAAACTCCTGGTGGCGCCCTTCGACCTGCAGAAGCGCATCCTCGAGCACATCGAGCGGGAAATCGCCCATGCCCGGCAGGGGCTGCCGTCCCGGATCATGGCCAAGCTCAACTCCCTCGTGGACCCGGTGGTGATCGCCGCGCTCTATCGCGCCTCGCAGGCCGGAGTCCGCATCGACCTCATCGTGCGCGGGACGTGCTGCCTGCGGCCCGGATGGCCCGGGGTGAGCGAGAACATTACCGTGCGCAGCATTGTGGACCGTTTCCTGGAACACCCGCGCATCTTTTACTTCGAGAACGCCGCCCGGCCGCAGGTGTACTTGAGCAGTGCTGACTGGATGCCGCGCAACTTCTACCGCCGCATCGAGACGGCGTTCCCCATCGAGGACGGGGTCCTGCGTGAGCGCGTCATCAACGAGATCCTGGCGATCAGCTTTTCCGACAACGTCAAGGCGCGGCGCCTGAAGCCCGACGGCCTCTATCATCTCCCGAAACCCGGTCCCGGGGAAGCAGCCCGGCGCAGCCAGTCCGAGTTCATGGCGCTGGCCTTGGAAAGAAGCGCGGACCGCAAACGGAAGGTGCCGACCGAACCGGCCTTGAAGCGACTCCAGGTGCTGACCCAGCCGCCCCTGACGGGAGTCAAGTAACCTGACCACCCCGGGGTTCCTTGGGTGCATCTGGGCACTGCCCCCGGAGCGCGGCCTTCAGGCCCGCTTCAACGTCCGAAGGGCACGCGATGAAACGCTCGTTCGGCGGGCTGGCGAATGCTGAAGCGGCATGAATGGCGCGCCCCGGCCAGAATTGCGTTCGAGGGCAGTATCAAGATGTACCCGGTTCCTTCGCACCACCCCGGACCGACCATCCCTTACACCTTCGCCAGGCGGGTCAGCAGCCGCGGCGGCAGCAATAGTTCGAGTGAGGCGCAGCGCCCCGCCACCAGATCACCGGTTTCAAGAACGCACAGCCCCGCTTTCTTGAGCGTCACTGCCGCGTCCGGCCGGCCGCAGACCAGCAACGATGCGAACCGGCTCAAATGCGGTTCGTGCCCGACCAGCAACACCCGCGCATCGTTCCGGCCCAGACGCTTCAACTCCTCCACCAACCGGCCCGGCTGGCTGCCGGGCGCCAACGCCTGACACAACCGCAGCTTCTGCGGGATGCCCAGCACCTCCACCACGATGTCCGCCGTCTGCTTGGCCCGCACATGCGGACTGGTGAGCACCGCGTCAAACTTGAGCTTCATCGCCGCCAAAGCCTTGGCCACCTTGCGCGTCCGCTTGAGCCCCTCGGGCGTCAGAGCACGATGACTGTCATCCCCGACCGGTTGGGCCTCGCGCTCAACCGCGATTCCGTGCCGTAGAAGGTACAGTTCCATGGGCGCAAATTGGACCGACCCCGCCCGAACGTCCAGCCTCTGGTCCAAGACTTGCCGATTGGTTGGGAATAACGGCGGCGGCACAGCGCAGCCCTGCCGGGGACGCTGACGCGTTGCCCGGGGTGCCCCGGGAGTTCCGACAGGTTGTGGAGTGCGGTCACGGAGCGCAGCGTAGTTACCGCTTTCAGGGCGTCCGGGGCTCCAACGCCCAGGCCACGGCACAGTGCAGCGCAGCCGCCGACGCGCGTCAGGCCCGGCCCTGGGCGGCGAAATGCTCCGCCAGGGCGATGGCTTGGATCATCGCCTTGGACTTGTTGACCGTTTCCTGGAACTCGGCCTCGGGATCCGAGTCGGCCACCCAGCCGCCACCGGCCTGCACACAGGCCCGACCGTCCTTCAACAGGGCGGTGCGAATGGTGATGCAACAGTCCAGATTCCCATTGAACCCGAAGTAGCCGACGCACCCGCCATAGGGACCGCGGGCGGTCTGTTCCAGCTCCGAGATGATCTGCATGGCGCGGATCTTGGGCGCCCCGCTCAGGGTGCCGGCCGGGAACGTGGCCCGCATCAGATCGTAAGGATTGTGCTCCGCGGACAACCGCCCCTCCACCTGGGACACGATGTGCATCACGTGGCTGTAGCGCTCGATGATCATCAGGTCCTTGACCTGCACCGTGCCAAAGTCGCACACCCGCCCGATGTCGTTCCGGGCCAGGTCCACCAACATGACGTGCTCGGCCCGTTCCTTGGGATCCGCCAACAGTTCCTGTTCCAGCGCGCGGTCCTCCGCTTCCGTGGCACCGCGCTTGCGCGTCCCGGCGATCGGACGAATCTCCACACGCCGGTTCTCGCACCGCACATGGATCTCAGGCGAGGCACCCACCAGGGAAAAGCCGTCGAGCTCGAGCAAGAACATGTAGGGCGAGGGATTGATGGTGCGGGCCGCGCGATACACGTCGAGCGCACTCGCGGTCACGGGGGCGGAGAACCGCTGGGATCCGACCACCTGGATGATGTGCCCGGCGCCGATGTATTCCTTGGCCTTGACCACGTTGGCCAGCAGCCGTTCCTTGGGCAGGTTGGACTCGAACCGGATCGGCGGCACGACAGCCGGAACGCCGGCGGGAGCGTAGGCGGCCGGCTGCGCGAGCAAAGCCAGGATGCGCTCGACTTCCTCACACGCCTCCTCGTAGGCCTGTTCAACCGGGGTGGATCCGTCCAGAAACGCGTTCACCAACACGGTGATGGTCTGCTCGACGCGGTCGAACACCAGCACCTGGTCGGCAATGATGAAGTAGATCACGGGCGTGCCGAGGTCGTCGCCCGGCGGACGCGGCACCACCGGCTCGATATCGTGGATGAATTCATAGCCGATGAATCCGACGGCTCCTCCGGTGAAGACCGGCAGGCCCGGCAGCGAGACCGGCCGATAGCGGCTCATGACCTTCCGCACCACCTCCAACCCGTCACGCACACAGGGTTCGCACCCCGGTTCCGGCTCGCGGCAAACCCGAAACGTCCCGGTCACCGTCCCGTCCTCGGCTACCTCGACCCGGTCCCCGGTCTGCCGGATGGTGACCCGCGGATTGCACCCGACGAAGGAGTAGCGACCGAGGCGTTCGCCGCCCTCGACGGATTCGAGCAGGAAGGATTCGCCTTCGCCACGGATCTTGCGGTAGGCGGACAGAGGAGTTTCGAAATCAGCCAGGATGCGGCGTGAGACCGGCACCAGGTTGCCTTGCGCGGCCAGTTTCAAGAATTCATCAAGTGATGGAGAATACATAGGGCAATCACGTCCCGTTCAGCCCGCCATCGGGCCGTGGCCAGACGTTAGAGGCGAAGGGGCGCGTGATCAATCATCCGCTTTCAAGCCGCCCGGATTCGCTGGACCCGCCGCAACCTCCAGGCCGAAATGGCGGAGTAAACCAACACCGCCACCGCGTAGCCCACCATGCCGAAACCGATCCCGGTGGACACCAGGCGCCCGTCGGCAAACAGCACCAACCCCAGTCCCACCGCACCCCACAAGGCCGTCTTGCTCAGCAGGCAGAAGACGTAGAGCGAGGGCCGGACGCTCAGGTGCTGGCGCGAAATCCACGCCCGATAACTGTCCTCTCCCATCGTGTGCATCAGCCAGGCGGCATCGAAATTGTGCGCCGCCACCAGCACACTGGTGGTGGCAATGATCAAGGCGGGGAGCGGAAACAGGGCGAACGTGAAACACAACGCCAGGTTCACCACCGCGCCCCATTTCCAACCCAGCTTGCGCGCGATCGGATTGCCCTCCAACACCATGTGCGGTGTCGCAATCCATGTGCTCAGGAAATCCAGCCCGCGCGTGAACAACAGCAGCGCCAGGTACAGGAGGTAACCCTGACTCAGAAACGGAAGGGTCTCGTCCATGAGGCGCGCGGGGGAGCGGGGCGCGGCCAGGCGCCTACGCCTTGCCGTAAATCTGCTCGGGAGTCTGGAGTTGAGGCTCGGTGACCTTGAAGGTCTCCCCCCGCCCTTCCATCGACCGGAAGAAGCAGCTCCGGTAACCCTCGTGACAGGCCGCGCCGACCTGCTCCACCTGGATCAACAGCGTATCCCCGTCGCAATCAAAGGCGATGTCCTTGACCACCTGCACGTGCCCGCTGGACTCCCCCTTCATCCAGAACTTCTGACGCGACCGGCTCCAGAAATGCGTCTTGCCGGTCTCGAGGGTCTTGTCCAGCGAGGCCCGGTTCATCCAGGCCATCATCAACACCCGGCCCGTGGACTGCTCCTGCACGATGGCTGGAATCAGCCCGTCCGCCGTGAACTTGAGTTTGTCGAAAGCGCTCATCGCCCGGCGAGTCTAGGCCCAAAGCCCGGGATGGCAAGAAAGGGCATGCGGCGACAGTCAGTTCTCCCCATGAACTTGAACGAGTTCGTGGAAAGCAGGGCTGCGCGGCAACCCGCGTTGGCCGCGACTGGACAGGGCACGGCTCCAGGGCGGCGCGTGCTACACGCCCGCCAAAATGGAGTCGTAAAAGCCGCCGATGTCGCCCTTTTCCGGCAGCGCCTTGAACTTGATGGCGGCGCGGGGATGCTGGTTGTAAAGGCCGGTGAGCATGTAGGGGAGGTCAAATCCCCATTGCAGATCCTTGCGCATCGGCTCGATCACGTTGTCCACACACCGCAACACCGGCTGCAGCTTGTACTTGGGGTTGCGCAGGAAACCCAGGAGCAGTTCCATGGGACAGTTGCCGGCTCCCCGCCCCAGCCCCGCCAGGGTGGCATCCAGGTAGTTGGCCCCCAGGATGATGGCTTCGACGGTGTTGGCGTAGGCCAGTTGCAGGTTGTTGTGCGCGTGCATCCCCACCTCCATCCCACCGGCTTTCGCGTAGTGCAGATACTTCCTCACCAAGTGCTGGACCTGCTCGCTGTACAACGCACCGAAACTGTCCACCACGTAGATGGCGTCCGCGCCGGACTGGGTGAGCATCTCGAGCCCCTCGTTCAACTCGCGGTCGTTGACCGTGGTGACGGCCATCAGATTGACCGTGGTCTCGTAGCCCTTGTCCCGCGCGTCCTTGACCATGTCAAGCGCGACGGGGATCTGGTTGATGTAACAGGCGACCCGGATCAGGTCCACCACGCTGTCCTTCTTCTTCGGGATGTCCTCCTTGTAATCGCAGCGCTCCGCGTCGGCCATGATCGAGAGCTTCAGGTTGGACGGATTGTCCCCGACGATGCGCCGGATGTCCTCCTCGTGGCAGTATTTCCAGCAGCCGAACTCGCCGACCTTGATGTTCTTGCTCGAGGCGCGGTAGCCGATCTCCATGTAATCGATGCCCCCCGCCACGCAGGCGTCGTACACCGCCTTGACCACCCGGTCCTCGAAGTGATGGTTGTTCATCAATCCGCCATCGCGAATGGTGCAATCCAACACGCGGATCTCGGGGCGGTAGGAGAGCCATCGTTCGGTGGCGGACTCCTTCTCCTTGGACTTGGGATGCGCTGAAGCCGGGGCACTGCTCTTGGATTTCATAGGCGGACAGCAGACCACCAAACCGCCTGCAAATCAATGCTCAAGACGAGCGCGGACGGGCCGGGCGGCAACGGGTGTGATTGAAAGTGGGTGAGGGGAATGGGTGGAAAAGAAGCAGAAGCCCCAAGGGATGGAAGTCACCCTTCCAGCCCAAGCGCTCTTGGAGTGCGGTGGGAAGGGAGGGACGATCGCCTGCCCGCCCTAGCCCTTCTGGCGACGGCGGGCCACGCCGCTTGTTCGACGGCACTGGGGGCGAGCGAACACTCCACAGCCCTTCGAAAAGCGCCGTCGCCGCTGTCCACCCTCCGCCGCAGCCCTGCTACGGAGGACGGGTGCTCTGCCGGCGCAGTCCACCAAAGCACACCACCCCCCGCCAGTGGATCTCACCCACTCTTAAGCACACCTGGCGGCAACACCGGTGCGCTCAAACACATCTCGCACCAGACCCTGTTCATCCATTACGGCGAACTCCGGCGCAGCACGGCACCCCCACATAAAAAAAGCCGGACCCATGACAGGTCCGGCCTGATTCAATTTCGCTCGTCTGTTCCTAAGCCCCAACAAAAACTAGGGAGCCTTGGGAGCGTCCGGGGCCTCAGGGGTCGCTGGCGGTGTCGGTTCCTGCTTCTTCTCGCATCCGGTAAACAACACCACCGACGCCAGAGCCACCATGATCGTTGCAATGAATGTCTTCATAACGGGCTTACGCTCGCGTGAATTCGAACCGAAAGCAAGGTGCAATTTGCACCAAGGTTGCCCGGCACCCGGGGGTGCATCTGGACACTGCCCCGGGGCGCGGCTCTTCAGGCCGCTTCAACGTCCGAAAGGGCACGCGATGAAACGCTTGTTCCTCGGGCTTGCGAAGGCTGAAGCGGCATGAATGCCGCGCCCCCGTCAGAAGCCAGAATTGCGTTCAAGGGCAGTGTCAAGACGCACCCGCACCCGTCCGCATCCACAGCCGTTCTTGCCACGGGGGCATCCCGTCGCCCAAGCTGGCGTCCCTTGAAGGCATGGCTTGACTCGGTCTGGAGACGCAGTCGCTACCCGCATGCGGCGGCGGCGGGCGTCCTGCTGGCGCTGGCCTTCCCCAATGCGCAGATCGCCGGCCTGGCCTGGGTGGCGCCGGCACTGATCCTGGGCCTGGCCGCAGCCACCGACCTCCGACAAGCCTTCCGCATCGGCTATGTCGCCGGACTGGCCTACCACCTGACCTCGCTCTCCTGGCTGCTGCTCATCCCGGTGCACCTCTTCCCTATCTTGGGCTGGCTGGCGCTGAGCGCTTACCTCTCGCTGTTCACGGCGGTCTGGGTCTGGGGCGCCTGGCGGCTTTGGCCCGGAGGCACGGGTTCGACACAAGGCAACGGGCAACCGATGGAACCCCTTCCCATCGCCTGGCCAGGCTGGACCCGCCGCGCGGCCTGGATGATCGGGGTGGCGGCACTGTGGGTCGGGCTCGAAACGCTGCGCGCCCGGTTGCTTGGGGGCTTCCCTTGGAATCCCCTGGGCGCTTCCCAGTTTGAACTGGTTCCTTTGCTGCACCTCTCGAGGCTCACCGGGGTCTATGGCCTCTCCTTCCTCGTGATCTGGTTTTCCGCGGGCCTGACCTGCGCGGGCTTGGGATTGCTGCAAGCGCGCCCGGGCCGCCGGGCCGGACTGGCGGACGTTGCCCTCCCACTGCTGGTCATTGCGACCGCGTTTGCGTGGGGACTGCATGAAATCCGGTCCGCCTCCAATCCAATCCGGCAACTCAAAGTCGCGGTGATCCAACCCAGCATCCCGCAGACCGAAATCTGGGATCCGGCGGAGAACGAAGCGCGCTTCGCCGAGGTGATCCGGCTTTCCCAAGAAGCCTTGACGACGCAACCCGACCTGCTGCTCTGGCCGGAAGCCGCCGTGCCGACGCTGCTGCGCTGGGACGAACCCACCTACACCGCCATCACCAGCCTCGCCCGTTCCAACCAGGTCTGGATGATCATTGGCGCGGACGATGCCATTCCCGGGCCGACCCCGGACGAGGAGGTCAGCTACTTCAACAGTGCCTGGCTGATCGGGCCGGATGGCGAGATCCGCGCCACCTATCGCAAACAGCAGTTGGTGGCATTCGGCGAAGAGGTGCCGTTCCGTCGCTGGCTGCCCTTCCTGAAATGGTTCACCCCCATCACCGGCGCCTTCACGCGCGGGACGGGGTTTGTGCCCTTTGTCATGGAGAGCCTCGAAGCCGAAACCAGCATCCTCATCTGTTTTGAAGACGTCTTCCCTCACCTGGCGCGCAAGGGGGTCGGGGCCGGAACGGACTTCCTTGTCAACCTGACCAATGACGGATGGTTCCGGGAAGGGTCGGCGCAACGTCAACAGGCCGCCAATGCAGTGTTCCGCGCCGTGGAAAACGGCGTGCCGTTGGTGCGCTGCACCAACAACGGCCAGACCTGCTGGGTGGATCCCTTCGGACGAATCGTCGAAACCTTCACCGATGACGCGGGGCACCTCTACGGCGCGGGTTGGACCCTCTTCTCGGTCTCGATCCCGGATCGGGGGCCCCAGGGCGCCACCTTCTACAACCGCCGTGGGGATGTGTTCGGCTGGATGTGCGTTGCCGTCGGAGCTGGAGCGTTGTTGCGGCTCTGGAGGCGGCGCGATCCGGCCGCGGATTCCTGAAACACCGCGCCCGATCCATGGACCTGCCGCCGTGGAGGTGAGTCCTCGCACTATTCGCCCCTCTGGCAATCACCGCCGACGCACATCCGGAAGCCAGCCACCTGATCCACGGCTCCCCGGGGCCTCCACCTTTTCGTGATCGACGCGTTCGAGGCGGATGGGCTGGGTTCAGGATTGAAAGCCCCGGGCCGTTTGACACAACCCCGGACGAGACCCAGCTTGACTCAGGCAGGGCCGCTTGGGCGACAGATGAGTTGCCAGGGAGCCAGGGTTGGGAACTGGAATGGCGCGTTGAGAGCCGCCGAGGATCTGGGCAGGCGGGCCAAGGCAGGGATGAAGGCCGATGCCCTGGCAGGCCAGTGCGGCTCTGGAAAACGAAAACCAATGCAGATTGGAGGTCCGTCATGAAAATGGTAAACACATCCGCCCGCGCGACCCGCGGGGCGACCGATCCGCGACGAGCGAATCTCGATTGGAAACGGATTCTCGTGCCGCTGGACTTTTCTGACAGTTCCATGCAGGCGCTCCACCATGCCATCCCGCTGGCGCGCCGATCGGGGGGCACGTTGGTGCTCCTGCATGTGGTGCAGTTCCCCATCCTGCCGACGCCGGTGGTCACGGGAGGAGCGGTCGGCCACATGAAGGAAGCGCACAAGGCGCTGATCAAAAACGCCAGAACACAACTCGACAGAATCATCAGACAAACCTGCACGCCAGGACTGGTCACCCACAAAGTCGTAACCGTCGGTCTGGCGTGGGATGAAATCATCAAGGCGGCCAAACGACTGAAATGCGACCTTGTCGTGGTCAGCATTCATACCCGACGTGGCCTGCCTCGCATGCTCTCGAGCCACACCGCGGAACACGTCGTCCGCATGGCGAGCTGCCCGGTGTTGGTCGTTCAGGGCTGAAACCCGCCCGCTGCCCATGTCCGGGTTGCGAGTCGCCGTGCGCCAAGGGTAACTGTTACCCGGGAGGGTGAGTTCAGGCAGCGAGTTTGGGTTGGACACCAGGCCCTGCGCCGCTCATGCTGCGCGCAGCTCAGGAAATCGACGCGCATGGCCAGCCTGATCCGACAATCCGGGGATGATCCTGGGGATGTCATCCACCTCAAACCGGGGGTGAACCGCTTTGGCACCGGCGAGAAATGCGACTTCATCGTGGACCATTCCAGTGTCTCGAAGGCGCATTGCGACCTGATTGTGGATGAGGAGGGACTGACGGTGCGCGACCTGGATTCCGAGAATGGCACCTTTGTGGACGAAAGTCCCGTTGCCGAATCCAAGGTCCTCATCGGCCAGACCATTCGCATGGGCGAAGTGCGCCTGTTGGTGGCGGATGACAAGCTGCAGAGCGCCAAGTCCACCCAGGAACTGCGCTCGGCCGCGGTCGAGGTTCGCTACTGTCAACAGCATCCGGACGCGGAGGTGGCCTTCCAATGCCCCCAATGCGGCGCCGTGATGTGCATTCATTGCGTCCGCGTACTCAAGGTCCACCAAGGCCACGGCCTCTGCCTCTGCCCCCACTGCAGTCACGAATGCGAGTCCCTCATCGCCAAGGATACCCACGAACTCGAACAGGTGATTAATCAACTGGTCATGGTGCGGCGCGCCTTCGCCCCGCGCCCTCACCGCCCCGCCCCGCCCACTCCCTCGGATTCAGTTTGACCCGCGTGAGCCCAGGAAATCCGCCCACAGGCCCCGCTCCACGTAACAGGCGCGAAACACCCCGCGGCGCAATTGGAAGGCCCCGGCATTCACATACGCCGAATCCGTGTCCAGGTGCGGCGCCCACCTCGGGGACACGACCAGCACGGGCGCCCGGGGGGCCGGCGGAAGTTCCGACCACCACCCCACGCGCGTGAAGCGCCTCAACTCGTAAGGCAGCGGCCAGTAATCATCCTGCTCGCAAACCACCTGGATGTTCAGGTTCAGGCCGGCCGGATCTGCCGTCGTCAGTTGTTGGATCAGGGCGGTCAGATTGCGAATGTCTGGGGCGGTGTCCCCGTAGGCCCATGGATTCTGGCGCGTGGCAACCGGTGAATGTGAGAGCGTCCAGGCCTGCCAGGCGCCATGGCCAAGGAGGCAGAGCGTGAGCGCGGCCACTCCCACCCGCCGCGGCATCCGGTCAACCCCACCCCACAAGACCGCCAAGCCCACCCCAGCCAGCAGCGTCATCACCAGCGCCACCCCCAGGATGCACCAGGGCGTCTTGTAAGGAATGGCCGAATACAGCGCGAACAGAAGAGCCCCGTAAAGTCCCAACCACCGAACAAACGCTCCGCTGGCTTCACCCAGTCCCCGTCGGGCAAACGCCGCCCCAACCCCCACCAACGCAAGGCCCAGCAGGCCCAGTTCCGTCCAAGGCGCCCACCCTCCCGAGGAGTGCCAGAGGAGTCGTTCGACGAAAAACCACCAGGGATGAAGATGCGCCGACTCCCCACCCGCCCGGCTCAACCACGGCCCATAGGTGCGAATGGAATCCCATAGGCCGGCTGGATTGCGTCCGAAAGAACTGAACAACAACGCCCACACCCCACCCCACGCCGCCAACCCGACGAGAGCATGGACGGCGCGGGGTCGAGCCCCCGCCGTCTGCCCGGCCGCAGCGCGCAGCCCCACGGACTGAGGCGCGCTTCCGAAACCAGGGGAGCCCTCGGTAAGCCGCAGCAGTGCGTACCCAGAGCCCATCGCCACCAGGTTCAACACAAAGGTTTCCTTCGTGGCGTGCATGAGACCAAGACAGCCCCCCACCCCGACCGCCCACCCCCACCCCGGGCGACGTGCATACCGCCACACACTGGCTAGCAGCAGCAACGTGGAGGCGACCAGCAGGATCTCGTGGATGTAATCGCGGCTAAAGAACACCAGGGAGGGCGAGAGCGCGAGGCACACAGCCGCCCAGGCGGTGCCGGCCCGGCCCAGTGCGTCCCGCACCAGGATCAGCGCCGGAATCATCCCCACACCGACCAGGACGGTCAGCCAACGGAAGCTGGCTTCGGTGGTGTCTTCAAACCGCTGCCATCCGGTCACCCTCGCCAGGAATAGGGTGGCGTAGTGCAAGGCGGGACCATGGAATTCCTCCGGATCGTATGCGTAGCGACCTCGGGTCAGCAGGTCCCGAAACTTGACCGCGTTGACCGCCTCGTCGTTATGGAAAGGGCGCTGATCCAGATTGGGCAACCGAAGGATCAGCGCCAGGAAGACACTCAGTCCCAGCGCCAGGGCCAGCGCCAGTGTCAGCGGACGGTTCATGGGGCCGGCCGGCCGTACACTTCAATCTCCACACATTCGTTAAGCGCACTGTCCGTGCTGCCCCTGGTGTAGCTGCGCACATACCGGCCCTTGACCCCCTGGGCGTCGATCAACCGGCCCTCCGCCGTCTCGAAATACTCGCGATCCTGGCCCGCCCCCAACCCGGAACTGTTGTCGCGGTCGTTGTTGTAAAGCGTCTGAACGCCCTGCTTGAACCCCGGGTCGTCGGACACCTGCACAATCACGTCGCGATAGATCTTCACCACATCATGCGCGTGCCAGACCACGATGGCGAAGATCTCGGACGTCGCACCCAAATCTATCTGCACCCATTGCGTGCCCTTCTTCATGAGGAAGGCGCTGGTGTCGTAGCCCTCCTTGTCGCCATCCACAACCTGGGCGGTCGTTGCGCCCGTGGCGCCGGTGCTCGACGTCACCGCCTTGCCCTTGGCCAGGTTCAGCAGGCCCTTGGGCACCATCATCGGCGGACGCGGCGTGTCGGAGAGCGGTTCCACCTCGGGGTCCACCGCCATGTCCTTCGGCGTCCCCTTGAAGGCCGGGGCCGGCAGTTCCAGGATCAACGGCTCCAGGTCGGCGGCTGGGGCGCCGGCCAGAAACCCCAGACAGCCCCCAAACCAAAGCAAGTGCAGCAGGTTCCGATGGAAACACACGGGATAAAGTCTGGTCATGAGCTTGGCCTTTCCTGGATGTCAAAGTATGGCATCAACGCGGGATGTATTACGGGAAATTCCACGACGGCACAAGCGACACCTCCTCCCCCAGCGACTCTTCCCATGAACCTAGGGGCAAAATGGGGCCGCGCTGCGCGCGGCCCGGCGCCAGAGCACCGGCGCCCTGCCCGGTTCATGGCGCCGTGCGCCAAGAGTAAGTGTTACCCGGGAGGGAAGAGAATGACCGGATTCATTTGACAGCCAATCCGGTTTTCTGCAAGAAAGCAGTCAACTCAGGGGCGGCGGGACGACTGAATTGCCACCCCGGCCTTGTTCACCCATCAACAGCACAAGCAGCATCATGACACTCGAAGCCCTCATTCAAGACGTAACGCGCGCCTTCCGCACCCGCTATCAGCGTGATCCCCAGTGGGTGGTGGCCGCGCCCGGCCGGGTGAACCTGATCGGGGAACACACCGACTACAACGACGGATTTGTGTTCCCCATGGCCATCGAGCGCTACACCGTGATCGCCGCCGCCCGCCCGATCTCCGGCGCCAACGGCACGATCACGTGGATGGCCAACGAACTGCAGGAGGATTTCATTGTGGACGCCTCCCAACCCATTCTGAAGGGCTCACCCAAGTGGTCGAACTACGTCCGCGGCGTGCTGGCGGGCTGCCAGCAGAAGGGCATCCCCTTGGGTGGCTTTGACGCCCTGATGGGGACAACGGTCCCGATCGGAGGCGGCCTGTCCAGCAGCGCCGCGCTCGAGGTGGCCGCCGCCACCCTGATCGAGACCATTTCCGGCAAACAGCTCGATCCGGTCGAGAAGGCGTTGCTCTGCCAGAGGGCCGAACATGATTACGCCGGCGTGCCTTGCGGCATCATGGACCAGTTCGTCTCCGTGATGGGCAGGAAGGATCACCTGCTGCTGCTGGATTGCCGGTCCAGGACACCCGAGCTGGTGCCCATGAGCGACAACTCGGTGGCGATCCTGATCTTCAACACGAACGTCAAACACGAATTGTCCGGAGGCGAATACGCCGAACGCCGGGCGCATTGCGAGGAAGCCGCCCGGACGCTCGGCATCCCCGCCCTGCGCGACGCCACCCTGCCCATGCTCGAGGCGTCCCGGGAGAAGCTTGGACCGGTGGCCTTCCGCCGCGCCCGGCACGTGGTGGGCGAGAATGATCGCACCACCCAGGCCGCCGCTGCCATCCGCAAGGGGGATTGGAAACAGGTGGGCTCGCTGATGTACGCCAGCCACGAGTCCCTGCGCGACGATTACGAGGTGAGTTGCGCCGAACTGGACGTGGTCGTGAACCTGGCCCGCCAGATCGGCGTCGCCGGCGGCGTTTTCGGCTGCCGCATGACCGGCGGCGGTTTCGGCGGATGCACCGTGGCTCTGATCAAAGCCTCCGCCACCGACTCCATCAGCAAGAAACTGGTCGATGGCTACAAGCGCGAGGTCGGCATCGAACCCACCGTGTTCGTGTCCCGCCCCGCGGCCGGCGCCACCGTGATCAAGGGATGAACTTCGATCCGGAGAAGCACCCGCACCGGCGCTTCAACCCGCTGAGCGGCGAATGGATCCTGGTCTCGCCGCACCGCACCCAGCGGCCGTGGCAGGGACAGAAGGAAAGCGCCGGCGGCGGGTCCCGTCCGCCCCATGATCCCCAGTGCTACCTCTGCCCGCGCAACGAGCGGGCGGGCGGCGCGAGGAACCCGGACTACCCCGACACGTTTGTTTTCCGGAACGATTACTCCGCGATGCTGCCCGACACCCCGCTGGCGGGCGGCGCCCCGCAGGGCCTGCTTCAGTGCGAGCCGGTGCGTGGCGAGTGCCGTGTCATCTGCTTTTCGCCGCGTCACGACCTCACGCTGCCAGAGATGGAGTCCAGCCAGATCCTGAAAGTCGTCAACCTCTGGGCGGATCAGGTCAACGACCTGGGCTCACGCCATCGCTGGGTGCAGGTCTTCGAGAACAAAGGCGCCGTCATGGGCTGCTCGAATCCGCATCCGCACGGTCAGATCTGGGCCGGCAATTTCATCCCGCGCTTTCCCGCCCAGGAGGAGGATGCGCAGCGGAATTACCTGCGCACCCATTCCACCGTGCTGCTGCTGGACTATTTGCAGGCCGAGGAGGCGGCCAGGACACGGATCGTCGAGGCCAATGCCCACTGGGTGATGCTGGTCCCTTATTGGGCCGTCTGGCCGTTTGAACTCCTGCTCCTGCCCCGTCGCCACGTGCCGCGTCTGCCCGACCTGACCCCGGACGAGCGCGCCGCACTGGCGGAGATTCTCAAACGCAGCCTGACGCGCTACGACAACCTGTTTGAAACCTCGTTCCCCTACTCCATGGGCTGGCACGGGGCGCCGACTGACGACGGCGACTTCCGCCACTGGCAGTTGCACGCGCATTTCTATCCGCCCCTGCTCCGCTCCGCCACGGTGAAGAAATTCATGGTGGGTTACGAGATGCTCGCGGAACCCCAGCGCGACATCACCGCCGAACAGGCGGCTCAACGCCTTCGCGACCTGCCAGCCCGGCATTACAACGGGTAGCTCTTTGTCCTCCCTTCTCCTCCTCCTGCTCCCTGTCACAACACCCCGCTCCCCGTAGCCGCCCGACATCCGTCGGCGCCCTCATTCCAAATCCTCGACACGCCCCCGCCCTCACCAGCCGCCCGCGGGAAGGACCGGCGCAGCCCCACGTCCACCGCATCGCAGCCTCCGCACGTCGGTCGCTACGTCTTGCTTTGGAAGGGCTTGCCCTCCGTTGACATGACCCCGCCCAATCCATAATCTCGCCGCACATCTATGACTAATGTTGATCTCACCTGGCTGGACTACTCCATTCTCGCGATCTATACGCTGTTCGTCATCGGCATCGGGTTCGCCTTGCGCAAGTACATGAAGAGCTCGTCGGACTTCCTCACCTCCGGCCGCTCGATCCCCACCTGGGTCACCGGACTGGCCTTTATCTCGGCCAACCTGGGCGCGCTGGAACTGGTCGGGATGGCCGCCAGCGGCGCCAAGTACGGCATCGCCACCGCCCACTTCTACTGGGTGGGCGCGATCCCCGCCATGATCTTCCTCGCCGTGTTCATGATGCCCTTCTACTACGGCTCGAAGGCGCGCTCGGTCCCCGAATACCTCAAGATGCGTTTCGACGAACGCGTCCGGGCGCTGAACTCGATCGCGTTCGCGGTGATGACGGTGTTCGCCTCGGGCATCTCGATGAACGCGCTGGCCAAGCTGCTCAACCAGTTGCTCGGCTGGAATTACCACGCCGCCCTGTGGGTCTGCTCGGCGGTCGTGCTGGTGTATGTGCTCAAGGGCGGCCTGACCTCCGCCATTTACACCGAGGTGCTCCAGTTCTTCATGATCGTGCTCGGATTCGCGCCGGTGGTTTACCTCGGGCTCAAGGATCTCGGCGGCTGGGGTGCGATGAACCAGGCCTTGGAAGGGGTGGCCACGAATCCCGGCGCCCTGCACCTCAAGGAAACCGGCACCACCTACGCCGCCAACGCCTGGTCCAGCGCCTGGCAACCACTGCTGGCCGGACCGGCCAACAACCCGATGGGCGTGGACATCTTCGCCATGGTCTTCGGACTCGGCTTCGTCCTCTCGTTTGGTTACTGGTGCACCAACTTCCTCGTGGTGCAGCGCGCCATGGCAGCCCGGAACATGACCGCCGCCCGCAACACTCCCATCGTGGCGGCCGTGCCCAAAATGCTCTTCCCCCTGCTGGTGATCGTCCCCGGCATGATCGCGGTCGCGTTGACCTCGATGCCGGACAAGGATTACCGCATCCCGCCTCCGATCATCAGTGACCAGGTTTACACCGCGTCGGCCGAGGTGGTGCGGGCCTCCGGCAACCTGGACACCGCCGCCGCCCTCAGCGCCGTGAGCAAGTCGATGGGCCGCAAGATGGATCAGGACAAGGTGGCCACCCTGGTCAGGGACGCTGGCTCCTTGAGCGACGAAGAGATCAAGAAGGGACTCTACAGCGCGGTGGCCGAGTACGATTACGACGGCGTGATTCTCTCGCTGGTGAAGAAGTATTGTCCGACGGGGCTGCTGGGTCTGGCGCTCACGGCGCTGCTGGCGTCGTTCATGTCCGGCATGGCGGGCAACGTCACGGCCTTCAACACCGTCTGGACCTACGACCTCTACCAGGCCTACCTCGCTCCGAACAAGAGCGACCACCATTATTTCTGGATGGGGCAGGCGGCCACGGTGGTCGGGATTCTGGTCAGCATCGGCGCGGCGTATTTCGCGTCGCTCTACAACAACGCCATGGACATCATCCAATTGGTGTTTGGTTTCGTGAATGCGCCGCTGTTTGCGACGTTCATCCTCGCCATGTTCTGGGTGCGCACCACGGGCACCGGCGCCTTCCTGGGTTTGTTTGGAGGCATTGGCGGTTCGGCGCTGTTCCACGCCCTGACCATCGCCCAGGGCAACCTCCCGGGCGTCAAGGGCGGTTACCTTTGGAGCCTCGGCAACACCGAGGTGCCCCAGACGTTGCAGTTCCCCAGCGAGATGGCTCAAAACTTCTGGCTCGCCAGCTTCGCCTTCATCGTGTGCTTCGTGCTCACGCTCGGCATCTCGCTGGCCACCAAGCGCACCAAGACCGACGAGGAGCTCAAGGGCCTGGTCTATGCCCTCACCCCGAAGATCAAGGACGAACACGCGCCCTGGTACTCGCGTCCGGCGGTGGTGGGCACGATTCTCCTGCTCGCCTGCCTCATCCTGAACATCGTTTTCTGGTAAACCACCCCACTCGAAAGGATCATTGCTATGGGACTCGATATCCGCTGGCCAATCGGCCTCATGTTCACCCTGATCGGAGGATTGCTGACACTCTTCGGTCTGGTCACCCGGTCCAAGGCCGAGCTGTACGAAGGCTCCCTGGGCATCAACATCAACCTGATCTGGGGGGTCATCCTCCTGGTCTTCGGCCTGTGGATGCTCATCATGGCGGTGCGGGGTTCCCGGAAAGGCGGCGGATCCTAGGACGCCTTCCGGCGCACCGAGCCGTGCGCTCGGGGACCCACACGTTGCGCCAGGCTTCCCCGAGTCTGCCGCTCCGCCGGGTCATCCCCGCCCGAAGCAGAACTCGCAACTTTTGCCGCCCCCCAACCCTATGGCAACAGTCGTCAACTCATCCTACGGCACGCTGCCGGACGGCACGGACATCCAGGCTTTCACGCTCAAGAGCCGGACGGGGATCACCGCCCGGATCATGACCCGCGGAGCCACCCTCCTCGAACTGCACACACCGGACCGCACCGGGCAACTGGCGGACATCACCCTGGGCTACGACACCCTTGAGGGCTGGCTGCGGCCCGGCAACCCGTACATGGGTTGCATCGTTGGGCGCTACGCCAACCGCATCGCGGGGGGGAAATTCATCCTCGACGGACGACCATACTCCCTCGCCCTGAACAGCGGTCCCTGCACCCTCCATGGCGGACTCAAGGGATTCGACAAGGCCGTCTGGCAGGCTCAGGAAGTCCCGGCCGCCGATGGCGTCGCCGTCCGGTTCACTCATGTCAGTCCGGACGGGGATGAGGGTTACCCCGGCCGGCTCGAAGTCCAGGTGATCTACACGCTCACCGAATCCAACGAATTGCGGCTGGACTACGAAGCTCGGACAGACAAGCCCACCGTGTTGAACCTGACCAACCACACGTATTGGAATCTGCGCGGCGAGGGCACCGTTCTCGACCACCGGCTCCAGCTCAACGCCTCGCGGTTCACCGCCGTGGACAACCACAGCCTGCCGACCGGCGAATTGGTTTCCGTGGCGGGCACGCCTTGGGATTTCCTCCGGCCCGCCACCCTCGGCTCGCGCATGGCGCAGGTGGGGGCAACGCCCACGGGCTACGACCACAACTACGTGATCGATGGCGGCGGCGGCACGCAACCGGTCCGCACAGCCCGCGTCGAGGAACCGGTCACGGGCCGCGTCCTGGAGTGGCTGACCACCGAACCCGCCGTGCAGCTTTACACCGGCAACTACCTGGATGGAACCGAGCCCGGCAAGGGTGGCCGCCGTTACGTTCAGCACAGCGGATTCTGCCTGGAAACCCAGCATTACCCGGATTCACCCAACCGGCCTGCGTTCCCCAGCACCGTGCTGCGGCCGGGAGAAGTTTACCGCCAGACCACCATCCACCGCTTTTCAACGCTGGCTTAGAGGCCCGCACTGCCACTGTGAAAATCCAGGCTGAGAATACTGCCCCCATCACACGTCCCCGCACTCTGTGGGGACGCCGTGCCCTCCTGACGACCACCCTCCTGGCCGGGCTGAACACCCCGGCCGCCACAAATCCTCCGCCGGATTGGCAAAACCCCGAAGTGGTCGGGACCCATCGCCTGGCACCCCGGGCCACCACCATCGCCTACCCCAGCGAGCGCATGGCCCTCAAGCACAGTGACACCGCCCAACCGCTGGCCGCACGCCGCGCAGCCTCGCCCTGGTACCAGTCCCTCAACGGCACCTGGAAGTTTCACGGGTCGGAAACCGTGTCCGCCCGGCCGGTGGATTTCTACGCGCTCGACTTCGACGCCACCGCTTGGGACGACATCGAGGTCCCCTCCTGCTGGCAGATGAAGGGTTACGGCTACCCGATCTACGTGAACATGATGCGCGATAACGCGCACTGTCCCTGGGGTGAAATGGACCCGCCCAAGATCCCCCCGGGGCGCAATGCGGTGGGCAGCTATTGGCGCACCTTCACCCTGCCCAGATCCTGGAACGGACGCCGCGTGCTCCTCACCTTCGACGGCGTGGAATCTGCCTTCTACCTCTGGTGCAATGGACGCAAGGTCGGGTTCAGCAAGGACAGCCGCACCCCGGCCGAGTTTGACCTGACCGACTTGGTGGCCCCGGGTGAAAACATCCTGGCCGTCGAGGTGTACCAGTTCTCCGATGCCAGCTACATCGAGGACCAGGACAAGTGGCGCATGAGCGGCATCTTTCGCGATGTCTATCTCCACGCCGCCGCCGTCGTCCGGGTTCGCGACGTCTTTGTGCAGGCCCTGCTCGACGAGCATGGCCAGCAAGGCCAGCTCACCGTCGAGGCCGAGGTCGAAAACACCTCCGCCCAACCGCACAACGCGGACGTGCACCTCCGCCTCCTCGATCCCGAAGGCAACCAGGTCCTGTCCGAGGGCGTGCGCGCCAACGGCGTGGCCGCCGGACAAAAGGCCCTGCTCAAGCTCACCACCGGCGTGCCAACCCCGCTTCCGTGGTCCGCGGAAACCCCGAACCTCTACCAACTGCTGCTCACCCATCGCGACGGCGGGAACCAAGTGATCGAATCCATCCCGCTCAAAGTGGGCTTCCGCCGCAGCGAAATCCGGGGCCACCAGCTCTTGGTCAATGCCCGACCCATCCACCTCAAAGGCGTCAACCGGCACGAGATGGACCCCGACACCGGCTACACCCTCTCGCGCGCCTCCCTGATCGAGGACATCCGCCTGATGAAGCAGAACAACATCAATACCGTCCGGACCGCCCACTACCCGAACGTGCCCGAATGGTATGATCTCTGTGACCTCTACGGCCTGTACGTCATCGACGAGGCCAATATCGAAAGTCACGGCATCGGCTACGAGCCGGAGCAAACCCTGGCCAACAAGCCCGAATGGAAGGCCGCCCACCTGGATCGCACCATCCGCATGGTCGAGCGCGACAAGAACCACCCCTCGATCATCATCTGGTCCCTCGGCAACGAAGCCGGCGACGGCGCCAACTTCGAAGCCACCTACGCCTGGATCAAAGCGCGCGACGCCTCCCGTCCGGTCCAATACGAGCAGGCCAAGCTCAGGGATCACACCGACATCTATTGCCCGATGTACGCCACCCCGGATCAGGTGGAAAAATACGCGGCGGGCAGCCCCACCAAGCCGCTCATCCTCTGCGAATACGAACACGCCATGGGCAACAGCCTCGGCGACCTCCGGGAATACTGGGACGTCATCGAGAAGCACCCCGTGCTGCAGGGCGCCTGCATCTGGGATTGGGTGGACCAGGGCCTTCGCAAGATCGATGCGGAGGGACGAAGCTTCTGGGCGTATGGGGGAGATTTCGGACCGCCGGGCGTGCCCTCGGATGGCAACTTCTGCTGCAACGGCCTGGTGCAGCCGGACCGCAAACCCGCACCGCACCTGCAGGAGGCGAGGAAGGTGTATCAATACGTCCAGACGCACCCGAAAGACCTGGCCCAGGGAGTGGTCGAGGTGGAGAACAAGCATGATTTCCTGACCCTCAGCCACCTCACCCCCACGTTCGAAGTGATCGAGGATGGCCGGATCATCCAGAAAGGCACCCTCCCGGCGATGTCCCTGCCCGCCCGCCAGCGCGCCGAACTCCGGATTCCCCTCAAGACCATCCAACCCGCTCCCGGCGCTGAATACCACCTGAACCTCCAGTGGACCTTGACCGAGGCCACCCGCTGGGCGCCTGAGGGATGGATGCTGGCCTGGGACCAGTTCCCGCTCCCCATCCCCTCGGCTCCCATCCCCGCCCCCATCGTCAAACGCGCGGTGCCCCTGCGCATCTCCAACACGCCGAATGACATCATCATCGAAGGCTCCCGCTTCTCGGTGCGATTCGACCGCCAGGATGGCTGCCTCGAATCCTTCGTTTACGAGAAGCAGGAATGCATCGCCTCCCCCCTGACGCCCAATTTCTGGCGCGCGCCCACCGACAACGACCTGGCGGGCGTGGGCCGCAACCAATTGTTCCAGGATTCCGGTGTGTGGAAGACCGCCGCGGAAAGCCGCAAAACCCGCGACATCACCGCCGGCATGGTTGCCAACACCGTGCGCGTGGCCATTGAATCGTCCCTGGCCGGCGGCAAAGCTTCGCTGCTCCAAACCTTCATCATCCATCCCAACGCCGATCTCGAAGTGAAGGTGGAACTGAAGACCGACGGTGACCTCCCGGAAATCCCGCGCGTGGGCCTCCAGTTGGGGCTGCCCGGCGATTGCCATCGCCTGACCTGGCTCGGACGCGGTCCGCAGGAGAATTACCAGGACCGCCGCCACGGCACCGCCATCGGACTTTACTCCGGCGACGTGCGAACCCTGAACCACGTGTATGTCCGCCCCCAGGAAAACGGCAACCACATCGACGTCCGCTGGGCTGCCCTGCTGGACAGCGGTGGACGGGGCCTCATGGCCATCCACAAGAACCCCTATCTCAACGTAAGCGCCTGGCCCTATTCACAGGCCGATCTCGAGGCTGCCTCCCACTCCAACGAACTGCCCGCCCGGGACCAGATCACCTGGAACATCGACCTCGCCCAACGCGGAGTCGGGGGCATCAACAGTTGGGGGGCCAAACCGCTCCCGCAGTACCGCCTGACCAAGCCCAACTATTCCTACGAATTCATCCTGCGCCCGATCAAGGGATCGAGCGGGGACCTGAGCCGCCTCGGCCGCACCCCCACCCCGGCCCTGTAGCCGGACTCTGGAGTTGCGCAAGCGTTCCCAGTTCCAACCGGGGCGGTGAAGCAGCGCGGAAAACCAGCCGAGGCCGGCTGAAGCGGACCGCAAGCCCCGCGTCGGCGTAGCCGCGGTCCGCCCTTCACCTCTGTGCCTTCGGTGTCTTGGTGTCTGAACGGATCCGGCACGCGGCCAGATACCACGCCGACGCTCACCGCGCCTGGCTTCGAGGTTCAGGGGCCGCAGCAATTCTCATTTTGGCCCGGAGCGCGGCTCCATGAGCCGCAGCACCCCCGCCACGGAAGGCCGTTCTCAATCTTCCAGTGGCTTTGTTCCAGGCGAAGCTGCTGCGGGTCGCGGACCCGCGCTCCAAAATGAGAATGGCTGCAGGGGCCATGGCCCCGTTTGACTTCGCCCCCTGTGCCGCTAGATTCGACGGGCCATGTCCAGAGCAGAGTCCAATCCCGCCATCCGCCTCCGCGGTGTCCGGCAAAACAATCTCAAGGGATTCGACCTGGACCTGCCGCTGGGCAAACTGCTGGTGATCACCGGCCTGAGCGGCTCGGGGAAAAGCTCGCTCGCCTTCGAGACGCTCTATGCCGAGGGGCAACGCCGTTACATCGAAACCTTCTCCCCCTACGCCCGCCAGTTCTTCGATCGCATGGACAAACCGCGCGTGGACAGCATCGAAGGCATCCCGCCCTCCATCGCCATCGAGCAGCGCAATACCGTCCGCAGCACCCGCTCGACCGTGGGCACCCTGACCGAGATTTGCGACCACATGAAGGTCCTTTGGCCGCACCTGGCCCAACTCCATTGCCGCCAGTGCGGGCAGCCCGTCCGTCCCGAACCCCCGCAAACCGTCTGGAAGACGATGAGGGCGCAAAGCGAAGGACCGCAGGCCGAAGTGTTGATAACCTTTGACCTGCCGCTCTCCGGGAAACTCTCTCTCGAAGAATCCCTGGCGCTCATCGCCAAACAGGGCTACCAGCGTCTGCTGCTGAACCGCGCCGTGGTCCGCATCGACCAGGCCGCCGGCCACCCGGCAATCAGCAATTTGCAATCTGCAATCACCGTGGTCCAGGACCGCCTGCGCCTCACCCCGTCCAACCGCGCCCGCTTCATCGAAGCCTGCGAACAGGCCTACCACTTCGGCAAAGGCAGGTTGTCGATCCACCCCATGACGAACGAAGCCTCCACGACGCAACCCGCAACCCGCAACACCTCCGCCAGCGCGCCCCTGCTCTTTTCGAATCGCCTCCACTGCGCCGCCTGCGACGTGGATTACCGCGCTCCGTCTCCTGCCCTGTTCAGCTTCAACCATCCGCTGGGCGCCTGCCCCGCCTGCAAAGGCTTCGGACGCATCATCAGCATCGACTATCACCGCGCCATCCCCGACCGATGCAAGACCCTGCGCGACGGCGCCGTGAAACCCTGGCAAAGCGGCATGAGCGCGGAATGCCAGCGCGACCTGCTCAAGTTCTGCCGCGCAACCCAGGTTCCCATCGACGTGCCCTTCCGGGATCTTTCCCAGGAACACCAGAACTGGATTCTCCTGGGCGATCCGGACTACGGGAAGGACAAGGAACACGAGTGGCCGCGGGCGTGGTACGGCGTGAAGGGCTACTTCCGCTGGCTGGAATCCAAAGCTTACAAAATGCACGTCCGCGTGCTCCTCTCCCGCTACCGCGCCTATACCCCCTGCCCCGACTGCCACGGCGCCCGGCTCAACCCCGACGCCCTGCTCCACCAGCTTGCGCAGAACGGCTCACGCCTGACGCTCGCCGACTTCTACGCTCTGCCCATCGCCGCTGCGCTCACGCTGATGGACGATCTTTCCCGCCACCCCGCGTCCAGGTCCGCGCTCGGTGTACCTGCTGCCTTGGGGAACACGTCCGGTGCGCCGGCGGAACGTTCCGCGCTCGACCACGCCCTTGCCGAAGTCCGCGCCCGACTGCGATACCTCCACGACATCGGCCTCGGCTACCTCACCCTCGACCGCGCCACGCGCACGTTATCCGGCGGCGAAACCGAACGCGTCAACCTCGCCGCCTGCCTGGGCACGCGCCTGGTGAACACGCTGTTCGTGCTGGACGAACCCAGCGTGGGCCTGCACCCGCGCGACACCGACCGGCTGGTCCGCATCCTCGAAGCCCTGCGCGACGAAGGCAACACCGTGGTGGTGGTCGAGCACGAGCGCCGGGTCATGGAAGCCGCGGACCAAATCATCGACCTCGGGCCCGGCCATGGCGCCGCCGGCGGCGAACGGGTCTTCCAAGGCTCCTGGCAGCAGATTCTGAAATCCAAGCGCTCCCTCACCGGCCGCTACCTCGCCGGCGCCGCCGCCATTGCAATCCCGGCTCGACGACCCGGTCCCGCCACCCAGCCGCGCCGCCTGTCCTCCAACGATCTCCCTGTGAGCCGGACGGACGCCTGCGCTGCCGTAACCTTGTCCAACGTCAGTCGCCATAACCTCAAGAACCTGACCGTGTCCATCCCTCTCAACCGCCTGGTCTGCATCTCGGGCGTCAGCGGTTCCGGCAAATCCACCCTGGTCCGCGAAGTCCTCCTGCCCGCCTTGCAAGAGCAACTTGGCGCGAACCCGGATGCCCACAAAGCTTCCGACCGCCTCGACGAAGAAAGTGACGCCCCCGAACCCGAGTCCACGCAACACGGTCCGCGCCTCACCGGCGCCGAACACCTCACCCAGGCGGTGCTCGTCGATCAATCCCTCCTGGGCAAAACCCCCCGCTCCAACCCCGCCGTGTACACCGGCGCCTTCGACCACATCCGGGAGCTCTTCGCCCAAAGCGAGGCGGCCCGACGCCAGGGACTCAACGCCAGCGCCTTCAGTTTCAACTCGCCCCAGGGACAATGCGAACGCTGCCACGGCGCCGGATTCGAGAAGGTCGAGATGCAGTTCCTCAGCGACGTCTTCCTCCGCTGCCCCGACTGCAAGGGCCGACGCTACCGGGAACACATTCTGGAAGTGAGCGTGCAGGGTGCAGAAGGCAGAAGTCAGGGAACAGCCGACGCAGGACGCAAGCCGGAAGGCCGCCGCAAGCCAGCGGCAACGCCCCCGGATTCAAGTTCACGCAACACGCAACACGCAACCCGTTCGTTGTCCATCGCCGACCTGCTCGAATCGACGGTGGACGAAGCGGTCGAGTTCCTGCAAACCTTCATGGACTCCAGGCCCGCCGCGCGCGCGGTGGCCAGCCTCAAGTGGTTGCAGGAGGTCGGTCTGGGTTACCTGCAACTGGGCCAGCCGATCAACACCCTGTCCGGCGGCGAAAGTCAGCGATTGAAGCTCGCGCGGCACCTGGCCGACTCCACAGCGGCGGCAGAGCGCTCACCGCAGACTGTCACCGCAAACGGCAGGGCCGCACTGCGCGCGGCCTCGGCGCCGACACCGCAGCGCCCGACCCGCCAAAGCAGCGCCGACGACCAACCGCCAACGCCGGGCACGCCCCCGCAACCCACCCTCTTCATCCTCGACGAGCCCACCACCGGCCTCCATTTCGAAGATGTGCGCATCCTCCTGCAGGCCCTCCAGCGCCTTGTGGACGCCGGCCATTCGCTCCTGGTCATCGAGCATAACCTCGAGGTCCTGAAATGCGCCGATTGGATCATCGACCTCGGCCCCGAAGCCGGGGAGGCCGGCGGGCAACTCGTCGTGGCGGGAACGCCGGAGACAGTCGCCGCTTGCGCTGGAAGCCACACCGGACGGTTCCTCAAACCCTTGCTGAAGTCATCGCGCCGTCCGACACCCGGAGGTGGCTCATGAACCGTTCAACCAGCGGAACCATCCAGATCGAAGGCGCCCGCGAGCACAACCTCCGAAATCTCTCGCTCGCCATCCCCCGCTCGAAGTTCGTGGTCGTCACCGGCGTGAGCGGCTCGGGCAAAAGCACGCTGGCCTTCGACATCCTGTTCAACGAGGGACAGCGCCGCTTCCTCGACTCCATGGGCGCCTACGCGCGCCAGTTCGTCGAGCAACTGCCCAAGCCGGACGTGGACCGCATCACCGGCCTGCCTCCCACCGTCAGCATCGAGCAGAACACCAGCCGGGGCGGCGGCAAAAGCACCGTCGCCACGGTCACCGAGATCCACCACTTCATCCGTCTCCTGTATGCCAAGGCCGGCACGCAGCATTGTCCGGCCTGCGCCCGACCCGTGCAGCCTCAGACCCGGGACGAAGTGCGGCGGCAACTGCTGGCCGAGGCCGCGCGGCGCGGCGCCCTCCGCCTCCTCGCCCCCGTGGTGCGCAACCGCAAAGGCTTCCACTCGGAGGTCGCCCGCTGGGCCGCCCAACACGGTTACACCCAGATCCGCGCCGACGGGCGCTTCCACGACACCCGCCAACCCTTCCGCCTCGGCCGCTTCCGCGAGCACGACCTCGAAATCCTGGTCGGCACCCTCCCTCCATCCCCTGCGTCCCCTAAGGCTCAGCCTTCCCATTCCCCCCTGGTGGACACCGCCCTCACCCTCGGCCAGGGCACCCTCTTTGCCCTGGACCCCCACGACCACCTCACCGTGCACTCGACCGAGCGCGTCTGCCCCCACTGCCAGCGCGCCTTCCAACCCCTGGACCCCAAGCAGTTCAGCTACAATTCCGCCCAGGGCTGGTGCCCGAGATGCCGCGGCTTTGGCGAACTGTTCTGGATGCCCGAGGACGTGGACCGCGGCGAACGCGCCGATGCCATCGAGGAAACCTGGTGGCGCTGGCAGGAAGGCGAACGCGAACCCTGCCCCGACTGCCACGGCGCCCGCCTCAACCCCGTCGCCCGCGCCGTCCGCCTCAACGTGGCGCAGGCGTCCCACCCGACCCCTGCCCGTAACAGGTCACTGCCCACCCGATCCGCAAGCGGGAAGCAGGAATCGTCCGCCACCGCCCACGGCCCCACCATCGTCGAACTCGGCGGACTCAACGTCACCGCCGCCACCGCGTTCTTCGCCCGTCTTAGATTCCAGGCACGTGAAGCCGCCATCGCCCGCGACATCCTCCCCGAAATCAGCAGCCGGCTGAGGTTCCTCGAAGAAGTCGGCCTGGGCTACCTCGAGTTGCATCGCGCCGTGCCCACACTCTCCGGGGGCGAAAGCCAGCGCATCCGGCTCGCCGCCCAACTGGGCTCCAACCTCAGCGGCGTGCTCTACGTCCTGGATGAACCCACCATCGGCCTCCATGCGCGCGATAACCATCAACTCCTCCATGTGCTCCAACGCCTGCGCGCCCGCGGCAATTCCATCGTCGTCGTCGAACATGACGAGGACACCATGCGCGCCGCCGATTACATCGTGGACCTCGGCCCCGGCGCCGGCGCGCGCGGCGGGAACGTCATGGCCGCCGGCACACTCCGGGAACTGATGCGCCATAAGGATTCCATCACCGGCCAGCACCTCCGCGCCCAGGAAACCCGCGCCTATCCCACCCGCGGCAGCCGGCGGCCCGTACACGCAGCCCAGGCGTCCCGCCTGCCCCAGTGTCCCTCGTCCAGTAACAAGCATTTAACGGACAAGCCGCACGCCTGTGCTGCGCTCGCCCTGCACAAGGCTTCGGTTCACAACCTGAAAAATCTGACCGTCCAGTTCCCCCTCAACCGCTTCGTCTGCGTGACCGGCGTCAGCGGCTCCGGCAAAAGCACACTCATCCGCGATTGCCTCCTCCCGGCCCTCCACACCGCCCTCACCCACCCCGCGCGCCACGGAAAACGCCGCCCGCCAGACGCGCCACGCAATAGTCCGCACGTCACCGGCCACCAATCCCTCGCCGCCGTCCACGAAGTGGACCAATCACCCATCGGTCGCACCCCGCGTTCCGTGCCCGCCACCTACGTGGGCTTCTTCGACGACATCCGCCGCCTCTTCTCGCAGGTGCCCGAGGCCCGCATGCGCGGCTACGGTCCCGGCCGGTTCTCCTTCAACAGCCCCCAAGGCCGCTGCCCGGAATGCCAGGGTGCGGGGGTCATCAAGCTGGAGATGAATTTCCTCCCGCCCGCCTTCGTGCGCTGCGAAACCTGCCAGGGCACACGCTTCAATCCCGAGACACTCGATATCGAGTTCAACGGACGCAACATCGCCCAGGTGCTGGACCTGAGTGTCGAGGAGGCGCTGACCTTCTTCGGCGCGCAACGCCGCATCCTGCGTCCTCTCCAGGCCCTGCACGACACCGGCCTCGATTACCTCAAGCTGGGCCAGACCAGCCCCACCCTCAGCGGCGGCGAAGCCCAGCGCGTCAAACTCGTGAGCCACCTGCTCGGAGGACTGCGCCCCGGTCCGGATTCGGATCGCGTTCAAAGTCCAAAGTCCAGGAACCAAAGCTCACGGCTGTTCATTCTGGAAGAACCCACCATCGGCCTGCACATGGCCGACATCGCCCGGTTGGTCGAAGTGCTCCAGCGCCTCGTGGACGCCGGACATTCCGTCATCGTCATCGAGCACAATCTCGAACTGGTCGCCGAGTCGGACTGGGTGATTGATCTCGGACCGGAAGGCGGCGACGCGGGCGGCCGCGTGGTCGCACAAGGCACCCCCGAGCAGATCGCCCGACACCCGCGCTCGCACACCGGCCGGTTCCTGCGAAAACTTCTGCCCCCCACATGAGTTCCAGGGTTCCGATGAAACAGGGGCCAAAACGGGGGTGTACCGCCGCACCCCTGCGAGTCCTCGTCGTTCCCGACAAATTCAAAGGCACATTGACGGCCGCGCAAGCCGCCCGAGCCATCGCTCAGGGCTGGGGCCAGGCCCGGCCCGACGACGTTCTGGATCTCCTGCCCATGAGCGATGGCGGCGACGGTTTCGGTCCCGTGCTCAGCCATCTGTTGGGGGCAAGCGCACGATGGGTGAAGACCCTGGACGCCGCCCACCGCCCCTGCCGCGCCCGCTGGTGGTGGGAACCGCGCACCCGCACTGCCATCGTCGAATCCGCCCGCGTCATCGGGCTGGCCATGCTTCCTCCCGGCCGCTTCCACCCCTTCGACCTTGACACCGCCGGATTGGCCAAGGTCCTGACCGCGGTCTCGAAGCTCAACCCGCGCCGGTGCCTCATCGGCGTCGGCGGCAGCGCCACCAACGACGGCGGATTCGGCCTGGCTCGCGCCCTCGGCTGGCGATTCCTTGACCGCCGCGGAAACGAAATCCATTCCTGGCCGGACCTGGTCTCCTGCCACCAGATCATTCCAGCGACTCCTCGCCTCGGGCTTGGACAACTCATTGTGGCGGTGGACGTGCGGAATCCGTTGCTCGGCCCCACCGGCTGCACCCGTGTTTACGGTCCGCAAAAGGGACTTCGGCCCACTGACTTCAAACGCGCGGAGCAGGCGCTGGCCCGGATGGCGGGAGTCATGCAGCGCCAGTTGGGCAAGTCAACCGGGCGCACAGACGGGGCAGGCGCCGCAGGAGGACTGGGCTGCGGCCTGATGACCTTCCTCAAGGCGAAACCCATGGCTGGCTTCGCCCTGTTTGCACACGAGGCCGGCCTGACCCGCCGCATCCGGTCGGCCGACCTCGTCATCACCGGGGAAGGCCGCCTCGACCATCAATCCCTCATGGGCAAAGGCATTGGCGAACTCCTGGCTCGGTGCGAGCGATGCGGCGTGCCCTGCGTCGCAATCAGCGGCATTGAATCCCTGCCCCGCTCCGCCCGGAGCCGGTTCGCACGTGTCGATTCCCTCGCCTCCCTCTCCAGCGCGGAGGAAACCATGCGCCGCCCTCGCTTCCATCTCGAAACGGCCGCGCGCCAAGCCGCCGCAGCCTGGACAAATCTGCGGTCCCGCCAAAGACCGCAGGTCCACGACCCGCAGCACCCACGCCACTCCGGAGACCCACAACCAACTCGCCACCCCGCCCCGCCAAGTTTGCTTGCCGGTCGGGGCCGGCCTCGCCAAAGTCACCGCCTATGACCTTGGAAGATCATGTCGGGGACATTCTCCGGAAGACCCGGGCCGGGCTGGGTGTGCCTTCGGCGCCCGCGGCTGCGGCTGCCGGTCTCACCGCCGACGAACTGGCCCAACTGGAGTCCACCGGCACCTGCGCCCGGCCACCGGATTACCCCAAGCTCGCCGCCCTGTTGAAGCTCGACGCCACCAAGCTGGCCGGCGTCGCCCAGGGATGGCACCCCGCCACCCCGGCCCTGGGAACCTGGCGGGAACTTCGACGCGTCACGACGCGCGAATACGACATAGACGCCCACTGCTACCTCGTCTGGGACGAAGTCACGCGCGAGGCCGCGTTGTTCGATACGGGCTGGAACGCTGACCCGGCCCTGCGCCTGATCGAAGCGGAACAGTTGAACCTGACCCACGTCTTCCTCACGCACAGTCACCCGGACCACCTGGGAGGACTCGAAGCGGTGCGGTCCAGACATCCCAAAGTCCGGCTGCACACGGATTCGTCCGGCGCACCGCCGCAGCACAGGAATCGCCGCAACGACTGCATTCACCTCGGCAGCCTGCGCATCACCAACCGCCCGACGCCCGGACACGCCGAGGACGGGGTGACCTACCTGATCGGGAACTGGCCCGAGGACGCGCCCCATGCGGCGGTGGTCGGGGACGCCCTCTTTGCCGGCTCGATGGGCGGGGCCACCAGGCAATTCGAGGAGGCCCGGAAACACATTCGCGAACAAATCCTCGCGCTGCCGGCCGAAACCCTGCTCTGTCCCGGCCACGGCCCCTTCACCACCGTCGCCGAAGAACGCGCGCACAACCCCTTCTTCTGAAAAAATCATGTGGGCGAAAGGGGGTATGCGCGGAAGCCGTTGTCGGGACAGCAGGTGAACGAGAAGGAACAGACGGCGGTGAGTTATGAGTGGATTGCGATGCGTGTGGGGTGGGAGCCAGCGAGAGGAACGCTGCGGAGGCAAGGGACGCCGTGTAGCCGCCCGGACGACAAGTCGTTGGCATGCGGTCGGGCAGGCTGCTGGGGGGACTGCCCGGTGACGGTTTCAGGCATCGTTTTGGCAGGCCGGACAGTAGTAGGTGCTGCGACCGGCTTGCACCAGGCGCTGGATGCTCTGTTGACAACGGCGGCAAGGTTGCCCCTCACGATCATAGACCCGAAGCCGTTCCTGGTAGCGGCCGGGGGATTGCGGGGATTGCCCGTAGTAGAACAAGTCGTCGGTCCGCTCGGGTGAACCGAAGTGCAGAGGGATCGTGCTCCCGAACCGGATGGCCTCAGACAGCACGCGCCGGATGGCGGTTCGGAGTCGGTGGAGGACCTGCGGAGTGAGGTCACGGCTCGGCGTGCGCGGATCGATGCGGGCCAGGAACAACGCTTCGCTGGCGTAGATGTTGCCGATGCCCGCGATCACCGATTGGTCCAGCAACCTGACCTTGATCGGTTGGCGGGATGCGGCCAGGGCACCGCGCAACGTTTCCGTGGTGAAACCGGGATCGAGCGGCTCGGGTCCGAGTTGAGCAAGCGCGGAAGCGTCCAGCGTCATGCCGCCGAAGCGTCGCATGTCCTCAAACACCAGGTTCTGGCGTCCCAATCCCATCACGATGCGGGCATGGCGGGGCAAGGGGTGGGCGGCTCGGTCGAGATACAACCGGCCGGACATGCCGAGATGGGCGATCAACTGTCGGGAACGTCGGTCCTTGCGGAACGTCAGGAGCAGATACTTTCCGCGGCGGCGGACGGATTCAAACCGGGCGCGAGTCAGGACGGTTTGAAACTGCCTCGGGGTGGGTCCGTGGAGGCTGGCGGTGGCCAGCACGCGCACTTGCTGGATGGTCCTTCCCGGCAACCGGGAAGCCAGGTGTCGGACGAGGACCTCGACTTCCGGCAATTCGGGCATGCCCCGCTATTCGCTCACGCGAGTTCCCACGTTTTCGCCCAGGGCCACGCGGCGGAGGTTGTGCTCCTTGAACAGATCGAAGACGATGATGGGCATCTTGTTGTCCATGCACAGGGAGAACGCGGTGGAATCCATGATCCGAAGCCGCTTGGACAGCGCCTCGGCATAGGTGATGGTCGCGTAGCGTTTGGCGCAGGGATTCTTGAGCGGGTCGCTGTCGTAGATGCCGTCCACCTTGGTCGCCTTGAGGATGACGTCCGCCCCGATCTCGTTGGCGCGCAGGGCAGCGGCGGTGTCGGTGGAGAAATACGGGTTGCCGGTGCCGCCGCCGAAGATCACGACGCGGCCTTTTTCGAGGTGGCGCATGGCGCGGCGGCGGATGAACGGTTCGGCGATCTGGGACATGGTGATGGACGTCTGGACCCGGGTGGCGAGACCCAGCTTTTCGAGGGCGTCCTGCAAGGCCAGGGAGTTGATAATGGTGGCCAGCATGCCCATGTAGTCACCGCTGGCGCGTTCGATGCCGCGTTTGCTGCCGCTGAGGCCGCGAAAGATGTTGCCTCCGCCGATGACCACGGCGACCTGGACACCCAGGTCGCGGACCTCGCGCACCTGCAACGCCATGCGTTGCAGCGCCTCCGCCGAAATGCTCAGGCCGCCCGGTCCCCCGAGAGCTTCGCCGCTCAGCTTGAGCAGTACGCGGCGATACTTGGGGCGTCTGGTGGTACGGACCGTTTTTTTCATGGAAGTGTGGTGTCGAGTCGTGCTCCGCGATTTTGTCAGTGCCCCGCCAGGTGGTCAATGCCGGGCAAATCCTGGGCCGGTGAGCCGACGGGCGTCGAGTGGGGATGGGCCTTGGGGCCTCGGGCGATCTCAGTTGCCGTCCTTGGGCTCCAGCGGCAGGTCCCCCACGAAGACCGTCAGGAGGTTATTGGTCTTGACAGGTTTGATGTGGACCAGATCGATGTTGGTGGTCAGCGTTTGATGGGTTGCATGACGAACAACCAGCGTGAACTCGAGGACACCGGGATGCTCCAGCAACAAATAGCCGGCTTTCTCCGGGGCAATCCAAAACCGGCCTTCGGCGTCGGAGCGCACCGTGGGCACCATCAGGAGTTGCTCCGACCCGTGTCTGTCGAGCGGGTCGGACTTGGCGGGCGCGCGCAAGTGACGTTGAATGCGCGCGTGGGGCAGGGCTTGGCCGGAGCAGACATCCACCACGCGACCCTCCACCGCCGGAACCACGTAGCTCTGGTTGGGGCCCTTTAGTGTGTCGCAACCGACGCTCACCAGCGCGGCGAAAAGCAGGAAGCCAGCTTGTCTCATGGCCGTGGAGTCTAACGGGGACGGCCTGACACCGCGAGCGTGGAAGCACGCCGGCCAATGGGCTGGCGATCAAGACACAGGGGGCTGGGCATGGCCGGCCTCGGGCAGGGGAACGGCGGCTGGAGTTCAGCCATTCTGATCATGTCGCGCGGCTCTGTGAGCCGCGACGGCGGCGCAGGGGCGGGGGCGGCGATCTGCTCGTGGGCGTGTGGAGCAGCGTGGCTGCTGCGGGTCATGGACCCGCGATCCAAAACGGGACCGGCGGCTGGAGCCGCAATGCCTTGCCCTGAAGCTGACCCCCCGGTATTAAGATCGAAAATGCAATCCGCAATGTCACCCTCACGTCGGCCGGTGCTGGGCTTGGGCCTAACCCTGATGCTGGCCTTCGCGGGGGTTTGTCCGGACGGATTCGGGGGAACCTACGTGGTGCGCAGGGGGGACACGCTCACGGAAATCGCCCAACGGCACAACGTGGCCGTCTCACAGCTGGCGGAGGTGAATGACATGTCGTTGAAGGAGGTCATCCGGCCCGGACAGAAGTTGACGATTCCGGAGACCAAGCCGTCGAGGCTGCCGACGCATCCGGAGCCGGAGCGGGTGGTGACGGTCAGGAAGAACGAATCGCTGGCGCTCATCGCGCGGGTGAACGATATCGAGCTGCAGGACCTCGCCAACGCCAACGGAATTGCCCTGAGTGACTCCATTTATCCGGGGCAACGGCTGAAGATCCCGTCCGGACCGGTGGCCGCCTCAGCCCCCGGCCTCAGTCCGGAGGTGCAGCGGGCCATTGATCGGGCGCCCGTTCGGCGAGGGGCTTGGAAATACATCGTGGTGCATCACAGTGCGACTTCGGTGGGGTCTGCCAAGGGGATGGACGAATACCACCGAAAACAGCGCCACATGGAAAATGGCTTGGCGTACCACTTTGTCATTGGGAACGGCCGGGGCATGAAGGACGGGGAGGTCTTTGTGGGAAGGCGATGGACCCAGCAGCTTCGAGGCGGCCACCTGAGTGTGGAGTCGCTCAACGAAGTGAGCATCGGAATCTGTCTGGTCGGCAACTACAATTCCACGCGGCCCACACGCCGGCAGATCGACAACCTGGAGGCCCTGCTGGAGTCGCTGATGAAGCGTTGCAACCTGCCGGCCAGCAGCATCAAGACCCACAGCCAGATCCAGCCCAAACACACCGAGTGTCCGGGCAAGCGCTTTGACCTGAACGCCGTCAAACGGCGCCTGAATTAGGCGCGTCACGCGAGCGCTCCACCCCGCGCCGCGGCCATCCTTGTTGCTGCTCTTGTTGCTGGTTTCAGCCCTTTTCGGGTTGGCCAGTTTTTGCTTGCCCTGGACGCTATGCTCGGAGTTTCATAGCGGTCCTCCCTGGGGTTCGTAGGGGATACAAACAAAAGGAAAACACAGATGAAGAACGTCATTAAACTGGCGGGCATTGGGCTGATGGCGCTAGCCATCGCGGGAGTTCAAACCACACTACACGCGCAGGACACGGAGGTGCCGGCGGCAAAGGAGAAGGCGGCGAACAGCGAGCGTGCCGTTCCGTTCAACGGCAAACTCAAAGCCATCGACAAGGAGGCGGGCACCCTGACCGTGGGGAATCGCACCTTCCACTTGGCCGCCACGACTCGCTACCTGCAGGGCAGCCTCGAGGAGGCCGTCATCGGCGAGCCCGTCGGTGGATCCTATTGGAAATCGGAGGACGGCAAGCTGATGGTGAACTCCGTTCGCTTCGGCGCCAAATCGAAAGCCGAGCCCGGCAAAGCCGCGGCGGCGGAATAACCAGGATCGAAACGGAAACTCTAACCGAGGGGCAGGCTCCAGGGTGGGTCTGCCCTTCTTCTTTCGGAAGCGCGGGAACCCGAAATGCATCGCCCAGAATAAAACGCCGGATCGGGCTCCGGCGTTTCGCGCAACCGGGGTGAGGGTTGCCGATCAGGCTTCCGAGAACGCGCTTTGGATCACGAGTTTGCTTTGTTCGTCACCCGGATCCCCTTGAGCGCCGTTGTTGGCGCTGGAAAAAGCCAGGTAAAGGAAGGCCAACACGTTGGGGCCGGGCAGGATCAGGAAGATCGTGACCCAGAAGCTCTTGCCGCGGGCTTGGACGATTTTAACGCACCAGAGAATCTGGACGATGATGTTCACCAGCGGGATCAGCATCCCCAGCACCCACCAGCCGGACATGCCTGCCGCGCGGAGCATCGGGAAGACCTGGAACACGGGCAGCCAGACCATGAAACCCGGTTCGTTGCCGGTCTTCTCAACGATAAGCTTCAGGCAGAAGGAGAAAAACAGGTGGATGGCCAGGAGGATCGCGACGCCGATTATCAAAATCCGGGGATCGAGCTTGGGGATCGGCAAGGATTGCCCGGCCGAGAGGCTGGCCATCCGTTCCCGCATCGCTTCATCCATGGCCGGCAGGGGTGCGGATTCCAGGACCTTGGCCAAGGCGGCGGGCATCTGCGTTTCCTTGGCGGCTGCCTCGGAGGCCGCCGCCGCTTCCGGCGAACCGGGTTCCAGCGGCTTTTCGCCCAAGCCCGTCCGCCAAAGCGTCTCGGGATCCAGATCCTTGATCTTCACGTTGGCCATCCCGCCGGAATGAACGATGAAGATATCGGTCTGACTGTGGCCGGTCACTGTCACATCCCGGTACACGTCCGTCTTGGTCTGGAGCACATCCAGGTGTGCCTCCTTGGCCACGCTTTGGAGGTTGAGCAACAGGGCCAGCCCGATACCCAGAAGCACAGCCATGGCGGAACGAATCAGGAATTTGATGAACGGACGCTCGGTTTTCATAACCATCCTAGTGCCGACACTTCAGTATTGTCCCTCTCATTGTCTCGAGGTTTGAGCCTACATCGGCACAAAGCATGCCAGAAATCCCAAAGCCGGGAGCGGTGAGGGGCAAGGGAAACACTGCAGGCTGAAACGCTGAGATCAGCAGGGCAGGAAGACAGGGACTCCCGGGCGGGGGGAGCTTGATACGAAGCGACACGGGATGATCCACGCTCACGCCCTCTGTTCTGGGGGGTTCATGGTCCTTGTGCTTTGACCATCCCGACCCAGTTCAGTTCTGCCCTCGACCTCCCGCCCTCTGCTGTCCTGATTCCCCCTCCACCTGTTCCCGAAGCCTCGTCTTGAGAATCTTGCCCGTCGCGTTGCGGGGCAAGGCCTCCACCACCCGGATTTCCCTGGGTTGTTTGTAGTCTGCGAGTCGCTTGCGAAGGAACCTGGCCAACTCGGCGGTGTCCAGCGCTTCGCCGTCGGCGGCCGCCACATAGGCCAGGGGCCGCTCACCGCGCCTGGGATCCGGCACACCGATCACCGCCGCCTCTTTCACGCCCTTGAACTTGTAGATCGCCTCCTCGATCTCGCGGGGATACACATTGTTGCCGTTCACCAGCAGCATGTCCTTCTTGCGGTCCGTGATGTAATAGTAACCCTCGGCATCGCGGTATCCGATGTCGCCGGTCAGCAGCCAGCCGTTGCGCAAGGCCTTGGCGGTTTCCCCGGGCTGGTTCCAGTACCCCATCATCACGTTGCCGCCGCGCACGCAGATCTCACCGACTTCGCCCGGAGCCAAAGTCCGGCCCTGGTCATCCTGCACGCTCATCTCGACATTGGGAAGGGGAAGACCGATCGAGCCCGCCTTGCGCACGCCGCGGAGGGGATTCTTGCTGACCACCGGGCTGGCTTCGCTCAGTCCGTAACCCTCGAGCAACGGCGTATGGAATTTCTCCTCGAAATCCCGCAGTACCTGGACCGGCAGCGGCGCGGACCCGCTGATGAACACGCGGATGGGCAGCGGGCCTTGGAGGGGCGAGGCCACCAGGGTTCGGTAGAACTGCGGGAACCCCGGCAGAATCGTGGGCTCGCGGCTCAGCAACTCTTCCAACAGCGCCTTCAGTGGGCTCAGCGACTTGACGAGCACCATCGTCCCACCGCTCAGCAGGGGCATAAGCAACCCCACCGTCAGCATGTAACTGTGGAACAACGGCAGCAGCACCGCCATCCGGTCGCCGTCGGTCGCCTCCAGAATCAGCCGGCAACTCTCGACGTTGTGCAGCAGGTTGCCGTGCGACAGCATGGCGCCCTTCGGCCGGCCCGTGGTTCCGGATGTGTAGATCAAGACCGCCAGGTCGGACTCACTCCGATCCGGCGCGGCCGCCGCGGTCCCGACGCCGCCAGCGGAATAGAAAACCCCGTCGGCCCGGACGACCTTCAGGTCCGGCCTGGCTTGGATCAGGGTGGCTTCATGGATGGCCAGTTCGGCGTCGGTGATCAGGACGTCCGCCCCGCTGTCCGCCACGATGAAATTGACCTCGTCTGGCTTGAGGAAGTTGTTGATGGGCACCACCACGCCGCCAGCGCGCAGGATGGCGAAGAGGCAGGGCACAAACTCCGGCTGATTCTTCATCCACAGCGCCACGCGGTCGCCCGGTTGGACCCCCAGCTCGGAGTTCAGCCGTCCGGCCAGTTGTTCCGCCGCGTGCAGGACGGCTCCATAGGGGAACTCCTGCTGAGCCCAGAAAATGGCCGTTTTCCCGGCCTGGGCCCGGGCCTGGGCCTCGAACCTGCACCACAAATTCATGGTCCATGGTGTAAGGGCTGGTGATGCCGCGTGCAAGCCTTTGGAATAGGTGCAGAATCGGTTGGCGTTCCCGGCCTGGTTTCGCTATCCATCCGGCCAATCTTGCCGTGATCGACAACGAATCGGACCTGAAGCAGATGGTTCCCCTGGTGCGCGCCGCTCCCTGGGTGGCGGTGGACACCGAGGCCGACAGCCTGCACGCCTACCCGGAGAAACTTTGTCTGATCCAGGTGAGCATTGCCGGGGGCGACTTTTTGGTGGATCCGCTGGCCGGGCTGGACCTGGGCCCCCTGTTCGCCGCCCTGCAGCGGCACGAGGTGATTTTTCACGCGGCCGATTACGACCTGCGGTTGCTGCAGCGGCACCATCGCTTTGTCCCCCAGACCGTGTTTGACACGATGTTGGCGGCGCGGTTGATCGGGCTCAGCCAGTTTGGGCTGGCGCATCTGGTTCACACGCTCCTCGAGGTCAAGCTCGACAAGGCTCCCCAGCGTGCCAACTGGGCCATACGCCCGCTGACCGAGCGGATGCGCCACTACGCCATCAACGATACCCGCCATCTGAAACCGCTGGCCGACAAACTACGGGCCGAACTCGAGGCGAAGGGACGCCTGGCGTGGCATCAGGAATGGTGTGCGCGCCTGATCCAGGAGTGCGCAGTGGAAAAGGACTCCGATCCGGACCGGCTCTGGCGCATCAAAGGCAGTGCCGTGTTGTCCCCGCGGGCCCTCGCGGTGTTGCGCGAGTTGTGGCACTGGCGCGAGGCGGAAGCCATCGCGGCCAATCGTCCGCCGTATTTCGTTCTGGCCCACGAAACCCTGCTCAAGGTGTCGGCGTCGGCTTCGGAAGGCCAGGCGATAGATCCCCTCCTGCCGCGCGGACTGTCCCAGCGGCGGCGAAAAGGGGCAACCGAGTCGGTGCAGCGCGGATTACAGATCCCCAAGGCGGACCTGCCGCAGCCTTTCCGGCACAAGTTCCACCGTCCCAGCGAAGCCGAGCGCCGTCGGTTTCTTGAAATCTCCCATCGCCGTGACAAGCAGGCCCACCGTCTGAAGCTGGACCCGACCCTGATTGCCAGCCGGGCGGACCTGGCGCGTCTGGCTGAGGATTGGGATCGACACGCGCCCGACCTCATGAGTTGGCAGCGCGCGTTGCTCTAACTAGCCGGCTCTCGAAGTGGATGGCTAAAGGGTGGGGTCGCGCTGCGCGCGGCCTGGGCGCCGATGCACCGGCGTCCTGCCGACGCGGAGCTTCCGGCAAGAATGGATCCAACCTTTACCGTCACCGCACCAATTCAAAGGCGAAGCCCTTGAGGTATTCCGTCTCGGGAATCGACGGGATGATCGGGTGATCGGGCGATTGCGAGTAGGTGGCCACCCGGCGCAGGACTTTGCGCGCATCGAACGCCGCGGCGAGGATGACATCCTGAAACAGGGCGGTGTTCACGTGATGCGAGCAGCAGAAGGTGGCCAGCACGCCGCCAGGCTTGAGCAACTTGAGCGCGCGAAGGTGGATCTCCTTGTAACCGCGCAACGCGTCCGGAACCGCCGCGCGGCTGCGCGTGAACGAGGGCGGGTCGAGCACGATGAGATCGAACTTGGGCACCAGCCGTTCGTTGGGACCGGTCCGGGTCTGGGCGTTGAGCCAGTCAAAGACGTTCACCGCCTCGGCCGTGCAGCTCGCGGCCAGCCCGTTGGCTTGGGCGTTGCGCAACGAGGCGGCCACGGCATCCTCGCTTTGATCGAGCATGTGGACATGCGCCGCCCCGGCCCGGGCCGCGTGCAAGCCGAACCCACCCAGGAAACTGAAGCAGTCCAGCACTTGCGCGCCTTTGGCGAATTGCGCCACCGCCTGGTAGTTCAGCTGCTGATCCAGATACAGCCCCGTCTTGTGCCCGCCCACCAGGTCCACGGTGAACTGCAAGCCATTGAGCCGGATGTGCACGGGACCGTCCAGTTGCCCGGCCAGGACGCCACTCGCCTCCTCCAATCCCTCGAATTTGCGCGAAGCCACATCACTGCGCTCGAGGATCGCGCGGGGAGCCAGCACGGTCTGCAGCGCGGCCACGATGGTGTTCTTGCATCGGTCCATGCCCAGCGCGGAAATCTGGAGCGACAACACATCCTCATATTGGTCCACGATCAACCCGCTGAGGAAGTCGCTCTCGGCATTCACCACGCGGAACGAGGTGGCGTCCGGTTGATGGCGCTGGCGCAAGGCGAGCGCGGCGCGGAACCGCGACTCGAAGAACGACTGGTCGATCTCCACCCGGTCCGGATCCAGCACGCGAACGGCAATCTTGGACCGCGAGTTGTAAAAGCCCGTCCCCAGGAGACGCTGGCGATGATCCTTCACCTGGACGACGTTGCCGTCATCGACCGGCTGGCTGAGGCGCAGGATGGACCCGCGATAGATCCACGGGTGACCGGCGACGATGCGATCCGCTTCACCGGGTTTGAGAAGGATGCTGGGCCGTGTGGTCATGGGCTTTGTAAACAGTGAGCGCCAGGTTCGACGCGAGCCGCCATCAAACCACAGTCGCAGCAGGTTTGAAAGCCCTACCTGAGGCATCCCGGGACCGGGGGGGGACAGACCGGGCATCGTAACGCAGACTGGCAGTCTGCCGTATCGCGGATTGGCAATCCGCAGGCCCGTCCGCAATGCACAGGCGCCTCCGAACGGTCGCATGCCCAGACGGAAACTGTCGCAGGTCGGCCAGTATCCGTAGCGGAAACTTCCCCGCCTTCGCCTAGGCTCACGCGATTCTAACTCGGGCGTGGACGGGCGATCATCCGCCATAACCAGTCTTCCGCCTCCTGGTGGGTGTGAAACCGATGAACGCCGCGGGGCACCCGAAAGCCGCAAGAGGAGCGCGGACTGCTGAGTGCACCCCTGAACCCATACAAAACGTTCAACGTCCAACGCGGCAACGAATGGCAACCCCTTCAGCGTTGAACCTTGAGCGTTGAATGTTTGCCGCGGTTCAGGGGGAGAGAGACTGGCGGTCAAGGTGTGGAGCCACGTGACCCGGCCAGTCGTCCATCAACCACAGGTTGGATGGCGAACGGATTCACTTCCCCGGCTGGAAGCTGCCGGTGATCTCCCGCACCTCGTTCAGCCCCTTCCGCTGCATGAACTCACGGAGTCCAGCGATCACCTGCAGGGCGGTCTGCGGTTCGTAGAAATTCGCCGTGCCCACCGCCACCGCCGTTGCCCCCGCCATCAGGAACTCGATGGCGTCCGCCGCGGTCTGGATGCCGCCCATGCCGATGATGGGAATCTTCACCGCCTTGAACGCTTCCCAGACCAGCTTGATGGCGATGGGCTTGATGCAGGGGCCGGTCAGGCCGCCGCTCACGTTGGCCAGCTTCGGTCTGCGCGTCTCGATATCAATCGCCATCGCCGGATAGCTGTTGGTCACGGCCAACGCGTCACTGCCCGCGTCCTCGGCCGCCTTGGCGTAGGGGGCGATGCTGACCACGTTTGGGCTCAGCTTGGTGATGATCGGCAGCGTGGTCGCTTTGCGGCAGGCGGACACGACCTGGGCGAGCAGCTTGCAGTCGGTGCCGAATTGCGCGCCGCCTTCCTTGATGTTCGGGCAGGACACGTTGAGTTCGAGTGCGCCCACGCCGCCCAGGGCGTGGAAGCGCCGCGCCACCTCGGCGTATTCCTCCACCGTGGTGCCCCAAATGTTGATGATGGTCGGCACCGGCAGTGATTTGAGGAACGGCCAGTATTTCTGGATGAAGCCGTCCACGCCCGGGCCCTGGAGGCCGATGGCGTTGAGCATGCCGCTGGTGACTTCGGCGGTGCGCGGCGTCGGGTTGCCCCGAACGGGGTTCAGCCGGATGCCTTTGACGGTAACGGCGCCGAGCTGGTTCAGGTCGAGCAACTGTGCATACTCGACGCCATAGCCGAACGTGCCCGAGGCCACGGTCACCGGGTTCTGCATGACCAGACGGCCGATTTGGACGGAAAGGTTCATTTCACACCCTCCCAGGCGACGTCCTTCGCATCAAACACCGGCCCCTCCGAGCAGGTGCGCTGGTACTCCCAGTCATCGCCAGACTTGATCGGGATCACGCAGGTCAGGCATACCCCGACGCCGCAGCACATGTGTTCGTCCATGGAAAGCTCCGCCGGCACCTTGTATTCCTCGGCAATCTGGCCCACGGCCTTGAGCATGGGGGTGGGGCCGCAGGCGAAAAGCTTTGGATGGCGGATGGCGGATTGGGGATTGCGGATTTCCTCAAGAAGCGGCTGGGTGACCAGGCCCTTCTCGCCGTGGCTGCCATCCTCGGTGGTGGCGCGCACCTGCCAGCCAAGGCTTTGAAACTCCGCCTCGCAAAGGATGTCCACCCGGCGGCGTCCGCCGACAAACACAATCCCCTTCTGCGGCGAGCGTTGGGCCAGCAGATACATCGCCGCCATGCCGTAGCCGCCGGCCACCAGCAAAGGCGTTTCCGCACCCGGTTGCGGCACGGTGAAGCCGTGCCCGAGCGGGGCGATGACGCTCAGTTCGTCGCCGGGGCGCATGCGCGACAGCGCCTCGGTGCCCTTGCCGACGGTCTTGTAGAGGATCGAGAACGTGTCGCCCTGGACCTGGAAAATGCTGAAGGGCCGGCGCAGCAGGGCGTCCTTCAGGGGCGCAATCCGCACATGAGCGAACTGGCCCGGTTGGATCAGCGGGGCAATCTCCGGGGCGCGCACCACCAGCCGGTAATAGGCGTCGGTGCTGCGTTCGTTGGAGACGATCTGGACGGTCCGCTCAAGCATCGGCGATGCGGAGGATGACGGGCCGTGGACGGAAGGTCAATGCAGCGTGGGCAACGACAGGAGTTTGGGACAGGATGAACAGGAGTGACAGGATGCTGTTGAGACTCCGCGAGAAAGCCTGTCTGCTTAGTGGTCCCGGTCATCCTGCCAATCCTGTCTATCCTGTCTGCCCGGGTTGCTGTTGGGACAGGATGAACAGGAAGGACAGGATCGGAACGGCGATGGGCGGCTCGGGATCCTGCCCCTCCTGTTCATCCTGTCATCCTCCCGCCTCCCGTTTGGGCTGGTAGGTGCGGTGTTTGCGTTTGAACTGGAGCTTTTCCGCGCCAAAGTTCAGCAGCAGTCCGATCTCAACACCCGTCGCCGCATGAGGATTCCTTCCACCAGCATGTCCGCGGCAAAATCGCCCACCACCACCCCGTCGTAGCGAACCTCAATCGCCTTCTGGCATTCAACGCGCAGACCGGCTTTCCGCAGTTCATGCGCCAGCGCCTTGTGATAGACGGACTCCAGAAAGCCGGGTCCGAGTGTGCGATGCACCTTCATGGCGCAGCCAATGATGGTTTCCGTGAGTTGTGCGTGTTCCATGGGCAGACGGTTAAGACAGGATGAACAGGATACTGTTAAGATTCCCGTGACGAAGCCTGCCTGCTTGTTGGTCCCGGTCATCCTGCCCATCCTGTGCATCCTGTCCTACCGGGTTGCTGTCGTTGGCGCTGCGGGTGCCGGGGTTGTTGTTGGGACAGGATGAACAGGATGAACAGGATACTGTTGAGACTCTCGCGAGGAAGCCTGCCTGCTTGTTGGTCCCGGTCATCCTGCCGCCTCCCGTTTGGGCTGGTAGGTGCGGTGTTTGCGTTTGAACTGGAGCTTTTCCGCGCCAAAGTTCAGCAGCAGTCCGATCTCAACACCCGTCGCCG
>JALOTZ010000060.1 GCA_025457615.1 Verrucomicrobiota bacterium
AAACACGTTCCGGTTCCCGGGATAAACCAGGTTGGTCAGGTTCCCGTTGGCGTCGTGGCGGTACTGGATCAGGTTGCCCTCCCCGTCCTGGTAACTCGATACCCGGTCATACGCGTCGAAGGTCCAGGACAGGCTCGAAGCCTGTTCCGCTGCATTCGTCACATTGTTGTTGGCGTCGTAACGGTAGGTGATGGCGCCCACGCTGTCCGTGCGGTTGGTCAGCCTGCCTTTGGCATCGTAGAGATTGGTGGCCGCCTGCGTGGACGGCTCGCGCACGATGCTCACCAGCCCCCGAGTGTCGTAGGCGATTTGCGTCTGCCGGTTCAGCGGCGTGATCGTGTTGGTCAGCCGGTTGGCGGCGTCGAACTGGAACTGCCAGCGCTTGCCGTTGCGGTTGGTCAGCGTGATTTGGTTGCCAGCGGCGTCGTGGGCGCGCTGCACGAGGCGGTTCTCACCGTCCGTGGACCTGGTGGGTTCGCCGCGCGCGCTCCATTCCTGCCGCGCAACTTCATTCGCGGCGTTCGTGCTGGCGGTCCGCCGCCCGTCGCCATCATACCCGAACCGCGTTGTGCGCAGGAGCGGATCGGTCACACTGGCGAGCCGCTGCGCGGCGTCGTTGGTGTAAAGCGTGGCCCGCTGCAGCGGGTCCAGCGTGCGGGCCAGCAGGTCACGCGAATCATAGATGTTCGAGACGACCGGCCCGCCCTGCGGCGTGGCCGGCAGCGTCGTGGACAGCAGCTTGCGCGTGGCGCTCCAGGTGTTGCTCGTGACAAAACCGCGTGCATCCGTGGTGTTCGCGACGTTCCCGACGGCGTCGAACGTCACCTTCGTGGTCAGGTTCGTCGGTGCGACGGTGTTGGTCAGCTCGCGGCGGGCGTTGTATTGGAAGCCGGTGACGAAGCCGCGCGGATTGGTGTGCTGCGTCACGTCCCCCAAGCTGTTGTTCTGGAAGCCTTCGCCGCCCAGCCCGCCCGGATAGGTGGCACTGCTCAACTGTCCCCAGGAATCGTAGCCGTAGCTGGTGGTGCCGCCCGCGTCAGCGCGGCTGAGCAGCGTGCCGTCGGCATTGTAGGTGAACGCCACCCAGTCTCCCGCGCCGTTGGTCTGGCCGGTGAGCGAGTGTTGCGCGTTGTAACCGAAGCGGTTGGTGTTCCCCCGCGCGTCCACAGCGGCGAGCCGATGATCCTGGCCGTCATAATCGAACCGGTTGGTGAAGCCCAGCGGGTCAATCGAGCGCAGCAGGTTGTGCCGCCCGTCGAACTCGAACCGGTTGGTCTCGTTCAACGGCGACACCGTCATGACCACGTGGTCCTGGCCGTCGTAGAGCAGGCGCGCGCGCTGGGCCAGGGCGTTCTCGACGCCCGTGGACCGGCTCTTGTCGTCGAAGAAGTAGCGCCGGTTGGCGCCGGTGGGGTCTTCCTCGACATTCTCGAAGCCCGACCAGAAAAAGCGCCATCGCTGGTTCGCATCCCCCTGGCTGTATTGCTCGATCACCCGCCCGAAGCCGTCATACACGTTGCTGGCCACCACGCGGTTGAGCGCGTCCTTGACCACAATCATCTGATGATTAGTGTCGTAAACCAACGACCGGGTCTTGCCCTCCGGATCGGTCACGGACGCCAGGTCCAACTGCCCGGCATTGGTCGTGTAACCAAAGGACACCACGCGGCCCGAGCTGTCGGAAACCGACGCCAGGCGCAAGGGTGTGCCCGAGTAGTTCAGCGTGAGCGAACGGTTCTTCCAATCCGTGGCCTGCGTGACCCAGTTGCTGGAGTTGTAGGTTAAGACCATCCCTTGGCCGTACCGGTCCACGATATTGGTCAGCCGGCCAGATGCATCGAACTTGAACAGGTTGCCGTGTCGCTGTTCAAGCCAGTGGGTGGCATTGGTCCGCAGAAGGCTCATTGTGCAGTTGGCGGGCGGGGTGACCCGACCGTCGGGCTGGCGGACAAACTGCACGGTGTCCGCGCCCAAGGTCACCGAGACCGCATTGTTGATGAGCTGGTCAATCCCCCACTTGGCGATGAGGGCCGTCAGGAGCCAGTTTTTGGGATTGGCCTCGGTGCGGTACATTTCCCAGGCCGCACGGGTGGCGACGAGCATGGGGGCCATCTGCGCCGGAGTGGTCTGGCCCAAGCCCGCTTCCGGCGCGCTGAGTTCAGCCAGCCGGAAGAAGTAATTGTGCGTCCAGCCGTGGGCCAGGCCCGCGGCATTGTGGTGGCGCCGCGCCGAACTGTAGCTCCGCGTGAACGAGAAGCCGCGCGGCTCCGGCTGTCCCGCCGACAGATCCGTCGCTGTCAACTCGTACGCGCCGTCGCTCATCCGCACCGGCTCGGCACTCGAAGGTGTCCAGACAAAAGCGCCGTTTGGATCGAAGTAATCCGGCTGGCCTTCGTCGATCTCGCTGACACCCCCTGGATCGACAGTGGCATTGGGACGGGAGACATAACCGCCGTTGTAACCACCCCCAATCAGCATGCCGGTGTTCCACCAGGATTCGGTCGCCAGGCGCGCCACCAGACCGCAGCCCGCCCAACTGCCCGCACCGGCGACAGAACGGCCACCATCACGAGGCACCAGCAGGCTGTAACCCGCGGCGATGTAGTCGTCCAGCCAGGGGAGGTTGTAGTTGGTCAACTGGCCGCGGACATTTGCCCCCACAGTCCAGTTGTTGCTGTCCGCCAGGAAGACCTTCACGGAGTTGGTGTTAGCCAATTGCAGCATCTTGACCGTGGACGCCGCCACCAGGTTGCTCCGCTGCAATTGCTCGATAATGGCGTGTTCAAGGGCGCTGCCGAAATACGCATCAAGATCAAACGCCCGGCTGGCGCGTTCGATGTCTTCAGTGCTGTTTCCGGCGGACGAAACAATGGCGCGAACCTCCAACCCCATGTCCAGATAGTACCCGCGGCCCGCCTCCTGGGCCACAGAGCCAAGCCGATGATGATTCTGGGTGAGCACGTCGGCCGCCCGCCCAATCTGGCGGAACGTCAACTCCGTCTGCTCCATCCACCCCAAGCCCAACAGATTCAGCGTTTCGCAGACCACCTGCCGTGACCCATCGCCAAGGCCCTGCTGCCTATAACGGTCCAACCGCTGTTGACGCGTCCGCAGCCACTCCGGGCTGGCTTCGAATGCATAGGTCAGGGCGTAACTGGCGTTGGTCCGCTGGCAGGAGGTCTCAACCGATTGGTCATTCCAGCCCTCGTTGATCAGCGTGTTGTTGTCCGTGTCCCAGGTGCCGTGGGGATGGTCCACACTCAAAACCACGTCGATCCGACTCCCTCCGGAGCTCTGGGCCGTCATCACGATTTCATCCTCCAGAGACAACTCCGCCAACCCCGCCGCACTGAATGTGGCGCCAAACGCTGGCCCTGAAGTTCGGGCGTGAACCAGTGGTAATTGGTGCTGGCGAACTCGATCGATAGCCGGGCCATCAGGTTGGTGGGCAAATACTCCCATTCCAACAGGTCGAATCCCCCGCCCGTGTAGGTGGGGAACGCCAAAGTCTCCGGTAACTGAGTGACCGAAGCCGGCTCTATTCGCCAGCCTCCAGCGACCTCATCAACACTGGCGTTGGGCTGGTTGCCCTCCAGCCAATCCAGCAGATTGGTTGTGTAATTCCGCAACCGGCCGACAACACTCACCTCGCTCAGATTCGTGATGAAATCCGAAGTGCCGCCTCCTCCGGCTGCCGTCCACAGCGCATTGCTGTCATAACCCATCGCCGTCGGCACGTCCACGCCGGCCATCGGTTCACTTACCTTGAAGGCGGGATCCAGAAAATAGTTGGTGCCCCCGATGGGCAGCTTCACCCAAACCCGGTGGAAACCCAGAATGTTCGTGTTGTCGAAAGGCCAATAAGCGCCGTCCGGGTAGCCCCGGACGCTCAGGAGGCCATGGACATAGCTCAATGTTGCCGGGTTCCAATTGGTGTTGGCCAGGCTCAGGTTGAGCCAGTGTTTCACGTCGCGATGATCACCACTGTCGTAGGGCATCTGCAGTATGCCGAACTGGTAAGTTGGCGAGTAGCCCGCCGCACGCAGCAGGGCCACCATCAGCGCGCACTGATCGAAATCATTGCCGCTTCGTTCCAGCAAGGTCAGTTGCGCCCCCTTCTTGGAGCCGAAATACAGCACGTGCCGGATCTGGTCATGCACGTAGTTGTAGATGCGGACCGGATCGTATTCCAGGCCGCGCGCCAGCGCCTCAATCTCCGGCGTGATGACTTCAGCCACGGGCTCGCCAGCCGATTCGGGCGCCATGCCTGCCGCCAGTGGGGCCGCCCATGCGGCCCCGGGTTGCGCCGCTTCAAGCCGGCCTCGCGCATTGTACCAGCCGGGTCCTGGAAACTGTTGCGCCTGCAAGGCTGCCGCCGCGAACGCCAGACAAAGAAACTGGAAAGTCTTCATGGTGGTGTCCCCTTAGGGCAACACCGATGTCGCGTTCCCCTCATCATCATACTCGATGGTCTCCGCTCTGGCCCCGTACACGGCCTGGATCCACCCGGCCGCATCGTAGGTGTAGTTTGCCCGGGAACCGGTTTGCGCGGCATCGTCCACGCGCGGGTCCGTTCCCAGACCGACCTCCCATCCGTCTGAGAGGCCATCCGCGTCCGTGTCCGGGTTGTCAGGCAGCGTGTGGCTGGCCAGGTTCTCATAGGCGTCCGTCAGTCCGTCGCCATCGCTGTCCAGCATCGTCCCCAACCTGTAGAAGGCGATCTCGTCGTCTCCCAGCGTAATCGAGATGTTCGTCTCTCCCGCCGCAGCGTTCAGCGTCCATACCCAGTTCGTGAGGTTCAATCCCGGAACATCCGCGGCAAGGTTGGTAGTCATGAACAGGTCATAGGACTCGACCGATGGGGAGTGAATGGCGAAATCGGCTTGGTTGTTCGTTACACCCGTGATCTCCAGCCAAAGCTCGTTGGTGCCGTAGCTGTAAGCCATCTGCATCCACGAACCCTCATCCTCCTCCAGCATTCTCGGTTGGGGAAAGGCCGCCGCCAACAGCTCCTGCTTCACCGCCTCTTCCTGAGCCGTCCCCACCGTCCCCAAGAACACCTGACGGCTCACGCCCTGGTAGTAGAACCCTAACTGTTCGGCGTCCGGCCAGTAGTCAAACGTGGCCAGCTCCTCAAACTGGCCGTTGGCAGGGGTCGTCACTCCAAAGTCGCTGCCAATGATCAATCCCAGCCAAGGCTCCTGGCCCGGGCCGCAAGAGGGCAGACCTTCCCCTTCCGCCACCAACTGATCACCCAGCCAGAGTTGCGTGCCTTTGGGGCTGTAGTTGAGCGTGATCAGTTGCCATTGCCCGGCGGCAAAGCTCACCCCGGCTTTCAGGAAGTCTGCAGCCTTGGCGTCTGCGCCCACCCCGCTCAGGTAGAGCGTGTCGCCTTCCTCTGCGAGGTAGAGCGACCAGCGTGTCTGGGCCGAACTCCCGCTGAGATCGACCAGTTCCAGCAGACGCGCATAGCCGCCAGGACCCTTGCCACCAGCCTGGACCGAACTCCAATCCGGGCTGAACCAGAAGCGCACCGCACCCGAGCTGTGCGCCAAGGTTCGGCGTCCGGCTGAGTCAATGACGGGCACCGCCACGGGGCCGATGGACAGCCCATCCCGGATCAGGGCGTATTCGCTCCAGCTTTCCTGAACCAAGGCGTTCTCGAAGCCGATGGCCGGCGGGAGCATCGGCGCATGCCAGTCCACTTCGTCGAACCGATAGAGCGCCAGGGTGGGTTCGGGCCACGGCGGCCACGCCGGGCGCGGGGTGGCCAAGGCAGTTCCTCCAGCAACACACCAGAGAACGAGCTGGCAAAGAGCCGATGCGCGTAACGCGTGCATTCTCATCGGAAGTCCTCCCCGAACACCTGCTGTCTTGCTGCGGTCTGATCGGTTGCATCAGTGTCGCCAAGCGGATCGAGTAGTGCCCACTCCGTCGAGTACCACGAAACGGGAAACATCACGCCGTTGGAAATGACTCCATCTCTCCGACTCCTCCACATTCTCACATTCATTGACTATCCTCGCCATCATGCCCGTTGGACCCACGTGGCTCCATCACCGCAGACAACGGCTCTATACGACGCATTACGGCGTTCAGGTCAAGCATGTTTTTCAGATGTAATGCCACGTGCAAAACCAATGAGATCAGCCAGTAGCAGCGCATATTGGGCGCGAATGTGCGTTGGGTTCGGCACCAACGAGAGCTTACAGAAGAGCAACTGGCCGAGCGCGCCGAATTGAGCCTGCGGAACGTTCAACGTGTGGAAGCAGAAGAACTGAACATTCTCATGACCACTGTGGTGCGGGTAAGACGCGCGCGGAAGTGCTCGGCCGACAAATTGATTCCCGAGGGGTGCATCTTGACACTGTCCTTAAATCCGGGAAATCCGCCGAAATTTCCCAATGGTTCGCCAATTCGGCCTTTTGGCCGAGGACAGTGTCAAGATGCACCCATTCCCGAGTGACAGGATAGCGTCTTGCGGCAGACAACCCCTGCCATCAGTCAGGTGTTTCGTGGGGGAGGCGGATGCACTCGGAAGGGAACGCCTCAGTGCCGCTGGTGGCGCTTGACCTTGAGCTGCGCCAGCGAATTGGCCATGGCGGCCTTCAACACAGCTTCCTCGTCCGTGGACACCTTCTCCCGCAGCCGTTCCTCGGCGCGGCGCCGCGCCTCCTCGACCTTGGCCTCGTCGATGTTGTCCGCGCGAATGGCCATGTCGGTGAGGATCGCCACCCGTTCGCCGGTGATCTCGACAAAGCCCTCGCCGATGGCCAGCAGGATTTCCTGGCTGCCCTTGCGCACCGCGATCTCGCCGGGCACCACCTGGGTCAGCAACGGTACGTGGTTGGGATAAATGCCCATCTCGCCGTCGATCCCGGGCAGCGTGACCATGTCCACGTTCTCCGAGTAGGTGACGGCTTCCGGGGTGATGATCTCGAGCTTGAGCATGGTCGGGGGGTCGGTTGCTGATTCACGCGCCTTGCGCCGGCCGCCGGTTTCGTGCGGCGGCCGACGTCGGGTGCCTCATCCGGCTGGCTATTTCTGTTCCTTGATCTCCTCGATGCCGCCCTTCATGTAGAAGTTGGCTTCCGGCACCTCGTCGTGCTTGCCCTCGAGGATCTCCTTGAAGCCGCGCACGGTGTCGGCCACCGGCACCTGCTTGCCGGCGTGGCCGGTGAACACCTCGGCCACCGAGAACGGCTGGCTCAGGAAGCGCTGGATCTTGCGGGCCCGCGACACAGTCAACTTGTCCTCCGGCGACAACTCGTCCATGCCCAGGATGGCGATGATGTCCTGCAAATCCTTGTACCGCTGCAACACGGTCTGCACCCCGCGGGCGACCTGGTAATGCTCCGCGCCCACAATTTCCGGCGCCAACGCCCGGCTGGTCGAGGCCAGCGGGTCCACGGCCGGATAGATCCCCAACTCCGCAATCGAGCGCTCCAGCACGATGGTGGCATCCAGGTGCGCGAAGGTGGTCGCGGGCGCCGGGTCGGTCAGATCGTCCGCCGGCACATAGACCGCCTGGAACGAGGTGATCGATCCCTTCTTGGTCGAGGTGATGCGTTCCTGCAGTTCGCCCATCTCGGTGGCCAGCGTGGGCTGGTAACCCACCGCCGACGGTGTGCGGCCCAGCAGGGCGGAGACCTCGGATCCCGCTTGCGAGAAACGGAAGATGTTGTCCACGAACAGCAGCACGTCCTGGTTCTTCTCGTCCCGGAAATACTCGGTGATGGCCAGGCCGGACAGCGCCACGCGCAGGCGCGCGCCGGGGGGTTCATTCATCTGGCCGAAGACCATGGCCACCTTGGATTCCGACAGGTTCTTCTGGTTGATGACGCCCGCCTCGGACATTTCGTGATAGAGGTCGTTGCCTTCGCGGGTGCGTTCGCCCACGCCGGCGAACACGGAATAGCCGCCGTGCTGCTTGGCGATGTTGTTGATCAGCTCCATGATGACGACGGTCTTGCCGACACCGGCGCCGCCGAACGCGCCCACCTTGCCGCCCTTGAGGAAGGGGCAGATGAGATCGATCACCTTGATGCCCGTGGTGAGGATCTGCGGGCTGGTGGACTGGTCCACCAGGGGCGGGGCGGCGCGGTGGATGGGATAACGCTTCTCCACCTTCACGTCGCCGCGTTCGTCCACCGGCTGACCGACCACGTTGAACACGCGGCCCATGACCTCGGCGCCGACCGGCATGGAGATCGGCTGGCCGGAGTCGATGGCCTCGTAGCCGCGCTTCAGCCCCTCGGTGGATCCCATGCAGACTGAGCGCACCCAATTGTCGCCGAGGTGTTGCTCCACCTCGAGCACCTGCTTGACCCTGCCCCCGCCGGGAACGTCATATTCCACCGTCAGGGAATTGTAGATGGCCGGGAGCTGATCCGGAAACTCCACGTCCACCACGGGACCGATGACCTGGACAATCTTGCCTTTGTTCATGTTGGGAAGTCGTTTGCTGTGTGTCGTTCGAAAGTCTCAACCCAGGGCCATCTGGGCGGTGGTGATTTCGAGCAGTTCGCTCGTGATGTTGGCCTGGCGCAGCTTGTTGTAATCCAGCGTGAGATGTTTGATGAGCTGCTTGGCGTTGTCGGTGGCGTTCTTCATTGCCACCATGCGCGCGCTCTGTTCACTGGCCTTGGCATCGAGCAACAACTGGTAGATGCCGTAGTTCACAAAATGCGGCAGCATGGCGCCCAAGACCTGGCGGGCATCCGGCTCAAAAAGAAAATCCCGGTCCACATGATCTTCCCCGACCGCCTCCCCCTCGGACCCCACCGCGGTCCGGATGCGGCTGATGTCGGAAAGCGGCAGCAGGCGATAGGCTTCCGGTTTCTGGCTGATGGTGTTGTAGAAGCGGTTGTACATCACCACCACCTCGTCCACCTCCCCCTGGATGAACTGTTCCTGGATGAACTTCGCGATGGCCCGGGCCTCGGCAAACTTCGGCGTGTCGCTATAGGTGAAATCCGCCGCCAGCTTCCGCTTCGTGCGGCTGATGAACTGGGCCCCCTTGCGACCGGCGCAGATGAACACCGTGTTGTCGCGGTCCATGCGGGCGGCTTCCCGCAGCAGATTCGCGTTGAGCGCGCCACACAACCCCTTGTCCGACGTGACGAGCAGCACGCCGCTCTTGCGGATCTCCCGTTTTTCCAGCAGCGGATGGGTCAGGTCGCCGAGGTCGCCATGAAGATCGGCCAGGATGCTGATCATCAGTTGCGCATAGGGGCGGCCAGCCAACGCCGCCTGCTGGGCGCGACGCATCTTGGACGAAGCCACCATCTGCATCGCCTTGGTGATCTTCGACGTGTTCGTGATCGACTTGATGCGTCGACGCAAATCGCGTGTGCTGGCCATGGTTACTCTCAGCGATAGGTCTGTTTGAACTCCGTCACGGCGCTCTTCAGTGCCGCGCTCAACGCGTCGTCGAGCGCGCCCTTGGACCGGATCTGGTCCAGCAGGTCGGCTTTGCGGATGGTGAGGTGGTCGCTGAACTTGGCCTGGAAATCCTTCACCTTGTCCACCGGCACATCATCCAGCAACTCGTTCTGCGCCGTCCACAGAATCGCCACCTGCACCTCGACCGTGATCGGACTGTATTGCTGCTGCTTGAACAGTTCGACGATGCGCTTGCCACGCTCGAGGCGCTTCTGCGTGGCGGCATCGAGGTCGGATCCGAACTGGGCAAACGCCGCCAGTTCGCGGAACTGGGCGAGTTCGAGTTTGATGCGTCCGGCCACCTGTTTCATCGCTTTGACCTGCGCCGCTGACCCCACGCGGGACACGGAGATGCCGACGTTGATCGCGGGACGGACGCCCTGGTAGAAGAGGTCGGTCTCGAGGAAGATCTGGCCGTCGGTGATCGAGATCACGTTGGTGGGAATGTAGGCCGAAACGTCGCCGGCCTGGGTTTCGATGATGGGCAGGGCGGTCAGCGAGCCGTTTCCATTGGCCTCATTCAAGCGGGCGGACCGCTCGAGCAACCGGCTGTGCAGGTAGAACACGTCGCCGGGATACGCCTCGCGTCCGGACGGGCGCTTGAGCACCAGGGACACCTGGCGGTAGGCCTGCGCCTGCTTGGACAGGTCATCGTAGATGATCAGGGCGTCCATGCCGTTGTCCATGAACCACTCGCCCATGGCACAGCCGGCAAACGGCGCCAGGTACTGGCTGGTGGCCGAATCCGAGGCCGAGGCCACCACGATGATGCAGTACTGCAACGCCTCGTGCTCCTCGAGCGTGGCGATCACGCGCGCGATGTTGGACTGCTTCTGGCCGATGGCGACGTAGATGGAATAGAGGGGACGGTAATTCTTGTCCCCACGCTGCTCGGCCAGCTTGTTCAGCCGGGCATTGCTGATCATGGTGTCCACGCACACGGTGGTCTTGCCGGTGGACCGGTCGCCGATGATCAATTCACGCTGGCCGCGGCCTATGGGGATCATCGCGTCCACGGCCATGATGCCCGTCTGAACCGGTTGGCTGACGGACTTTCGTTTGATGATGCCGGGGGCGATTTTTTCGACCGGGTAAAAGGTATCTGTCTGGATAGGGCCCTTGCCATCCACGGGCCGTCCGAGGGTGTCCACCACGCGACCGAGCATGGCCTTGCCGACGGGCACGGACAGCAGTTTGCCGGTGGTCTTGACCTCCTGGCCTTCTTTGACATCGAGGTAATCCCCCAGGATGACGGCGCCCACTTCGGTTTCCTCGAGGTTGAGCGCCAATCCCATGATGCCGTGCCCGAAATCGATCATCTCGTTCAGCATCACATCGGCCAGGCCTTCGATCTTGGCCACGCCGTCGCCCACCTCGCGCACGATCCCCACGTTCTGTTTCAACGTGGTCTGTTTGACGCCGGCGATTTGGGCCTCAATTTCTTGCAACAGGTTGCTCATAGCTTTCTTCTCCGTCGATCAATCCAAAATCCTCTAAAAACTCTGCTCCAGCGCGGCCAGGCGTGACTCCACGCTGCCGTCATAGACATCGCTGCCCACCCGGATCCGCAACCCGCCCAGCAGGTCCGCGTTCTGGACAAATTCAAACGTCAATCCCGCCCCATGCACCCCCTCCAGCCGGGCCTTGATCTGAGCCTGCTGGGCGGCATCGAGCGCCGTGGGGCTCTCGACCCGGGCCGTGCACCGGTCCACCTCCAACTTCACCAGCCGCTGGAAGTGAGTGAGGGCGGCCAGCCAGCCACGGGGACGATTCTCCACCACCAGACGCACCGTTTCGCGCACCTTGGCGGCATCCAACCGCCCTTCAGCCAGGCAGCCTTGATAAAGCCGCTTGCCGTCGCGCCGGGCTTGTTTGGAAATCTTCATTCAGGCCCCCAGGGCTGATCAGGCTGAAATCTGCCGGGTGGTCTCCTCGGCCAAACGCTTCTGATCCTCCGGGGTCAGCACCTTTCCGGTCACCGTCACCGTGGTTTGAACCACCAGCCGTCCGATCTCCTTCTTCAGTTCGGCCAGCATGCGTCCGTGATCCTGTTGGGCGGCCTCGCGCGCCTTGGCGATGATCTGCTCGGCGGAGGCGATGGCCTTCTGGGACTCCTGCTCGCGCAGCTTGTCCGCAATCGCGCGGGCCTCGTCGAGGAGCCGGGCGGCCTCGGTGCCGGTCTTGTTGAGAATCTCCTGGCGCGCCGCCTCGGTGGCTTGGAGTTCCTTCTTGATTTTCTCGGCGTTCTCCAGCCCCTCGGCAATCTGCTGCCGGCGCTGTTCCAGCAGCTTGAGAATCGGCTTGTACGCCCACAGGTAGAGGAGGAACGCCACGATGCAGAAACTGATCACCTGCGACAGGAAATGGGGCCAGTTCAGGCCGAAGGTCAGGGCGGTTTCGCGCGCGGTGTCCGAGAGGTCGGAAATAATGCCGCCGCCCGCCGCCAACATGAATGGAGTGTGCATAAGCCGGTTCAACCAGAGCCGGGCGCGGAACCCACGCGGGCCCCGCGCCTCGGCAAGCCTTACTTCACGAGGAAGATCGCGAAGAACACGATTCCTTCCGCGAAGGCGGTGCTCAAGATGGCCTGAACCAGGATCTTCGTGGCCGCGCCGGGATTGCGCCCGACCGCCTCCGAAGCCTTCATGCCAATGAAACCCACGCCCAGCGCGGCGCCCAGCGCCGCCAGACCGACGTGAATGTTACCGCCCATCTCAGCCAACATAGGCATTATCATGACTCTGTCCTTTCTTCTGTTGTGTTCCCGACGGCCCCCGCGATCTTGTACGGTCCGGCCGCCGAAAGCGTCTCTTCAGTGGTGCGCCCCTTCGTGCCCCTCCTCATGCGTGCAAATCAACAGCGTAAACACCGCCGTCAACAGCATGAACACCAGCGCCTGCACCAGGCCCACCAGCACCTCGAGAAAATAGAACGGGATCGGGATCAGCCAGCCCAGCCACGGCACCAGCAGCGCCATGGATTCCAGCATGTTCTCCCCGGCAAAGATGTTCCCGTAAAGACGGAAGCTCAATGACACCGGACGGAACAGGATCGACACCAGTTCCAGCACGCCCACCACCATGAAGATGAAGATCATCATGATCTTCATGAAACCCGTCGTGTCGCCCTTGGGACCAAAGATGTGCAGGACGAATCCCTTCACGCCGTTGGCCTGAATCGCCCAGACCAGCCAGAGCACAAAGAAAATCGAGGCCATGCCGAACGTCATGTTCAGGTCGGCATTGGCCCCGCGCAGCAAGGGCGACACCACCTGGAACCCGTGCTCGGTGTCGTGCCCCCAGCCGATGGTGCCCACGCCGGGAATGAGCCCAAACCAGTTCGAGAACAGGATGAAGATGAAAACGGTGGCAAAGAACCAGAAGGTCTTCTTCGCCAGTTCCGGCCCCACCACCCCGTCGAGAAACCCGTACAGGCTCTCCACCATCCACTCGAAGAAATTCTGGATCCCGGACGGAACAGCCTGCATGCGGCGCGTGGAGCGTTGCGCCATGACAATCAACCCCACCGCCACCGCCCAAGTGACCACCATGGAGTTGCTCACCGGCAGCGGCCCGATATGAAACAGGTCGGGGGCGGCGGGAGGCAGACCGTGATGCCCCCCCTCCTCTGCCACCGTGTCATGCGACTCCGCCACCGTCGCACCCAACGCGCCGTCCGACTCAGCGTCCGCCGGCAGAACGGCACGGCAAAGCGGCATCCCCAGGAGGGAAAATAAGAGTGCCAGTGAAATGACTGTGCGCATGGTCGCCTGAACCGCTTTGCCCCCCACAGAGCCTTCGCCACGGGGGTAACTGCCTCGTCCAAAGCGGACGCGGAGCCTGCCTCAAGGGGGCTCCCCTCACAAGCGTTTTTTCACTTCTGCGGCGCGCGCGGTGTATCTGGACACTGCCCCGGAGCGCGGCCTTCAGGCCGCTTCAACGTCCGAAGGGCATGCGATGAAACGCTGGTTCCGCCGGCTTGCCAATGCTGAAGCGGCATCCATGCCGCGCTCCGGCCGGAATTGCGTTCGAGGGCAGTGTCAAGAAGATGCGCCCGCGCGCACCGGCGCGCCTGGGGTGGGCGCTCCGCGGATTGCCGGACGAAGTCAGGCAGCGTGATCCGGCTCCGATCTATCGGCGTTGCGGGGGGCGGCAAACGGGAAAGCGCCCCGCCCAGAGTTTTCGACCGGCACAATCGACCTTCCCTTGTAGGCCGGTTCCCCAACCGGGCTTCCGTGCCGATCCGCTCTATTCCCTCAAAACAATGGCGTGGCTGACTCCCGCTTTGAGCCCCGTAGTCGCAGGGCTTCAGCCTGCGCCGGGCGCGACTTGGAAGTCGCGCCCCACGGGCTCACCCCAGCCAGCGAGCACAGACGCCTTGGCCGGCACCCATTCCACTCAGGCCCGACCCTTTCACGCACCTCTCACTCTGGTGGCTGGGTGGCCAGGAAGTCCTCCAGCTTCGTGATGAGCGGTGGGCAAGTCGCTCTGCGCGGCGTCCCACACCATGTCGAGGTTCACGTCGTCGTAGTCGTGGATCAGCACGTCGCCATTCCGGCAGCCAGTTGCCACGGGATGTCCGGAAACTTCTCCCATTCCGGCAGCCAGTTGCCACGGGATGTCCGGAAACTTCTCCCGCGCCGCCGCGCTCAGGCGCCTGCTCGCCTCCCCGATGATCTCAAACTTGCGGTCACCGCCTCGTGCTTCTCCTCATTGGCGATGAATTGTTCCTTCTCCACCGCCTCGACAAAGCGGCGGATGGCTTTCGCCGCCTTAAGGATGGCGCACAGGTGGGCGTTATCCTTCGACATAAAGCAGAACGGCGGTGGAGAGGATCGCGTGTTTGCGATAGGGGTTTTGGCTGCGCTCGATACCGGCGCGGCTGACCAGATCCACCCTGCGGTCAAAGAGCTTCTCGAAGTCGAGCTTGAGGGCAACCCACTCGAACAGGCTGCACCGCACATCGGGCCGCAACGTGCAGAGCAGGTCCACGTCGCT
>JALOTZ010000084.1 GCA_025457615.1 Verrucomicrobiota bacterium
CAACTCGCAGGTGCGCGGGAACATCTTCTTCAACACCGGCTCGCCGGGAACGGGCAGTGGCTGGGCCCAGGAAGGCGGCTACAACACCGTCACCGATCCTGGCCTCGCCTTCATTGACCGCACCCAGTTGGCCAAGCTGGATCCGACGCTCGTCGCAGGCAGCCCGGCCCTCACTCCCAATCCGAGCTATGTGGCTCCTGCTGGAGATGTGCTCGAGGCCGCTCAGTATGTGGGTGCCTTCACAGATAACAACTGGGCGTTGAATTGGACCGCGCTCGATGGCAATGCCTACTTCAGGTATTGCACCGCCCCGCTGCCTGCGCTCGTGTGCCCCCAGCCCACCCTGTCCATCGCTCCGAACGGTGCCAATGTGGATGTCTCCTGGAGCAGCACGCAAGACTGCGTCTATCAGTTGCAGTCCAAGAGCCCCATCACCGGAGCGTGGAGCAACGTGGGTTCGGTGGTCGTTGGCGATGGGAGCACCAAGACCCTGCCCGTGGCCAACACAGGTGTTGAGAAGTATTTCCGCCTGATCGTACTGTAGCCGCCATTGTTGCCCAAGTCGTGTGTCGTCAGGGGAGGGTCCGCAAGGACCCTCCCCTTTTCGCAGTTCGGTCCTTTTAGCCTGAGGCGCCATCACGGTCCCGGGAAAAGCTGGCGACTCGGTGCGGGTGCATCCGCCAACCCACCCAGCATCCCCACTGCACCATTCTTGTCTCAGCACACTTGGCCGTGCCCGTGAACTGGTGTCTTCAGATCGTGCGTGAGGGTGTTTCAGTGAGGCCCCACGTGCAGCCATCGCGCAAGATCGTCTGCCGGCTCCCCGGGCAGCCACCGCGCCATCCCGGGGTTCTTGTCCTTGATCAACCAGCGCATCACCGTTTCGTCCAGGCGCGCCAGTCGATAAATGCCTGTAGCCTCAACTTCCCGGGCCTGCGCCTCCATGCAACGGCAGATCAAAGTGCTGACAGCTTGGGAACCTGATTCGAGGTAAACGGTAGGCCCCATGACGGCTGGAGCGTCGTCCAGAATGCGGGCCACCACGACGTCCGGCGCTTCGTCCACCGGCCGCTCCACCCAGAATCGTCTTCCCGGCATCACCGCCGGGCCGTTGGTCATGGCCATCGCCTCGAGGGACTGACTGACAAACAGGACTCGTGTGCCCGTCGGATCGCGAAGAACCTCCCACACCACCGGCTTTCCACCCGGATCCAAGGTGATCCGGACCCCTTGCGGGATCTTGTCGGCGGGTCTGGTCCCCCTTTGGAACCAGACGTAATTGAACTGTTCCAGCACGCGACCCTGGCACTGGGCGAAGGTCCGCCAATAATAGACGGCCTGGGGCGGTTGCGGAAGCCCAGCCGGCGCCAGCACCTGTTCCAACAGTAGCGGCGCGAGTTGATACTCCGGCCGTTCTGACTCGGCCGGCTTGAACAATACCGTCCGGTCGAACTGGACGGTTGATCGTTCGTAGATGGACCCCCGCGCGGTGTTGGAGATCCGGGACCCATGCGCACAACCGCCGCACCACAACATCAGGACCAGCAGGGGCAAGACCCCGACTCTTCGCGCAGGGGCCGACGCCAGGAGGTGTCCGATCTTCCGGCACTTGAACAAAAGCTCCTCCCGTCGGCTCCCGCACGGTTTACTGAATACACTCATTTCACGTATCCATTTGCCCTGAACCACTCCACTGCATCCACCAAAGCCTGCCGGGGTGGGGTCTGTGGAAGGCCTAGCTCGCGGATGGCTTTGGCCGGATTGAACCACATCTTGTAGCGCGCCATCCGGACGCCGGCCACCGGCGCTTTGGGTGGCTTACCGGTGAACCGCGCCAGCAGCTCATCGACGTGAGCTGCCGCCAGGGCGACCCTGTAAGGCACGCGGAGACCGGGCGCCGGCAGGCCGGTGATCTCCGCCAGCACATCCAGTGCTTGTTTGAGTGTCCAGTTGCCGTCGGCCTGACCCAGAATGTAGCGCTCCCCCACCTGACCCCGCTCCGCTGCCAGGATATGGCCCACCGCCACGTCCTGCACATGCACGTAGTTCAGGCCGGTGTCCAGATACGCAGGCATCGCCCGTTTGAGAAAGTCCATGATCACTTGGCCGGTGGGCGTGGGCTTGACGTCCCGCGGTCCCACCGGGGCACTGGGATTCACAATCACCACCGGTGCGCCCTTGGCTGCGTATTCCCTCGCCACCACCTCGGCCAGCCATTTCGACCGTTTGTAAGGGTTGGTCATCTGCGCCTCAGAGACGGGCGTGTCTTCGTCCGTGGGCGTGATGGCTTCCGCACCTTCCCGCGGCAGGCCGATGCAACCCACAGTGCTCGTGTACACGATGCGGGAACAGCCGGCCGCGCGGGCGGCTTCCAGGACCTTGCGGGTTCCTTCCACGTTCGACGCATACATCGGCGCATAATCCCGCAGCCATAGGTGGTAACTCGCGGCCACGTGAAAGCACCAGTCGCAGCCCTTCAGCCCCCCGGCCAGCGCCTCGCGGTCCAGCAGATCGCCCGGAACCACTTCGTAATCCGCACCGGACAATCCGCGCGTGTCGCTGCCCGGTCTAAGCAGGGCGCGAACAGTGTGTCCGCGTGCGTTCAGCGCGTGCGTCAGGTTCGCGCCGATGAATCCCGAAGCTCCAGTGACGAAGCACTTCATGACGTCAGCATGCGGCACGCGCGGCGGGAAGGCGAGCACACTTGACTTGTCACGGTTCCTGACAGATTTTCGACCCGTCGTATGCCCCGCAAAGCCGTGAACAGGAACATGCTCTCCGACCGAATGCGTCGAGAACTCGACATCCAGATTGAATTTCTGGAGGGCGTCATGTGTCGCGATCCGAAGTTCACCGAAGCCTTGAAATTGCTGGGGGACACCTATTCCGAACGGGGCCGGCACGCGGACAGTCTGAAAGTGGACCGCCGCCTCATCCGCCGGGAACCCCGCAGCCCCAACGCCTACTACAACCTGGCCTGCAGTCAGGCCTTGAATGGTCGCGCGGATCGCGCGGCCGTGGCATTGGAAAAGGCCATCGCCCTTGGCTACCGTGACTTCAAGTGGCTGGCCCGCGATCCCGACCTGAGCGTCCTGCGCAGGCATCCCCGCTACCGGCGGATCAAGGAAACGATCCAGGGACTCAAGGTGACGGTCTCCTGATTTGAGAATCGCGCCGGCACCGCAAATGAACGTTGTCCTCAACGGCCTGTCCCGCCACTACCGCACAGTTTCATTCGACGCTGCAACCAACGCTGTGGTCCTCATTGAGCAGCGCATGTTGCCCCATCAGTTCCAGCTGGTCCAAACCGCCGATTACCGGGAGACCGCGGCTGCAATCCGTGACATGATCGTGCGCGGCGCCGGTGCCATCGGGGCCACAGCCGCTTATGGACTTGCCCAAGGCGTGCGCGCGTTCAGAGGATCCGGGTTGGCCGCCTTCGAAAAGCACGTGGCCCGGGTCTTCCAAGCCCTGGCTGATGCGCGTCCCACTGCTGTGGACCCGCTCAACGCCATGCGCGGCGTGCTCGCGGAGATGCAGGCCGGTGAAACCGTTGCTGAACGCCAGGCGCTCGCCCTGGCAGCCGCGGAGGAGTTTGCTCACGAGAATGTCAATAACTGCCGGGCCATCGGACAACAAGGCGCCAGGTTGATCCGCCACGGCATGACCGTCCTCACCCACTGCAACGCCGGCTGGCTCGCCTTTGTGGACATCGGCACCGCCACCGCTCCGCTGTATGCCGCCCAAGCCAGGGGGAAGCGATTCCGGGTGATCTGCGACGAGACCCGTCCCCGCTGCCAGGGATCCAGCCTGACCGCCTGGGAGCTGGCGCAGCAAGGCATTGAGCATCGCGTCATTGCCGACAATGCCGCCGGCCACTTGATGCAGCGTGGCGAAATCGATCTCGTCATCGTGGGCAGCGACCGGGTATTGGGCCGCACAGGTGAGGTGGCCAACAAGATCGGCACCTACACGAAAGCCGTGCTCGCACATCGGCACAAGATCCCGTTTTACGTTGCCATTCCCCTCTCCACCATCGACTGGACGCTTGAGTCTGGAGAAGCCATCCCCATCGAGGAACGCGATGCCGACGAGGTCCTCTGCGCCGACGGCCTGCTTCTCCATCCGCAATCGTCAACCCGCAATCCGCAATCGGGTCGGCGTGTTCAGATCCGGGTGGCCAACCCCACCAGCCGCGCACTGAATCCCGGCTTCGACGTCACCCCGCCGGAACTCATCACTGCGATCATCACTCCCCTGGGCCTCTTCAAGCCGAAGGACCTCTGGCCACACCTCCACAGCTTGACAAGCCAATCGGCGGCAAGGAATCCGGGCCGAACTTGAACTTGCGATGAGGCGGTCTGCGACTAAGCTATCGCAACAGATGGCGGGGTAGCCAAGTGGTAAGGCAGAGCTCTGCAAAAGCTCCATTCGTCGGTTCGATTCCGACCTCCGCCTCCATCTCCAAGCTTCGCTTGGATAAGGTTCCGACCTCCGCCTCCATCTCCAAGCTTCGCTTGGATAAGGAGTTACGCATTTCACGACTCTCAAGTGCCAGCAAGAGTGCCAGCAGTTTTGTGACTCGGAACTACTCAATAACAACTCCGCGATCACCCCGGCACGACTCGCTGAAACGCAATTGGCTGTGCGTTTGGTGTCATTGAGACACCTGTCCTTCGTCTCCGGCTGACAGGCTCGAACAAAAAGTTCGAGCCATGAAAAACCGCTTCCGTCTCTATCGCCGCAAAAAGGGCGGCATGTTCTACGCCCACGATTCCGAAACCGGCAAACAGGAAAGCCTCGGCACCAAGGACCGCGCCGAAGCGACCACCCTGCTCAACGCCCGCAACGAATCGTTCCGCGCGCCGCAACTCAATCTCCACATCGCCAAGGCCTATCTTGCCGGAACAGACTCCGGGGTTTCAACCCGGACCTGGCAGGATGCCTTTAACGCGGTGATCGAAAGCAAGGATGGCTCTACCAAGGACCGCTGGGTGCGAGCCGCCAAGGAATCGGCCTTCGACTTGATTCGCAGCCACGTCATCCTCGAAACGCAAGCCGAGCAATTGTTCGCCTGTCTGAAAGCCGGAACCGTCAGCACGAATGTCCATCTGCGGAAGTTGCACAATTTCTGTCTGGCGATGAACTGGCTGCCGTGGCCGATCATTCCCAAGCGCCTCTGGCCGGCGGTGAAGTTCCAGCCCAAACGTGCCATCACACTTGCGGAGCATCAAAGAATCATCGAGCGGGAGAAGAATCCCGAGCGCCAGAATTTCTACGAACTCTGCTGGCATCTCGGCGGTTCGCAGACCGACGTCGCGAACCTCAACGCCGGAGACATTGATTGGCCGAATCGCACCATTGCCTACACCCGGCAAAAGACCGGCAGTCTGGCGATGATTCATTTTGGCTATGAACTTGAAGCCATTCTACGCCGTCTGCCCGTGGTTGGACCGTTGTTCCCGTATCTGCATACCGTTCGCTGTGGCGACCGCGCCACGGAGTTTAAGCAGCGCTGCGAGGGCTTGGGAATCAAAGGCGTTTCTCTCCACTCCTACCGCTACGCCTGGGCCGAGCGTGCGAAGCTATGCGGCTACCCGGAACGGTTCGCCCAAGAAGCGCTCGGCCATAACAGCAAGGCCGTGCATCGCGCTTACGCGCGCAAAGCCCAAGTCAAACTTCCCTCCTTGGAAAGCTACGAGAAACAAGCGGCAGCGGATCAAATCATTCCACTTCCGTCGATCAATGCCGAGCGCGAGCGAATTGCCCGTCTTGGACAGTCCGTCGGATAAGTATCCATTCCCACATCAGTTGCGCCCGCCAGCCGAACGCTTGCGGGCGTCTTCCTTTAGGAATAAAGCGGAAGGCCAACGGTTCAAGGCGTGGCTGGGCTTCTGCCAAATCGCGCGATTGTCGTTTGGCAAAATATTTCGCATCATGTTCTTCGCTTGAACCGGGACCATTTCGATGTTTTGGGAAGGACCGCCCTTGTCCCACCCGGCTGATACGCTAGCGAAGATGATTTCTTTTGCCGAACAACTGTTCCGCGAAGTGAGTCCCGGATTCTTCCGGGTGCTTGCGAGTGGCAACGCGACGGTTTATCTCGACGTGCTGGATGCCTTGGAGCGAGAAGCATCCGAGCGGCACGAAGGAATGAGCCG
>JALOTZ010000032.1 GCA_025457615.1 Verrucomicrobiota bacterium
ATGGTCACAAACTAACCAAAACCCAGGTGGGGGATTCTCAACCACCAAAAGGGACCTATTTCGACCCGGGGTGGCCCCTTTTGATCCGACCGGTGACAGCATTTCGAGGGCGAACTCGGAGTAGCGGCAGAATTTGTAGAGTGTGAGCATTGTGAATAATCCATTTCTCAGTAGTCACTCCACTATCGCCTTCAGCAACGCTTCGCGGGCGTCGGTGTAGTAGAGGATGTTTACTTTTGTGATGAGGTCGTCGGGCAGGTCGTTGAGCTGCTTCCGGGCCGAGACCGGCATCAGCAACGTGCTCGCGCCCTTCTCGATGGCCAACTCCGCCACGTTGACGGCGTTGTGAACCGGATCAACCGAACCGCCCAGGTTCAGCCCGCCAATGACCACCAGCCCGCCCTTGGTGCTCTTTTGTAGTAGGGCGCTGCACAACGCGACCAGGACCGCCAGGCCCGTGGCGTTGCCGCTCTTGCTGGCGTCGAAGGCCCGGAGCTGGATGGAAAACTCGTGCTCGCGGGGATCGCGGTCGCCGGTCAACTGCTTGGCCCGCGAATACAAGTTCTGTTCGGCGTAGCGCACGCTCTCCGAGAAGGGGGCCGGGGCTGGCCGGTTCAGTATCTTTACGCCGGACCCCGGCCCCTCGGTGACCTCGATCCGGTAAAGCCCGGCGTTCTCGTCCAGCCCGCCCGGACTGATCGTCCAGATTTGGCCGGGCGGCAGCGGATCGGAGCCGATGCTGTCCTCGCTCTGTAGCTCCGGCGTCACCACGAACTTCTCCACGCCGTCCTGGCCGAGCGTGTAGCTGAAATGCGTGTTCCTGAACTCCGCCGACCCGATTCGCTTCTGCTGTTCCTTCACGCGGCGGCGGCATTCCAGCGCCAGACGCACCGCCCACTCCAGCGCGTCGTCGGGAATCGCCGTGTCGGGATTGGGATACAGCAGTTTCAGCAGACCGTTGACGGTTCGTTGTGTCGCCCACGTATCACGTCCGCTCAATGCCCCGCCGAAGAACACCCGCCCCTGGAGCGCCGTGAGTCGGCTTTGTTTACGAAGATGAGTCCAGCACTCCGACAGGAAGTCGCTGACCAGGCCGAAGTGGTTGGTGAAAAGTTGCGCGGACACCTTGGGCACGTCCCAGCCGGGCGCATAGCAGTGGATACGGTCCTGGAAGGCGGTGTCGTCGCGCATCTCTGGCGGCAACGGCCCGAACAGGTGCCCAATCTTCTGCTGGTGCTGCACGTCCACGTCGAAATTGCCGACCATCACGATGCCGCCATCGGCCCGGATGCTCTCCTTGCCCCGGCTGAACTCCCCGGACTCCATGTAGCCCTTCATGATGTTCACGCCGTCCTTCTGGTCAAAGGACACACCGGAAATCTCATCGAAGCACACCACGTCATACTGGCAGACCAAGCCCCGTTGGCCGTTGGCCATGTTGACGAACATCCGCGCCACGGTCGTCTTGCCGCCCGACACCATGTGCGCGTAGGGCGAGACTTGCTGGAACAGATGGCTCTTGCCCGTGCCACGCGGCCCCAGCTCGACCATGTTGTAGTTGCGCTCGACGTAGGGCACCATCCGCAGGAAGATCACGTCGATGTTGCGCGGCGTGAGCGCGTCCGGCTCCAGGCCGATGCTGCGGATCAGGAACCGCTTCCACTCCTCCAGGTTGAACAGCTCCCGCCCGCGATACATCGCTTCCAGGACATCCCGCTTCGAGAGCTGAATCTCCCGGATGCTCTCCACCCCGAAAGGCCGACCCGATTGCTCCTCGGCGATGGTCGCATCATAGACCAGCTCGATCTCGGCATAAAAGCCGCCCGTCAGCATCCGGTCATGCTGCTGAACCAGCGCGGGCGTGATCCGCACGTCGCGCAGGCGCAGGCTGGGTAACTCGGCCACGTAGGAATCGGTCTTGGCATCCAACCGCGCCGTGATGATGTCAATGATGCGGATCGAGCCGGTCTCGCGGGCCTTGGACTTGAAATACTCCTCCTCGCCGGGGCGCACCGTGCGGTCGGCCAACTGGCGCTGCACGATCTGCAACCCCTCCTCGATCTCCTTCTCGTCGGTCGAGGAGCAGTAGCGTCCGAGCAGGAACTCCGCGACGTAGGTGGGCACCGGATATTGGCCCTTAAACTTCCTGACCAAATCCTTCCGCACGATGTAGCCCTCGAAGGCTTTGGCGGCGAGTTTGTCGATGGCATCAAGCTCCATAAATCATTCTCCAATCACGGTCGGGAATTTGGCGACCACGGTGTCACTGGCGTCCACGAGGACGACCGTCGCCTTGGCTCCCGATTTCCGGTCATCCAGGACCAGCAGCGAGGTCTGACCGTCAGGTTCAATTTCTTTGGGTTTGGCGACCAGGGACGTGGCCTTGTCGGCGATGCTCTCCCGGATGTCGGCCAACAGCCCCACGGCACCGGCACTGGCCTGGACGCGGCACCGCAGCCCAACCCACTTCGCCGACGAAATCGCAATGTCGGCCACGACCGGCGCGGCGGAGCTGACCGTCAACTCCGGCACCAGACATTCCTGCACGCTCAAGCCGCCGTGGGCGTATTCCAAACTGGCCTTAAACGCTCCGACGCCGGGCGGCACCGCCACATGCACCGTGCTGGCCCAATGCCACGGCACCGTGGGCAGCTCGCTCTGGACCCCCTCCTTGATGAGCGCACACCGGCCCCAGCGGGTCTCGGCCAGGTATTTGGGTAGGTCGAGCTTCGGCAGGCCCCCTGGCACCAGCAACCAGCCGTGATCGGTCACCACCCGGACCTTCTTCCAGCCGCCCTCCAGCAGGCCCACAATGGCCCCCAGCAGGCCCTCCAGCTCCTCCGGCACCCGTTTGGCCAGCTTCCAGCCCTCCTTGTGCCCGGTGCTGTCTATGCTGCCATACTCCTGCCAGGCCACGCCGTCCGGCTGGCCCAACTTCTTGTCGCTGAGCACCTGGCAGCCGCGTTCTTCCAGGAGTTGCTTGAACCGGTCGCTGGTCAGGTCTTTGCCGCCGTCCTTGATACGGGGCTTAAACTCCTCACAGGCTTCGTCGCCTGTAAACAATTCCGAGATGGGCGAGGCGGCGGGCTTTGCTGTGGGCGTCACGGTCGGCAGCGCCGTCCAGCGCCAGCTCAACTCCAACTGCAATCCCTTCTCCGCGAGCTTGGTCTTCAGTTTCTGCGCCAGGTCGAAGCGCAACCCATCCGCGAACAGGATCGCCGTGCCTTTGGCCACTTCCGACACGTTGGCCGGTGCCTTCGACTGGATCGCCGCGCTGCCCGCCTTGACGAGCTTCTGGAACGCCAGGGCGCTGGCTTCCAGCCAGGGCAAATACACCGCCCGGATGACCGCCTGCACGGCTTCGATGTCGTCCTTCTTCTCGACGACGCCCAGGGCGTCCACCACGGCGGCATCGGCGCACCAGCCGCTGTTGATGTAGGCGGCTACCAGATCGTCCAGGGCACCACCGGCCACGGGCTTGCCGCAAGTCTCGGCCATCGTGGTCAGGTGCTTCAGGGCAACCGCCAGCGGGGCCTGGTCCAGCTCGGCCCACACCCAGCTCCGGCGCTTGCCGTGGATTGCCTCGCTCTCCTTGATCCGCTCGATCACGACCTGCGCGGTCTTGCCCGCGCAGCCCTTGAGCACGTTGCGGAGGGCCGTCTCATGAATCTCGTTCGATTGCGGCCAGACCTCATCGCTCTCTTTCAGGAACAAATCGTCGTCCTGCGGCTTGGCCTTCCGCAGCCAGCCCGGCAGATTCGGATAACGCCTGGGCGCTTCCCGGAACCGATCCCACACCTGGCTCCAGTTTCCCTGACGCAGGCCCATCATCTCCGCCGCCCGTAGCGGGCCGTCCTTCATCGGATGGAACCCGAACTTGTCTTTGCACGAGTGGCAAAAGGCTTCCCATTGCTGCGCGGTCAATTTGGCCTGGGCTGCTTTCGGATCATTCATCCAGGCCAGGATTTCGCGCACCGGATCGGGCGACAGCAGCGCGTGGAAGTCCGAGGCTTCGAGCCGATGGCCAGTCAGGTCTTGGATGTCCGTTGCGACCAGCTTCACCAGGGCGGTCTTCATCGCGTCCAGCGTCGCGGTGTCTCGTGCCACGTCCAGGCCCAGGCCCCCGTCCGCCGATTGCAGGAAGGCGAGCACCGTCCAGTCCTTGTGGTTGACCTGTGACCAGAACGCCCCGCGATATTGCAGCTCGGCCAGCGGCATCAACGCGGGCGGACATTCGGCGACCGCCCGCAATTCCTGGCGACTTATGCCGGGCAGGTAAAGGATCGGGATGATCTTCTCCGACCAGTTGGCCTCCGGCAGCGTGCGGCCAATCATACAACGAAGCCAGATCGCCGGGCCGGTTTTGCAGTTGGCGGCATACGGCCCCAGGGTCAGCAGTTGCGGCAACCGCTCGCGCAACACCGGCAGCACCGGCTCCCACTGCCGCTCCTTGTCCGGCCACAGGATCACCGCAGGCGCAACCTGGTCGTCCCGGTTGTATTCACCGGCCCGGCTGAGCGATTGGAGGATGGCGTCGAGGACGGTCATACACTCGCTCCAATTTCTGTTCGCACCTTGCGCTGCTGCGTTGGCATTCGACGCCACAGCCCGAAAGTGACTCGATCACGATGGGGCCAGCCAAGATCAAGGAGCTTATCGAATCGTCCGAGCGACCGCCCCCACTGGTAGTCGGTGAGTCTCTTTTCGTTGAAGTCAAATCCACCAACCTTGGCGTAGCCACATCTGGCAAGACGTTCCTCACTCCAGGCGCGGGTTTCGTCTCTGGCAATGTCGAGGAAAACCACAAGCGCACCTGGCTTTGGCTTGCTTAGAATACTCTCTGCCAGCTCCCTGAAGCCGACTTCCTTGTCACGATAGAACACGTCAGAAAGAACGTAAGAGAGCAAGATAACGCGAGGATCGCCGATCCCGTTTGTTGCTTCTTTTGAAGGTGCGACCAGCTCAATGCTTGCATCAACTCCACTGGCTTTCACACGCGCCTGTAGCGTTGCCATGCACTTTGCCCAACCGGCTTCCCTATCGAAGTTGTAGCACTTCAGGCTACCAAGCCCCCACCACGCATGACGCCTAAAGAAGCCGAGCAAGTCGCTACCGGGGCCACCGCCGATGCTCCACACGTCCGTCGTCCTTCCCTCGGCGAACAGCGGCTTGAACAGACCCTCATGGTCGCGGAGGACATCGAAAACCCATCGCGCTCGTGAGGGCAAGTGCAGAGCGCAATAAGCCATACGCCGGGCGGGGGTGTCAAACTTTGGCCCCCCGGTTTTGGTGGACAGCTTGTATGCAGCCGCGACCTCTTTCATCGCCGACTTTACGGCAGGGATTCTCTGTCGCCATTCGTCACCAGGCACTTCCTTCCATGCAGTGCAAAGCACGGCATTTGCGATGTCGCACCACTTGTCACATGGGTAGGTCTTCTCAGCCATTCCGGGCCTTTCGCTTTTCCTCCAAGCTCAAGTGCCGGTCGTTGTCGCGCTCCTCGCCCCAGGGGGAGCCGGGTGGGTTCTTGCCACGGTCTTTGCCCCACTTGATGTTCGGGCGCTTGCGGAGCACGTCGGCTTCCATGAACGGGCGGATGTTCAGGCGCACTCCGTCGTTCAGGTCGGGATGCCAACCGATGGCTTGCTGCTCCAGCGGCTTCCAGCGGACAAAAATGTCATACGGGGCCTCGCCTTCCAGGATGAGCTTGAGCTTGTCCTGGAGCTGCTGGGCTTTGAGCAGGCGGTCATCGGCACCGGACTCCTCGTTGGCCACGGCCTCCTGCTGCTTCTTGATCCAGTCGCCGAGGTAGGTGTAGGTCAGTTTCTCCAGTAGCTTGTGGTCGAGCTTGTGGTAGTTGACCAGGGCGTTGAAGCCGTCCTTTCGGCCATCCCAAATCTGCCAGATGAACGGGCGTTGATGGAACAGCCTGCTGTGCTGGTCGAAGAAACCGTTGCGGAGCCAGTCCTCCAGGTTCGATCCGGCGTAATCCACGGCGCTCAACAACTCGTCCAGCTTGGCCGGACTCCATGCCTTGCTGTAAGCGGCAGCCAGCAGGGCGCGGAGTCGCTCCGCCGCTGGAGCTTCGCCGCGCACGGACGGGATGCAGACGATGCCGTCTTCATCCGCGAGCTTTTCCAAGCCATCCTCCGTCACAGGCGGCGCACCGGAGACGGTCTGACCGGTGTGACGCGGCCAGCGGTAGCCGAGTAAGCGAGCCATGCCGACCTGCAACGGCGCGGTCGAGTCGGGCAACCGCCCGTTGAACAGCCATTGCGTCGGGTCGTTGGAGTCAGGTTCGGGCAGGTCGTTCGGATACTTCTCCGCCGCGATGCGCTGCCATCGTTCGAGATCGAAGCGAACTTTAACCAGGGTTCCATTAGCAACAATCGTCTTGTGGTCGAGCCGCCGCACAGACTCGGCAAATTCATCAGACTGCGTGAACGCCCAAATCGCGTTGATGTGCTTAGGGTTCTTCGGAACAAGAACCGCCATCGCTTTGTCGAAGATTTCGCCGGTGTAGAGTGTGACCCGGAGTTCGCGCATCAGTGAAACACCCACACCGCGCTTGCCCCACGCCTGGCTTCCGCTCTGGTCTTGATTGTGAATCTGATCGCGCTCCCATTCAGTCATCCCCCGAATCCTGTTAATCCTGGAATCCCAGAATGCGACGTGCTCGCGCCCGCCGTAAGCCAACGTCTCCATAACGGAGCCTTGCTGGAAACTCCATTCATCAATAATCGGATCAAACTCCCAAAAGCACTTTCCGAACCGCGAATAGTCGCCGGTGCCCAGCCCTAAGTAGGATGAAGCATACTCTGATAACAGCACCCCTTTCTCGGTTTCCTCAAAGAGAATGCGTGCATCGGGATTTGCGAGTTGAGCGCACTGAAGCGGGTCAAGGCACTTGCCTCGGCGTAAGCCTTCCACTTTCTCCGGCACGGTGCTGACACTCGTCACATCACAGCCCATGAGACGATGGTCTTTCGACAAAGGCCGTTGAGTGAAAGAGAACAGGCCGACGTTTACAACTTCGCCACTAATTGTCTCGAACGCCCCTGGCCCAAGCCGAGCCACGAAATCCCAAGTGACACTATTCAAGAGGCGTTCGCGTAGCTTCTTGTAAGAAGCCAGAAAGAGCCAATTCTGCGGAGTGACCAACGCAGTGGTATGCTCGGACGCACAGAAAGCCAGGCACCGAAGTATGAAGACTGTCGCCAGGTCAGCTTTCGCATCATCGGCGAAGTGTTTGCAGAAGTTTTGAAGCGTTTCACTTTGATTGCCGCGCCCCAGGTAAGGCACGTTAGTAGCAACCAAGTGGAATTGCCCACCGAGCAACTCTGCCGCTTCCGCCATTCCCTTTGCTGTCACGCCGATCTCATTCAGGTCGTCATTCCGCTTGGTCTTCTCCGACAAAATGGCCTTCGCCAGGAGCGGCTGGATTTCTGCGAAGCTGGCGGTCACCAAGTCGCCGTGGGCCAGTCGGCGTGGGTTGATGAGGCTGCCCAACTCCGGCGCTTTCTGGAACAGGTCGTAGAGCTGCTCCAGGCCGCTGCGGAGCCGGGTGTCACCGTTGGCCAGCGCCAGCCAGTCTTCCTTCCGGGCGTTCACGCCCAGACCAGAACACGCAATGTTCAGCGGCGGCAGGGGCCGGAAACCATCGGTGAACTTCCAGGCCGTCAGCGCCAGCGCGAATGCGGCGATCTGCGTGCAGCGCGGATCGAGTTCGAGACCATGCAGGTTGTCGCGCAGCACGGCGTCGCAGGCGTCCCTGGCGGAGAGCTTCTCGTCCTGCATCCGCATCAGCACCAGCAGCATGAACGCGGCGACCAGGAAGTGCCCGCTGCCGCAGCACGGATCGAGCAGTTTGAAATCCTTGAGCGACTTCGGCCAGCCGGGGAACCCGCCAGCGGCAGGCACCCACTCGCCGTTGCCATCCTTGATGAACCGCAGGTAGCTGAACTCGTAGCCCGGCAGCGCCACGAACTTCCGGCAGTCGTCCTCGGTCTGGCACTTGTCCCACTCCGATTTCTTGATACGGCCTTCGGCCTTCAACCGCGCCGCCCACCAGGCCCCGATGGTGTTGTGCAGGAGGAACAGCACCATGTAGTGCTCCGTGAACAACTGCGTGACGGCGGGCAGGGTCTCGCCCGTGATCTTGTCGCCGGAGGCGTTGACCTCATCTTTGCGCTCCGCCTGCCAGAACTGATACACCCACCCCAGGCTGTCCTCGGCGGTGAAGACCTCGACGGGCAGCTCGGTGACCAGTTTCTCCAGCGCCCGCTTGTGCTCCGGCGCGAAGCCGACTTGGAGCACAGGATCATCGGGCCGGAAAATCTGCGGCAACATCCGCGCCGCGTAACGCGCCGCCAGCGTCCAGCCGTCCGGCGCACCTTCGTCCACCGCCAGCTCGTCGCACTCCGCCAGCGTGACCGGCATCCCTTCCTTGTCATGGATGAGCAGATGGTTCTCGGCCAGGAACCGGGCGAACAGCATCCGGTGCCAGTGCTCGTAGGCGCACTCATGGAGCAGGCGGCTGATGGACTGGGTGCCGGTCTTCGGATCGCGCTGGTCGCCAAGCTGGCGTCCATGCGCCCGGAGTCGGTTGCGGAGCTGCCGCTCGTCCACGCTGAGATGCGTGCCCGGCTCCGCGCCGCCCACCGTCAGCCGCTCCAAGGCGACCTTGGCCGCAGCCTCCGCCGTCCGCCGCGCCTGCTTGACAGCGGCTTCCAGGCGATTCCTAAGTTGGGTGGGCAGAGGAGGCATAGATTAGCTTGTAGGCTCAGGGATCGCGTCAGGTTCAATGCTTGTGGACGCGGAGGGCATCTGCGTGTGTGGAACCTTGCTCGCTGCTTCGAGCGCGTTGCGGACTGGTTCGCACCCCTGGCGGCAATGCTGGGCGACCATTTTTCGCATCTCAGAAACCGAGCGGCCTATGATTCTCAAATGGCATAGCGCAATCAGATTCAGCTCTAAAGCAGGGGCGGCAAGATACTTGGGAGCCAATGCTTCGATCCGCTGTCTCTCGGCCTGGGAGAACTGGTCGATGAACCGGAAGACGCTTGGGCCACGCCCCCGACGTGGTTTAATCAGATGATGCAGTAGCCGGTAGCGGCTGTAGGGACTGAGAGAATCGTCGCTTAGTAACTCGATGATGGCCTCCCTCGCCCCTTGCTGCACTGCGGGCGGCACTCCCCGATACGCGGCGGTCTGAGCGAGCAGCCACGCTGCGTGCTTCGTCGGCCCGCGCCAGCGCGACACAACCTCCCGAAGTCGCCCAACGTGCCATGTTTGGCGTGCGATGAGACTGACAACTGGTTGACCGTTCGCGTCGTGCGCTCCAAGGAACTTGCAGAAGTCCTTCGCATCCCCGCCTGATTCCAGAGCCTGCCCCTCGGTGAAAGTCCTGGCGAACTGTTCAAAGGGCACATCAACCCTGCCCACGATCACTGATCCGGCCTGCTCGTCCTCCTCCTCGCCGTAGCCCGAACCCTGGTAGAGCCGCGACATCAAGTCGCTCCTCGACGGCTCGTCCTCCGCGATTTCGGTCTTCGATGAGTTTAGGTTGAGACCCTTGCGGAGTAGTTGCTCCTGCAATATGCGGAGGTTCTGGAGCACTTCCTGTCTGGAATTTCCAAAGAGCCGGATGTCATCCACGTAACGACCATACGGAGCTTGAACGCGCACCATCGCATCGTCCACGTCTTTGAGATACAGGTTGGCCAGATACCCTTCCACCCCGTCGCCAATCGGAAGGCCCTGGTGGGTTATTGCGGGGCCTTCTATCTGGCCAGTGCTCGGCGAGTAGTAAATTACCGGAACACGGAGAATGCGCTGAAAAAGGCGAACCAACGCGCAATCACGGGGGAGCATCAAGTGTCGGCAGACTGAATCCACCAGGTATTCGTGAGAGATCGAGTCGTAGAAGGACGAGATGTCCGTGCGGAGGAGGACAGAATTATCGGCGCAACGCTCTGCTTGCCACTGACAAAATCTCGCCCATCCACCCGTGGAGAAGTCCTCAATGAATCGAATGCTGGCGGCGGTGCCAGTAGCCCGGCGATTGGCGAAGCACTGCGGATGAATCTCTGATTCGATCTGCTCGGAAAAAACCAGCGCGAGCGCATACCGCACGGTGAGGTCTTTGATGGGGATGTAGATCATCCGCCTGTCACAGAGGTCATTCTTCGGAGGAAAATAGGCGAAGGCTGGCCTTGGCTCGAACCGGTCTGGATCGCTCAATTCCTGGACCAGTTCGTCGATCAGAGTCGCGGAGTTAGCGCGGGCATTCTCAATTTCCAGCGGATCGAAGAAGTAGTCGCCGTTGCTTCGGTCAAACAGGACGTAATTGAGTGCTGCCGTGAGAACCTCACGGCTTCGCAGACGGTTTAGTGCGTGCTGGTGGTCCATAGATGTCTCCTTTATCCGATGCCCACGGGGCCATTCTTGAGATTGTCTTTGACCTGCTGTTTCACCTTGGCCAGCCACGCCTCCAACTCGGCGTCGTTATGGATCGTGGCCGAGGGCAGCGTGACGTAAACCACCTTGGGTTCGATCAGCTTGGCCGCGTCGCGCTGGGCCTTCTGAAACCGCTGCGGTAGCGCATCGCACCGGGCCTGCCACATGTCCAGGCTCATGGCCTCCAGGCTGGCGATGACCTCCGCCTCCGTGCCGACCTTGATGCCCGGCACGGTGGTCAGGCCGTGCTGATCCAGGATGGACTCGCGCTGCGGGTCCGTGAGCTTCGGCCAGGCGTCCGACTGCTGTAGCCCCGCCATGCCTTCCTGGTGGAGCTGCTGGTAGCGGGTGTGGTGCCCGGTGAGCTTCTCCCGGAGAACCTGGGTGAGCTTGTCGCAAAGAGGCGCGACCGGATCGGGATCGGCCAGGAGCTGGCGCTCGCCCTCGATGGTCTGCATCTGCTGCCGGGCGTCGTCCGCCTCCGGCAGCTTGGCCGCGTGCCCGGCGAGATCGTTCAAGCTGGTCCAGCGGGGGAGCCGGTCCTGGATGGCCTTGGCCGTCTTGGTCCATTCGGTCAGGTTGTTGGTCAGAGCGTCGCGCTCCTCGTAGAGTCTGACCAACTGCTCGTTGCCCGTGAGCGCCTTGATCTCCTTGACCGGAGTGAGGTTGGGCTTCTCCGGTCGCGGGGCGTCGCCCCCAGCGGTTTCAGCCAGGGCGATGACCTTGGCGATGAACTCCGGCGCGACCGCCGTCTCCTCGCCCGGCTTGCAGCCCACCTGGGCGGCTTGAAAGAGTTTACGAACGGCGAGCTTCTGCGCGGCGGAGATGGTGACGTGCTCGGTGCGGAAATCGCAGATGCCGATCTTCGAGTGGTCGAGCTGGCGCGGATCGAACGGCTGCCCGTTCTGCGTTACGCGCAGGTGCCCCGTGACCGAGAGCAGCACCAGGGCACCGTCAATGGCGTCCTGGGGCCATCCGTATTGGCCGGAGGAGAATTGTCGGCGAAGTTCACTGCCCTTCTTCCCGGCGTTGACGAAGCCGAGGATGGCGGCGCACACCGGATGCTTGTCGGGGTCGCCCTTGAACGCGAGCGCCTCCAGGGCATTGCTGTCGCCCTTCTTGGACCGCTCCACCACCTTTTCCCACCGTGGATCGTCCGCCACGTCGAACTGCGGATACAATCGGGTCAGGGCGTTTTTGGAGGCTTCCTCGACCCGATCCCGCATGAACATCCCGGCGATCTCGTTGCCGCCCGCCATGAAGACCCGCGTGCCGTTGACGATCTCCGTGACGATGCCTTTGAGCTTGGTTTCGGCCACGGTCTTCCGGGTCTCGATGGCAGCCCGCGCTTCCAGTCCCTCCGGCGTGGTGGGCGTGCCCTTGATGTTCAGGGTCTCCTCCGCCGCCTTGAGGCTGGCCACGGTCTTCTTCAACTCGTCCGCCGAGCGTCGGGGAATGTAAACAAAAACGAGCGGGCTGTCGGTGCCAGCTTTTTGGGCCTCGGCCACGATGGACTTTTCGTCCACCGTCCAGCCGTCACGGACCCACACGGGCACGCCCTGGCCGGTGGGGATCGGCGTCTCGGTGCCGGTGAACAGCTCGACCTTCCGGGCAACCTTGCTGTTGCCGTGGATGACCTTGAGGTTCTTCAGGTCGGCGCATTCGGCCCGGAGCAGGTCGGCCCGCTCGCTGGCGATCCGGGCGTCGTCGTTGACGATGCGATTGAAGTTCTTTTTGAACTCGGCATCCCAACTGGCGCTCTCCGGCGTTTGGAGCCGGTATTCTTCGTCCACCACCATGAGCTGCCCGGCCTGGACCAGGGACTGGAGCAATTCCGGCACCTTCTTTCGCAGCTCGGCGCTGCCCGCCTTCAAGTCCTCGACCAACAGATCGGCGAGCACGTCCGCCGTGGCGCGGACACCGAGGTCGGCACCGGCCTCACGCGGCAGCTTGTTGATGAGGAAGACCAGGGCGCAAATCCGGGCGCTGAGCCTGCCGGTCGCGCTGCCGTCGTCCAGCTTGCGGATCATCTCGTCGATCTTGGGCTGGAGGATGCCGGTCTGGAGCAGGTCCGTGGCTTTGACCCAGTAGATGGAGTCGCCGCCCACGACGGTTTCGACCGGTCGGTCGGCATAGGTGCGGACGGATTCGTAAACAATTCCAAGCTGGTTGCGGAGTTGGGCTGCCGTGCCCGCCACGTCCACCGCCCGGAGCACTTTTTCCCAGAACCGCCGCCGCACCGGCAGCAGCGGGTAGTCGGCGACATACGCCGCATCATCTTCGGCGCGGGTTTCGATCTTGGTGCCGGTCAGGTGCCGGGTGATCTCGCCTTCATGGGCGGAGACGACCTGCTTGATGGTGGAGGTCTTGTCCGGCTTCTTCGCGGTGATGACCTGGCGGATGACGGCCTCAACGTCAGTGTCCGAGAGCTGGATCGGCACCCGGAAGCGGTCGCGCAGTTTTTGGAGCTGGGGCGTGCCGCTCAGGGCGGACTGGCCCGTGGCCACGATCAGCACCCGGCTGTTGAGCTGCTTGGAGCAGGCTTCGACGACTTCTTGGATTTGTAAACTTCGATCACTGTCATCGCCGATGAACTGCTGGACCTCATCGAGCACGACCAGCGTGCAGGGCAACTGGCCCCTGACCGCCAGCGCGTCGCGCATGGACTGGAGCATGTCATCAATGGTGATGTCCTTCACGTTGGGGAACTGCTGCGCCAGGGACTTGGAGATGTCACTGACGGATGCGCCCAGTCCTTCGTCCACCAGGGCTTTGTGCAGCACCGGTGACACCCACAGGTTGTTCAGCTCCTTGGTGAAGTCACGGCCCGCCTTCGTCACCCGACTCTTGACCGCATCCAGTTTTCCGTTGTCCCGGAGCCACATGACGAACCGCGCAACCGGATACTTCGGCGGCAGGCCCACGGATTTGAAAATGATGTTGAGCACCGACAGGCGCACGTTGTCGCCCAGCTCGCCGCGCAGGGTGCCAGACGCGGCGTGGAGACCACCCAGGCGCTTGCCCGCCGTGGTCAACTCCTTGAGCAGGTCGGCGACCTCGGTGGAGAGGTTCGTCAAGCCCCTTGCTCTGGCTTTGTCTTCGGGAAACTCGAAATCGTTCCAGAGGTAGCGCAGGATTTTTCCCAGGTGCGATTTGCCTGATCCGTAGAAGCCCGACACCCAAACAGCCGGTTGTTCCGGGCGATCCAGGCTGCCGATGTAGGTGCGGAGGATTTTTTCCAGGCCCTTGGAATACTCGCCCTCGCACACGAAGGTCTTCAACTCGAACCGCAGCGTCTTCAACTCCTCCGGCGTCACGGCGTCCTTCACGACCGCCACGCCGTTGTTGAGCAGTTCGAGGGTCTTCGGGTTGGTTGTGAATAGTTCGCCGAGGTTCATGATCTGATTGCTCCTTCGTCTGCCGTGATCGGCACGGCCAGGTAATTCCACCCCTCACGGGCATCCAGGAAGCGGTAGGTGTTGTTTTCGTGCTCGCCGGGGAAAAAGACCAGGAGCCGTCCACGGATGGCGGACTCCACCTTCGACACCATTTCCGAAGTCTTCAGGAACCCGAACAGGCTGGCCACGCCGTAGATCGCAACGACGGTATTCTCGTCCGCCTTGGTCGAGGTCAGCACGTCCGTCACCTGGCGCACGATGGCCTCTTTGAAGTCGTCCACCGCTGGGGACTCGCCTTCCAGGTGTTCGGGGGACTCGAAGTAGCCGTCGCGGTATTCGTGCTGGGACAACCACTGGGCGAAGGCGTCCGTGAGGTCAATCGTGATCCAGCCATGCTTGGCGCGTTTGGTCGAAATCTCGAACTCCTCCAGTCGCCTGCGGAGCCGCCGCTCCTCGCCCTTGTGATAGACCGCGAACCAAACGCGCTGCGGACCCGCGAGGCTGCGCTCCCACGGAAGCGAGACGCGGGTGTCGTAGCTCTGGATCAATCGTTCAATTTGGGCCATGTGACGATTTGACCTCCGTTGGGGTTAGGAGTTGCCGGAAGTTGATCTCGAAGACGTTCCCCGCGCCTTTGAAATCCAACCAGCCGCGCTTCGATGCTTCCTGGGTCAGACGGATCACCTGGTCGCGTTGCACGTCGAGGAGCCGCGCCCAGTCGCTTTCGAGCAGGAGCTGACCATGCAGACCGCACAGGTAACCGAGCGCCAGGGCGTAGGCGGCAACTGCTGGTGTCACCACTGGCCGGGTGCGGACCTTGTTGACCTTGCCCTTAAAGAAACCGGCCTGCGCCCATGACGCGGCCACGTTCTGCGCCAGGGAGCGGGTCATTGCTTCGCTGAACCGGCCCGGCAGCTCCCGGTTGAAAAAGTTTACAAAGTCATCGGTCGTCAGCGTCTCAGCGGGCTTCATCTCCAGGACTTTTTTCGCCGAGCGCCGGAGCAGCGCGTCCCGCGCCTGGGCGCACGTCAGCGCGAGCATCGGACGGCTGGGTGTGTCCGCTTCCCAGAAGAAACGGAGGAGGCGGAACACGGTGACACCAGGATCGAGGGCGTAGAGGTCGGCCAGGTGCCGGGCCGTGAGCCAGCGGTTGCTGGTGGTGCGCTTGCCCAAGACGTTCTCCTCGACGATCAGCCGGTTGAAATCGTCGCGCTTGGCATCCTTGTTCTTCACGGCAGCCAGGAGCGCCGTCAGGTCGGCGAGCATCATGGTGCGAGCCGTGTGCGCCCCGCTCGCTCCGGCCTTGAAACCAAACTCCGTCCCCAGCTTGCCCAGGGTGCCTGGGCTGCCGCTCGCACTCGCCGCCGACTTGGATGCACCTTTCATGGGGTCAAAACGACAGTCAGGATGTGATTCAAGCAAAAACTTCCGCGAGCTACAACGCCAAATCCGTGGGAAATGTTCCTCCGCACCACCCTTAACCGACGCTGAGCGAACGAGCTACAAGGGTGGATGCGGTGTGAGCCACGCCACGTTCCGGGGGACAGTGTGGCGGTCCAGGGCGGAGGCGAAGAATGGATGTTCCTCATTGGGACCAGATGCTAGACCGGGCCACGCTCTTGGACCTGCGAGATGGATGACGCAACGGTAGCCACGGCGACGGCGAAGACGCATACCGGAACGCACCAGAACGTGACGCAGGTGCTCAACGCCAAAGTGCCCCCCCCCGACAGCGCCGCCGAACCGGATGGCGCGTTTACAAATTTGGTTCTATGTGGAACGAGACTATGCGCTGGCGAAGACGAAGAACGATGCCGACCCTCCGGGAAGTGGGCCGCGTCCAGGCAGTCCTGGAGCGCGACCCAGCAGCTCGACGCTGGTTGGGGCCGAAGACGGCACCTGTCCGCAGCCGGAGCGGTGACGTGGCTTTGTTCTCGCCGGAAGCCGTGGCCGTTGCCGAGGCGTTGATGGCCGACAAGTGCAACCCGGAACGAGTGGCCTTGCGGCAGGTTCTTGCCGTGGCCGTGCGGCTGCTTCGCGGCCTCAGCAAGAAGGACGAAGGCGCTACGCAGCCCGGCGCGTAGGTAGGTGTGGGCCAGGTGCTGGCCGCAACGCACGTATGATTTTCATTGAACCAGCGGTAGCCTTTGCCAGTCGAACGCGCCCCCCAACTTTGCCGCCGATCTCGGATGCAATGACCGCCAGGGAGATCATGGCCATTTCCATGTCCGGGCAGGCTGAGCAGCCTTCCACTGAAAGCGACTTGCGTGATCTGATACTTGAGATTCTGAACTTTGAGGGCGAAATCCCCGTTCGCATCACCGACGTAGTAAACCGGGTTGCGGCCTGGACTCCGAACCTGTCCAGGCGTGAACGTGAGCGGGCCAAGCTCTCCGCGTTTCGGATGCTGGGTCGGATGATAAGAAGGAAAGAGCTGCGGCGGGTCTCCAGGAACTACGTCTTGATCGAGCCAGAACAAGACGGGCATCACGACCCGGCCATTCGCCTCCATCCGGTCGATCTGCCGGAGCCGCGTGTCTGATCGGGGTCCGCACCCTTGCACCGCGAGTGCGTTGGGGAGTGCAACGACGCAATGACGATTTGAAAAGGCTGTAAGTCGATGTTGATGAACTTGAAATGGGCGAAAGAGCCAGGTGTGCCAGTTCAGCGCGTCCTCGAAGCCAGTCAAGAGGCTGGTGTGCTCACATCACCGGACCTGGCAGGTTCAGTCACGCGCCGTGAAGCCCCGCCGAGCGCGTATTCCAAAATCAGCAGTGCGTCAGCCGTCGCCAGGGTTGGTTTCAGGTGCGGATACAGCCGCTGAGCACAACCCTTCAGCTTGTTTTTCCACTCGCTTCTGGATGAGCAACCCGAAGCATTCCCCAGGCCCAGGCCCTTTTGCCAACGCTGCGGGCGCACGAGTTCAACCCGAACGCCAAGGGCCTGGAGAACACCCAGTATGAATCCGAAATTCCGCCCGAACTTGAACGCGCTGGATGCGGGCTGGGCCTGGCCGATGTAGCCGCCTACCTCCTCGATGACGGCGACGGTGTTAGCGGGTTCACGGCACAGGTCTCGGAGAAGGTTGACCAGATCGCCCTCCGTGGGCGGCATGGGCACGGCGTCGGTGGGCTGGCCATCGCGCTGGACGGCGATGCCGCCGCTCGCGCCGGGGTCGATGGCGATCAAAATGCTCATGCTGCTCAGGAGGTAGGCTCCGTCCACGCTACTTGATTCTGAGCGGATCGCAGGTTTCCTCGTAAACACGCACGATGCCGTCGAGAATCTGTTGACGCTCCTCCGCGCCCGGATACTTCTCGTAGTGCTCGCTCATGTTGAGCGCGGACAGCAACAAGGAGTAGATCGTGGACTGGACGGTGTAGTGCGGATGCTTGTCCAGATCGAGGTCGGCGGGCCGCTTGCCCGCTTCGCGTTGAGGTTCGAGGGTCGGTGTTTTGTTCATGTCATGAGGGGCTGCGGGAGCCACGTCGTTTTGTGTTTTCATGGGTTTGTTTAATGTTGTTACGAGAGCGTTTTGCCCCCGATGGCTCGCAGAACGAAAAGTCGTGCCCTTGGTCATCTGAGATTGCCGCAGTGTGCTGCGACTCAGATTTGTTTACATTTGCGAGCACCTGGCTCTGGCTTTCATAGAGGATTGCATCAACCTCCAGGTGGGGCACACACGCATCGGGGTTGTCAGGTCCGGTTGGATGGATCGTCACGACCTGCGGAGCCGGAGCCTGACGGTTGGCTGTGGCTGTAGGCCCCGTTGGATCGTCTCGCCGGACGGCAGGCAGCTTCGACCGTGTTGGACGTTTCCGGGCGCTCCTGGACCGTCTGGGCGCGTTCCTGGGAGCTTTTTGACGGGACTGGGCACTCCTACCAGCGGACCCCTTGTTCGCACGCGACAAGGCCCGCTGCTTCCGCTTTAGCCTGGCTTTCCGATCCCGTTTCGACTTTTCCCGCCGCACCTTCTTGTGCCACGCCGGTTCAGCACCGATGCAGGTGCCCCGGTCGTTGAAGCTGAAATTGCCGACCGTCTTCCGTCGCCGGAGATTATGGAATACTTTTTCTAGCTTCAGCGTGGTGAGAGTCGCTGGGATGTCGTCGTTGACCAGGCGCGTGAGCGCGGTCCTGACCTCGGACACGTATTCCTGGTCCCAACTGCCGTCGCTGCGCTTGGCTCCAGGTTTGGCCATCGCCTCCTCCACAATGCGGCCAATCGGGATGATTTTCTCCGAGTAGCAGATGCACGTTTCCAGGTGGGCGGCGGATTTCAGACGTTCCACAAGCACGTCGGGGTGGTAGTCGCTGTGCATGTGCTTCCGGTAGCGCCGCAGGCCCCGGCGCATGTGCTTGAACAGGATGTCAGCGAGGAACTGGGCGTTGTCCTCCGGCCCGTTGGCCACGATGTGCGCGTGGATGTTCACACGGTTCGCGCCGTTCGGCACGATCTTGAACTTGGCTTCCAGTTTGAAGAAATACCCGGCCAGCAGCTTGTCATTGTAAACTTGTTCAATTGCTTCCTGAGCGATCATCCCCAAGAACCTGGCATCCACGTAGCCCAGGTAGGGCAGCGTTGTGTCATCGTCATCAAAGCCCAAACAAACGGGATACGGGTCGTATTGAGGATTGCCGCGCCTTGCAACCAGGCATTCGGCATCGAAGTCCCGTCCCACGCTCTTGGAGTTGGCGGGTTGCGTCGTGTAGCCGAGCGTGATGAGCATCGCGGTCAGGCCCTGGCCCTGCATCCGCTCGAACGTGCCGGACTCCTGTCCAAAAGCCTCGCTCCGAACCTTCAAGATGTCGTTCCAGAGACAGAGGGGGCACACGTCGGACTTATGACAGCGGCGGCTGTTTTTGGCGTGGGTCCACATGCCACACCGGACCACCTTGTCCGCGTAGGCATACTCTGAGAAGACCAGCGGCGTGATGTGCCCCTTCCAGCCGACGTTCCGTTCGAGCTTGTTGAAGTAGCCGTCCTCGTCGTCCTGCCCGACGTGCGTCAGCTTGGCGGCGATGATCTCCAGGTGGGTGCGGATGCTTTTCCCGAACTTGCAGCGGTGCTGAAACAAGTAGTCAAAGTCCTGGAAGTCCAGAGCGCGATTGCTGTCCCAGACCTTGAACGATGGATCGTTCCGATACCGATCCTCCAGCGCATCTTCGTAATCCAGGGCTGCACGCCTGGCCTTGCCATTCTCGCTGACGGCTTCCAGTTCAGCCAGATGCCGGTCTGCATCCCGGATATGTCTCAACATCCGGTTCATGACCACTTACCAGCCTCCTGCTGATGATCGTGCCGCTGGTCGCGCCCGGAGGGAAATGACACACGGCGAGTTTGCGAGTGCCCACACGAAGCAAACCCACTCTCGCTGAAGCCGATGCCGGTGCAAAACCGGGCACAAGCCGGATGACGCCTCGTATTATCCCTACAGTGGAGCTGGCGGCGTGATGGGCAAGCGCGGATGCAGCGCCGGATGGACGACCGCGCCGGGATGCGGTTGCACGGGCTACTGGGGTGCCCGCTCCTCTCGGAGCGCACTCCCGGCGCAGGTCGAATTTGGTGCCCCAGTATCATAGCTTGCAACTGCCATCGGCGGCGCACCGCCGTCATAGCTACATGTGAAGAACAGGAATCCTTGGGAACGATCAAAACCGTCGAAATCGTAAACAATCTCGATTATTAGAGGACCAACGGCGGGGACCTTGTTCGTTGATCTAGCGTGGAGCTGGCAGTCCTGGCCCGTGTGGGGACCATCATCACGAGGTCGCCGCAGGACACCCGCGCCTTGGCCAGCGCGGCGTCAAGGGGGAATCACTTTCATTTGCCTCAGCGTCATCCCGGCTGCTGGCCCATCCGCATCTGGGTCGCGCTGACCGAAGCCAGGGTCAAGAGTGCTCAGGGCGGCAGAAACGAAACGGGCTGGCCCTCTCGCAGCCAGAACGCAGCCTGCGTCGAAGCTGAGTAGGTATTCGGATGAAGGGTCTTGACTGCGGAGGGGCGACTACAGGTTGGGCGCGAGAGGTTCTCGCGTGAGCGTATCTGCGTCCAGCCCGCGCTGACCGGCGCGTGGGCCGAGCCGTCAGGGCGTGATTTTCGTGCCCGTGCTTGTGACCCGGACGGGTCCGGCATCCGCGCCTGGGGCGGACCACAATTCCAGGTCAGCGTGGGACACCCGTGCCTTAGCCAGCGTGGCATCAACCTGTTGATCGTCCGCGTTCGCGCTTACCTTCCACATTGGCGTATTCGGAGTGAGGCCAGAATTATCGCCGGAAAGACGGATCGGTTGATGGTCAGCCCGCTGGTTGAACCGAACCCGCGACGGCAGTGTGAACCACGGTGTCGAGTGGATAAGCTCGAAATTGTAAACGAATTTGAGACGGGAACCTTCACCCCTCGGCGGTATCGAGCGTGAGCTTAGTCGCACAGCCTTCACTTCCTGGCACGCATTGCAGTCGTGCATCCCTTACCCGGCAGTCGAAGCGCCCTAAGTCATTGGAACTGTGGCAGTGCTCCAAGAAGGGCGTCAGCGCGTCAAGGGGTAATCTCCGATTACTCTGATTACGGTAGCAATACCATCCGTCAGCCACTTTTTCGCCGCGCTAACCCCAAGCCAACGATCTCCCCGAATCCAGTTCTGCTGGGGCGTTATGAACACAGAAAAAAATCAAATCCTGGCCATTGTGGGCCTGCCTGCCCGGCTGGACGTAGTAGCGGTGTCGGCAATACTGAATTTTCCCGAACACGACGTTCCAGTGCTTGTAAGCGCGAAGCTGCTCGAACCATTGGGTAATCCGGCAGCGAACGCTCCGAAGTATTTTGCCCGCGAGATCATCCTGGGACATGCGAAGGACCCGCAGTGGTTGTCCAAGGCCACGAAGGCGGTGAGCAGCTACTGGCGCAAGAAACGTGAGAAGGCTGAGGACCAGAGTAGCGACGCGGGCGTGCCCGGAACGAAGAAAGCGAAAACGTCGGCTGAAAAACCTTCAACGATTCCTTCAACGAAATCTTCAATAACGGAGCAATAACCGAGGACTGGACAGCGGTGAACGAACACTGGCCGAACGATCTCGAAACATGCTTGAAACCCTTGAATGACGGGCCTATTATGTCTTTGCCACTGAGGCAGAAGTGGTCGCGGTCGTTTGGAAGAAGCCAGCCGATTCCGACCCTCGCCTCCAACCCTGATTTCCTCGGAAATCAGCGTGGTTCTGGGCTTTAGAGGTCAAATCTTCAACGGTTTCTTCAACGAAGTCGGCTGTCCGCCCAGATTCCGGTCAACGTCCACCCTCTGTCCTGAGGAGAGGGCGCGGTCCAACCGGTTCATCGTCGTAACCGTGGAAACCGCGATGAACTCCAAGCGGAATGCCGGGTCAAATCCCCGCAGTTGAACCCATCTGGGACTTTCCTTAAGCTCCAAGCATCAGAACGCACCCGGACATCCATGGCTGACCGCGCGCCTGCTATCGCCAGGCTTGGCTGGGATGCGCGCTGGGAATCCCTCTTGGCTCCCCAGGCCCGGGCGGGCTGGGTGCCCGGGCGGGTAGCGGTCGAGGACAAGCACCATTACCAGCTGTATGCCGAGGCCGGCACCTACACCGGCAAGGTGACCGGCAAATTCCGTTCGCAGACACGTGCGCAGTCGGATTTTCCCAAGGTGGGTGACTGGGTGGCCTTCGAACCGCAGCCCGGCGAGGGGCCGGCGCGCATTCACGCCGTCCTCCCCCGCGCTACTCAACTCGCCCGCAAACGCAAGGGGCGCGAGACGAGCGAACAGGTGTTGGTGACCAACGTGGATCTCGCCTTCATCGTGCACGGATTGGATCGGGAACTCAACCTGCGCCTGATCGAGCGGTTCCTGGTCATGACGCGGGAAGGCGGGGTGCAGCCGGTGGTTCTCCTCAACAAGACCGACCTGGATGCCTCTTCCACACGCAAGGTGGAAGAGCTGCGCCGTTCGATCGGCACCGTGCCCGTCTTGACCACCTGCGCTGTGACCGGGCGCGGTCTCCACCAACTGGAGCTGTTCATCCAGCCGGGGCGAACGGTGGTTTTCATGGGGGCGTCAGGAGTGGGGAAGTCGAGCCTGATCAACAGGCTGTATGGCGAGGAGATCCAAGCCACGACGGACGTGCGGGAAGGTGACGCCAAGGGCCGGCACACCACCACGTGGCGCGAGATGATCCTGCTGCCCGGCGGCGGGTTGGTGATTGATACGCCGGGCATGCGCGAGTTTCACATGTGGATGAGCGGCGAAGGCATTCACGAGGCGTTTCCTGAGATCGAGGCGCTGGCCTTGCAATGTCATTTCCGGGACTGCACGCACACCCGGGAGCAGCGGTGCGCGGTCCAGGCCGCCGTGCGCTCAGGGCAACTTTCGGAGGAGCGTTACCAAGGCTTCCTCAAGCTGCGGCGTGAACTTGAGTTCCTGGAGAGCGCGCACCGGCATCATCATCGGCAGGTGGAACGCCGCCACTCGCTCCTGCAACGCCGCCGGATCTCCGGCAGCACCCGGGAGGACCAGGATTACCGGGTTCAGGGATAGGAACACCCTCCACCAGGGGAACTCCAGTTGTGGCCATGACCCCGTTGCGGAGGCGCGGGGGATTCATGGGAAGCAGCACCTCCAGCCTGTCTTTCTCCTTATCTTGATCGAATCCCGCCTGAGTTGCGTTGAGGCCCGGGAGGAGGAAGAGGAGGAAGAGGAGGAAAGAGCTGGGCAGGTCAGGGTGGAGGCAGTCGTGATTGGATCACACGGAAGGCCATGTCGGGTGTGATGGCAGCCAGGCATTCGGCGCGAGCGGAAGCCAGGCAGGGAGCGTCACGATGATCCACGCAGTGGCAGTTACCGACGAAGGCGTGGTCCTGGTCGCCGCAAGGAAGCCACGACTTGTAGCCGGGCTGGTCGCGGAAGAACGAAATGGTGGGTACTCCCATGGCCGTCGCCAGGTTCATCACGCCGGAGTCGGGTCCGATGTGGATTCGGCACCGACGCAGCACGGCGGCCAGGTCCGCAATGCCGAGATCCGCGGGCAGGCACCGCAGCCGCGGGTTGTGGACCGCCCGCTCCAGCCGTTGAAGTCGCTCCCGCTCCCGCTCCCGGCTGCTCGCCGACGCAACGAGGTGAAGTCGGGGCCAATGCTTGAGGAGTTGTTGTGCCAGCTGAATGCTGTGTTCCAGCGGCCATTCCTTGAGCGGTTTGGCGGCGTTGATCGAGAGGTGTGCCGCCCCTTCTGGAACGAGCGTGGACGCGTGTTGCCTGCTTGCCTCGCCGGGATCCAGATCGTAGCGAAGCGGTCCGGCACTGAAACCCAAGCTCGCGAGCACGCGGAGTCGTTGCCGGGCGATGGGCAGGTCAGGATCTTGTTGCGGCACGATGTCGGGGATCATCCAGCCGGCCCACAAATGCGGCTTTCCCCAGGTGTGGGCGGCGCGTTCCCGGGCGGCGCTGAACCAGGTCCAGAACAGGGTGCGGTCCGAGCCGCTGAAGGTGATGGCCGCGTCGAACGCCTGGCGTCGCAGGTCGCGGAGCACGCGGAATTGTTCTCTCCAGGTGCGGCGGTCGGGCATCAGTTCGAGATCCCAGACGCGGTCCACACAGGGCGCCATACGGAGCACCTCTCCGCCCACCCGCGTGGTGAGCACATGCAGTTGCGCGCCGGGCAGGTGTCGCTTGAGTTCCCAGAGGGTGGGGACCAACTGGACGGAATCACCCAGGAAACCGAAGTCCACCACCAGCCAATTGCGGGCCTCCCGGGTTCGCTCCCGGAACGAGAGGATCGAGTGGGGGGCCATGGTGGGGGGCGCTGAATTGTGCGGTCACTCCTCGACCCGCTGGATGCGGGCGCCCAGCTTGCGCAGCTTGGTGTCCATGTGCTCGTAACCGCGGTCCAGGTGATAGACCCGGTTGACCTGCGTGGTTCCCCGGGCGGCCAATCCAGCGATGACCAGCGCGGCCGAGGCTCGCAAATCGCTGGCCATGACTGGCGCCCCGCTGAGGCGGCGTCCACCCTTGATGATCGCGCTCGGCCCCTCGATCTCGATGTCAGCGCCCAGCCGGGCCAGCTCACTGACGTGCATGAATCGCGATTCAAAAATGCGTTCCGTGATGATGCTGATGCCGGGCGTCAGCGTCATCAAGGCCATGAACTGGGCCTGGACGTCGGTGGGGAAGCCGGCATAGGGCAGGGTGGTGACATCCACGGCGTTCAGGCGTTTCCTGCGGCGGACCAGGAGCGACGTGGCGCGGCGCTGAACTTCCACGCCCGCCTCGTCCAGTTTGTCGAGCACGGCATGCAGGTGTTCGGGGCGGGCGCCCCGCAAGCTCACCTCGCCGTTGGTGGCGGCGGCGGCGATGGCGTAGGTGGCGGCCTCGATGCGGTCCGGGATCACTTCATGTTCGGCCCCGTGCAGTTCCTTCACGCCCACCACGGTGAGGGTGGGGCTGCCGGCGCCGGTGATTCGGGCGCCCATCGCGTTGAGGAAGTTGGCGAGGTCCACCACCTCAGGTTCGCAGGCGGCGCTTTCGATGACGGTTACCCCCTCGGCGAGGGTGGCCGCCATCATCACATTGGCGGTGCCCAGCACGGTCGAACCGGCGCGGCCGCCCAGGAACATCGGGGCTCCCGTCAGTTTCCTCGACACCGCCTCCACATAGCCTTCCTCGATGGTGATTTTCGCCCCCAAGGCGGCCAGGCCTTTGAGATGCAGGTTGATCGGACGGGCTCCGATCACGCAGCCGCCGGGGAGCGAGACGGCGGCGTGGTGCAAGCGGGCCAGCAGCGGACCCAGGATGCAGACGGAGCCGCGCATCTGGCGCACGAGTTCGTAGTCCGCGTGCCCTTTGACCTTGGTGGCTTGGATGCGGACGGTGTCGCCCTTGGACTCGACCTTCGCGCCGAGCCATTCGAGAATCTGGCCCATGAACCGGACATCACTGAGGTTGGGCACGCGCCGGATCACGCAGGGCTCACGGGTCAACAGAGTCGCCGCCATGAGCGGCAGCACCGCGTTTTTGGCCCCACTGATCTGCACTTCGCCGTGCAGCGGCACACCGCCTTTAATGAGCAAGCTGTCCATGGATAGGGTTGTTCAGGTTCACGGGCGTATCCCGGGTTTCGTGGGGCGTGCCACCAAGAACCGTTCGCGGCCAGAATAGTCCGGCAGCGGAGGGTCCACAATCCAGTTCTCGCGCAGCAGCAGCCCGGTGATCGCCGGCGACTGTCCGTCCCCATGCTCGACCAGCAACGCGCCTTCGGGTACGAGATGGGCCGCGGCTTGAACGGCGATGGCGCGATAGAAGTCCAGTCCGTCCGCACCCCCATCCAGCGCCGCCCGTGGATCGTGGTCTCTCACCTCCGGCTGCAACTGTTCGATTTCAGCGGTCGGGATGTAAGGCGGGTTGCTGGCGATCAGGTGGAACACGGCTTTGTCAGGCAGCCCGCGCAATCCGTCGGCTTGGAGAAACCCGACGCGTTGGGTGACCTGGTGGGCGAGCGCATTCGATTGCGCCAGAGCGAGCGCGTCAAGGGAAAGGTCGGTGGCCAGAATGCGTGCGGCTGGACAGCGGACCGCCAGTGCGATGGCGATGCACCCCGTGCCGGTTCCCAGGTCCAGGACCCGGGGGGATGGGGCGGTACTGGCCCGAAGCAGGGCTGTGGCGTGGTCCACCAGTTGCTCCGTCTCCGGACGCGGGATGAGCGCCTGGCGGCCCACGCGGATCTCCAACCCACAGAAGGAAACGCTGCCCACGAGGTGCTGGAGCGGCATGCGCTGGCCACGCCGGCGCACCAGGTCTCGGCAGGCATCGAGTTCGGCCGCGGTGAGTTCGCGCTGGAAATTGAGATAGAGCTGCATGCGCGGCAGACCCAGCACATGCGCCAGCAGGCTTTCGCTCTGCAGCCGCGGCGAATCCACACCCTTGCGGTCCAGGAACTCCGTGCTCCTCTGAATCGTCTCCAGCACTGTCATGGGTGGAGCTTAGCCGGACAGCCGCCGTTGAACAGTGCTGGAGTTGGGGTCACATCTTGACACTGTTCTCGAACGCAATTCCGGGCGGGGCGCGACATGGATGCCGCTTCAGCATTGGCAAGCCTGCAAAAGAAGCGATTCATCGCGTGCCCTTCGGACGTTGAAGGCCTGAAGGCCGCGCTCCGGGGCAGTGTCCAGATGCACCGCCCCGCCCAGAGGCGGGCAAAGTTCCCCTTGCGTGGGGGCGGAGGGGTTTCTAAGTTCGCGACATGAATCGGATTCTTGCAGGGATCTTGGGGTCGGTCCTGGTCAGCGGTGGACTGCAGGCGCAGGATGCGGCGCTGGTGGAGCGCGTCAACAAGCTGAGTTTCTATGTGGATGAGCTGCTGGAGGACAAGGCCCGGCAGCAGCAGCAGGTCACCGATCTGAAGCGCGAGGTGGACAGTTTGCGGCAGCAGTTGCAGCAGGCTTCGGCGGCGGCGGATCGCGAGGAGGTGGCCGCCCTGGCAGAGACGGTCAAGCAGCTTGATCGAAAGCACCGGGAGGACATGGACGTTGTCGCCCGCCAGATCGAAAAGCTGGGCAAGACGCCGCCCCCGGCGCGCGAGGCAGCGCCTGCCCCCAGCCGTCAGGAGCGTGGTTACGAATACGAGGTGAAGCCCGGAAACACCCTCTCGGCCATCGCCAAGGCCTACCAGGACCAGGGAGTGCCGGTGACCGTGGAAGACATCCTGAAGGCCAACCCCGGCCTGGACGCCAAGAAGCTCAAGGTCGGGCAGGTGATCTTCATTCCGCAGCGTTGAGCTCAGGAATGGCCGGCGGCGCGGGCACTTCCTCCGGAGCCAGTTCCCCCTGCCATGCCAGCAGGGCCAGGATCACGCTGGCCAGCGCGATCCGGTACCAACCGAAGGCTACGAAGGTGTGCGTCTGGACGTAGCGCAGGAGCCACCGCACAGCCACAAAGGAGACAATGGCCGAGGCGACACATCCGATCAGCAGCACACCCCAATCCTCACCCGTTGCCCCGTCATCCACTCCGCCAAGAGCCTCGAAGATCTTCAGCGCGCTCGCGGCCAGCATGGTGGGGATCCCCACCAGGAAGGAGAATTCGGTGGCTGCCGGGCGGCTGAGTCCCAGAAGCAGGGTCAGCAGGATGGTGGTACCGGAACGCGAGGCTCCCGGGAACACGGCGGCGAGCAGTTGGCCGGCGCCCACCGCCCAGGCAATCGTCCAGGTGATCTGCTCGGTGCCCCGGTGTCCTTGGAGGTGACGTTCAATGGCAAGGAACAGGATGCCGCCGATCAACAAGGCCAGCGCGATCGGCAAGGTTTTCTCCGGCAGTGCAAATCCGAGCCGGTCCAGCCCCAGTCCGCCGACGCCGGTGATGACAAAGGCGGCGATGAGTTTCGCCAGGTAATCGCGGGTGGCGGGTTCGCGCCAGCGGTGGAGGAACTGGTTCAGGCGTTCCGGGAAAAGCGGCAGGATGGCGATGACCGCGCTGGCCTGGATGACGATGTTGAAGAGGTCGCTCTGGCGGGGAACCCACTGTTGAACCAGCAACAGGTGGCCTGTGGACGAGATGGGCAGGAACTCGGTGATTCCCTCGACGATTCCCAGCAAGATGGCGGCAATCCAGTCCGGCATGCGCCGGTGTTAGACACCACGGAGGAGGGGAGGACAAGTCGGAAGTGTGGACAAACAGCGCCGCGAACCCCGGGGTTCGCTGACGTTGGTGGAAGGGCAAGGGGAACGGCTCAGGCGCGCTTGGCGAAGAAGCCCGGTTTGGGTTCCTCGCGTTGGGACTGCACCTTGAGTTGGCCCAGGATGGCGTGCCAGCCGATGTAGATCTTGTGCCACTGGCTTTCCAGGCTGCGGATCATGCCCTCGTTCATCTCACCCAGGCAGCGCAGGGAGGGCGCGTTGGTGAGCAGGGTGTGGATCTCGTCCTTGGACGGTGACTCGACCTCGACGAAGGCCATGATCATCTCGGTTTCCTGGACGATCACACTCTTGATCTCGAGAAACTGGTCCTCGTCGTCGGCGCTGAATTTCTTGCTCCGGCCCAGGTTGAGGAAGTGGCTGAACTGCCTCCAGCAACCCAGGTGGTTTTCCAGGTGCCGAATGATCTGTTCGACTTTGTTGGCTTTCATAAGCGGATTCAGGATTTCACGTTTTCGGGGGTGGACATCATCAGAGGGTTCAGGAAGATCAGTGCGCCGCCGTGCAGGTCGCGCGCGGTGATGCGCAGGCTGGCATAGTGCGCGGACACCTCGGACAAGCCCAAGCCAGCCCGGTGCGCCTCCTGAAAGGTCCTGAGCACGGTCTGTCCGATCTCGTCGATGACCTCCACCGGAAACGTGCTCGGCAGGGTGCTGGAGATGACTCTGCCTTCCGGATCCAGGCTGAAGCAGCCGGTCGGAATCCTCAGGGGCGTCTTCGCCCTGGCTTCAAATAGTCCTAGGAACCCCATTTTGTCAGAATCCTCTTGGTTCGCTCCCGCACCTCGATGGCCGGCAGGTCGAGCTTCCAGCCGAGGCAGAGCTCACTTTCGGCGCATTGTCCCAAGCCGATGTTGCGCTGGGTGCCCTGGGCATCCACGAATTGCACCTCGCCGATGTTCAACCGGTCTCCCAGCGTGCGGAACTGGTTCAACGCCTCGCGTGTCCATTCGGCCATGCGCCGCGGTTCCTCCAGACCCCGTGACGCGATGGGATCCGGGTCTTCGATCCGGGTCAGCACTGCGAATTCGAGTCCCTCTTCCTTTTCCAGGCGGGAGAAGGGGGACTGGTGAAGCAGGCGTGTGTGGGAGGCGGCGGATTCATCGATGGCCTGGGCGACCTCGAGCAGCAGGGCGTTGCAGGATCTCTCGATGGTGCGCTCGCGTTGCGGCTCGGGCGGCAGGGATTCAAACCCGCCGGTCTTCCAGGCCAGGATGCGATGGAACGCGGTTTCGCCCCGCAGATCTTCCACCTCGGCGTCCACCAGTTCTCCGTGTTCGATCCAGATTTTGCCCACGGTGGCGTTGTGGGTGATTTTGAGGACGGACGAGCTTTGGGAGAGGCACTCGAGCTGGATGATGTCCACCAGGCTCTTGCTCTGCATGCCGCGGAAGCCGGTGTCCGGATCGCGTCCGAGCAGCGATTCCATGCATTCCAGGAACATCTTGGTTTCCTGCTGGCTGGCCGGTTTTTGCCAGTACATGTCCACCCCGAGGGCGTAGGCCCGGGAGCGGAATTGTTCGTCATGCAGGGCGGTGAGCACCACGGTGCGCAGCTTGGGAAACTTGCGGCGGACGATGGACAGCACCTGGAGCCCGTCCATCTTGGGCATCTTGAGGTCGCACAGGAACAGCCGCACCGGCTCGCTGTCCAGAATGGCCAGCGCCCGGGATCCGGTGTTGGTCGTCCGCACCTCGGGGCGGCTGGGCAAGTGAGCCAGGAGATCCTCGTACAACTCGAGGAACTCCTGTTCGTCGTCCAGCAACAGAATGCGTCCGTTGGTGTTCTTGCCCTTTTGATCGGCAGCCATGCTCAGTGCCTTGCGTGTTGAGTCAGCGCGCCTTTGGTTCGCCTGAACTGTAGGCTGTTCGCTAGCAATCCTTATTCCGGAACATTGCTGATTGCCCAACGTGGGAGCGGCAGGCGGGCGCGGCCGGAGTTCGACCGTGCGCGCGCTGCCCCGCGCTGTGCGCGCATGGACAACCAGTCCACGGATGGGACAGGACTGGTGGCGGGCACGCCGGCCTTGGAAGCAGACGTGTTGGCTTCCAGAAATGAGCTGGTTACAGCCGGGGTCTCCGCAAGCCGCTGGTGGCACGCCTTCTGCAGGTTGGGATGAGACATATGCTGCGGAATTGTCCCACCCCAGCAGCCCGAGCACTGCAGAGATGGCAGGGCGGCATGGGCGTCGACGCTGGAGGAGGATGGCCGCCAATGCGGCCCGAGAGCATGGTGCCAAAGGAAGTATGGAACCCGTGAAAGCAAATCTGTTGAGCCGATTTCGGAGCCTGTTCCGCCGAGCGGAACCGGAGTATGAGTACGACGAGACGTATGTTGACGACGCCGGCGTGGTCACCGAGGAGCCCGGCCCCGAAGCGGCGGTCGCCGAAGAGGCGGCGGTTGAGGGAGACGTTCGGTCGGGCCGGGTGTTGAAATTATCCCCAGGGGCGCAGGCCCCCGCGGCTGAACCCCAGGGCCGCGGCCTGCATGTTCCGCTGGCGCCGATCATCGCCGGGATGCCCTTGGAACTCCAAAGCCGGGTGCAACATGAAGTGGGCGACCTGTCAGTGTTTCTGTCCTTGGAAGCGATTCTCCCGCAACTGGCTCGAGGGGTGGTTTCGATCACGTTTGGCGAGCTGCGATCCGCCGCCCCGCGTGTGTTCACCCCCAACCGTGATCAGGACGCCGTCGAGGTGGATGTCCCGCTCTCCGCGGTGCTGCCGCACATCAGTCCGGACATGCTGTCGCGCCGGCACGGACCACTGCAGATGGACATTCCCGACGACATCGTCAGTCCCTTCGCCAACAAGGGCCAGGGTCTGGCGATTGGAATGGTTGCCCCGGTTGCTCCCCAAGCTCCGTCCGCGCCCCGGCCCAGCTCTGCGTCACCGAATCGGTGGCCCGCCGCCGCGCCATCCCATCCCTCCCTCCGTCCGACCGCCGCTCCGCCTGTCCGTCCCGCGGTGGCGCGTCCCACCTTCAGCCCGTCCGCTCCCCCGTCCGTCCCGGCGCCTGCTGTTGCGCGACCGGCTCTTCCGCGTCCGACGCAACCCGCTGTGCGGGTGGCTGCATCCAATCCGGTCCCGGCTTCACCCGGGGTGAAGCCGCAGGGCACGCAGATTTTGGCCAGGACGCGGGCGGCTCAACCCGCACCGACCCAGCCCATTGGAGCCCCGCCCAGCGCTTTGGCCCGGCCGGAGCCGGGGTTGGCCCCGCTGACGGTGGCGCTCAGTGCGGTGGCCACGGCCTGGTCGGATTCCTTGAAGCAGGAGATCCTTCAACTGAACCTGGCCGACGCCAGCCTGACCCTGCCGTTCGACGTGGTCGAGGCCGGGCTCAAGCGCGGACGGCTGAGTTTTCCCTGGAGCAAACTGAAGTCCTGGATTCATCCCTCCTTGGAATCGAGGGCGTCGGTGCATGACGTCGTGGAACTGGAACTCCCGCTGCGCGTGATCGCCCCGCTGTTTATCGCCCAGAAGAAGGAGCAGCCCCAGAAGGCGGTGAAGGTGGCCGTGGACCGGGACATTCCCAACCTCTTCTTCGGATTGCCTCAACCCGACACCACCGGAATGGCGGTGGAACACGCGGTCAACAAGCCCGTGGACACGAACTACTATGTCTGGAGCGAAGAAGCCGACGTGGTTCCGGACGATCCCCGCAACGACGCGATGGGCGGTCGGGCTCGAAGGGCCGGGACGGAGTTTGTCACCCGTTATGCTACTCCCAACGAAGTGATTTCGCGGGCGGCGGCGCTCGATGGTGTGGAGGGGGCGGTGATTGCGCTCCCGGACGGCTTGATGGTGGCGAGCCAGTTGCCACCTGGATTAAACGGGGACACTTTGGCCGCCTTGATTCCGCAGTTGTTTGGCAAGGTCAGCCAATGCACGCAGGAGCTGCGCATGGGCGAGGTCAACAACCTGAATTTCACGGTGGGCAACATCCCCTGGAAAATCTTCCGCATCAACGCGCTGTATTTTGCCGCGTTTGGACGGAAGGGGCAGGCGCTGCCCACCGCCCAACTGGCGGCGCTGGTGGGAGAACTCGATCACAAGGCGAAGGTATAAATTATGGCTATCATCAATCAGTCCACGAAGGAATTGCAGGTCAAGATTGTCTATTACGGCCCGGCGATGGGCGGCAAGACCACCAACCTGGTGCAGGTGCACGAACATGTGCAGACCGCCCAGGGCAACAAGGGCAAACTGGTCTCGCTGGCCACCAGCTCGGACCGCACGCTCTTCTTCGACTTCCTGCCCATCGAGGCGATGTCGATCAAGGGGTTCAAGACCAAGTTCCAGCTCTACACCGTGCCTGGCCAGGTGATTTACAACACCACGCGCCAGCTCGTCCTGCGCGGCGTGGACGGGATTGTGTTCGTGGCCGACTCGCAGTACGAGAAGATGACCGAGAACGTGGAGAGCCTGCAGAACCTCGAGGACAACCTGCGGACCTTGAAGCTGAACCTGTCCGACATCCCGTATGTGCTGCAGTACAACAAGCGGGACCTGCCCAACGTGGCGCCGGTGGAGTACCTGGAATACCTGCTGAACAACCGCGATGTGCAGGTGCCTTCGTTCACCGGGTGCGCGAACAAGTGCGAAGGGGTGTTTGAGACCCTCAACATGATCACCCGCATGTTGCTGCACAAGTTCGTGAGCCAGTCGAAGCCGCAGTACGCATGACATGTTCACACTCCCTCAATTGCTGGAGGAGGATATCCGGCAGATCGACGCGGGGTTGCGCGATCTGCTGAAGAAGAGCGACGCGTCCCTGGCGCTGTTGATCGACCAGGGCGGCTTCCTCATCACCTCCCAGGGGGACCCCGGCCGGTTGGACCTGACCAGCATCGCCGCGTTGTCCTCCGGCGCCTTCATGGCCACCCAGACCATCGCCGGCCTGGTGGAGGAACCCAGCTTCCGTTCCGTCTATCAGCAGGGCGAAAAGCACAGCGTCTTCATCACGGACGTCAATGAACAGTGCCAGGTGGTGGTGGTCTTCGAGTCCAGCACCGGGGTGGGCGTGGTCAAGTACTACGCCACGGCGGCCACCGAACAGATCGCCGCTCAACTCCAGGTGGCGGCCGAGCGCAACCCCGACGGCGGGATCGATCTCTCCGTCCTGAACCTGGCTGATCCTTCCGAGGTCTTTCGGCGCGCCCAGTAAGCCTCCCGGCGCCGCGGGAGACCTGTGTGTCTGGCCGGCGATCCTTCCGTCCGGTGCACCGCCCCGCTTCGCCGTGGGGTGTTCATCCAACGCCAGCGGCGAGTCTCCGCCCTCCCCGCGCCGCCGGGGCGCATCCGGACGTTGCCCCCGCGAACGCCGGATTCATCCGGCAGAAATCGTCGCCCGGCCAGGTGGCTCGCGACGGGTGCCGTGTCAGGACTGGGCCCACGGACGCGGCGGGCGGAATTTGGGCTTTTCCTCCGGGAGATACGGTGCATCATTTCGGAAAATACATTTCAGTAATGCCAATGATTCACCGGCCATTTCATCGCGGGGGTTCCCGGCTTGGGCTGGCGCTGGTGGTGCTGCTGGCCACCGCGGCCGCCGGCTGGGCCCATGGCGATCTCCATGAGCGGATTGCGAATCTCACCCGGATGCTGGATCAGGATCCCGCCCGGGCCGAGTTATGGCTCGAGCGTGCCGAGTTGCGGCGTCAGGATGGCGAACTGGTCGAGGCCCTGGCGGATGCCGGCCAGGCCGCGCGGTGGAAGCGCGACTGGCCTCCGGTCTTCCTCGAACGGGCCCGGATTCTTTTCGATCAAGAGCAATGGGAGCCGGCGTTGGCCGCTGCGGGCGACTGCCTCGACCGGGAGCCCGAAAACGTTGACGCCCGGGTGATTCGGGCGTTGTGCCGCGCCCGGCTTGGGCATCCCGACCCCGCCATTGCCGATCTGGACGTGGTCCTCCAAGGACCGCAACGTCCCCGACCAGACTTGTATCTCGAACGGGCGCGGTGGCAGGCGCAGTTGGGGCGATGGGGCGACGCGGTGGCGGGACTGGACGAAGGCCTGCGACGCCTGGGGGAAACCCCTTCCCTGGCATTTCCCGCGCTGGAGTATCAACGATCGGGAGGCGACTTCGAGGGGGCCTTGGCCCGGCTGGAGACGTTGCGGCGTTTCATGTCGCCCGAATCTCTCCTGGCCACCCGCGGGGAGATCCTCGTGGAGGCGGGGCGTGCAGCCGAAGCGGCGGCGCTGTTCCGCCAGGCTCTGGCCCAGCTCGATGACGCGGCCGCCGGTCCGTCGCCTCCGAAAGATGTCCCAGCGCTCCGGGCGCGGCTGCTCGCCGGGATCGAGAAAGCCGACGAATCCGCTCTCGCCAACCCGTAGGATTCATCCATGACTCACAAGACCCCAAGATCACCCGTTGGCCTGATCGCCGTGTGCAGCCTGATCCTCGCTGGGACAGGCCTCAGCACCACGGCGCAAAGCGTGATCCTCACTGGCATCACGGCACCCTGGCGTTACAACACGAACAACCTGGATGGTGTGGAGTGGACGGATCCCGGGTATGACGACTCCGCCTGGTCCGGGCCCAGCAACGCGCTGCTCTACATCGAGAGCCAGGTCCTGCCGGCGCCGAAGAACACGGCGCTGCCGCCCAAACCCGCTGGGGGCCCGTGGAACACCTACTACTTCCGGTCCACGTTCAGTGTTCCCAATGCGGGCAGCGTAGGCCTGCTTACCTTCACGAACCTGATCGACGACGGGGTGGTGTTCTACCTCAACGGGGTGGAGGTTCAGCGGATCGGGATGTCGGCTGGGGTGGTCAACAACGGCACCCTGTCTTCGAGGGTGGTGGATAACGCCACCAGTTACGATGTCTTCACGCTGTCGGGTGATGTCCTGACCAACCTGGTCGAGGGGGACAATGTGCTGGCGGCAGAGGTGCACCAGCAGGCGAGCACGAGTACGGACATCGTGTTCGGGTGTGCTGTTTCGGCGTACTATGGCGAGCCGCCGGTGGCCTTGACGCGCGGGCCGTATCTGCAGCTCAGCACCCCGGACAGCGTGGTGATCCGATGGCGCACCAGTGTGCCGGCGGGCAGCCGGGTGATTTACGGGACCAACCTGGCTTCGCTGGTTCACACCAACCTCGACACTGCCGGGGTCACCGAGCATGAGGTTGTGCTCTCCAACCTGCTGCCCGATACCCGCTACGTTTACGCGATCGGCACGGCGGCGACGAACCTGGCCGGGGCGGATTCCCAGCACTTCTTCTGGACGCACCCCCTGCCGGGGACGCCCAAGTCCATCCGGGTCTGGGTGATTGGCGACGCGGGCACGGCGGGCTACGGGTTGTTGGCCAACCAGATTGCCGTCCGGAACGCCTTCGAGGCTTACCACGGCACCAACACGCTGCACGCGTGGCTGCAACTGGGTGACAACGCCTATCCCAACGGCACCGACCTCGAGTATCAGGCGGCCGTGTTCAACGTTTACACCAACCAGCTTCGGACCTCGGTCACCTGGCCTGCGCTTGGGAACCACGAAACCTATGGCGGCGCGCCCTACCCTTACTTCGCTCTGTTCACGCTGCCCGCGGGGGGCGAGGCGGGCGGCGTGCCGAGTGGGACTGAACATTACTATTCCTTCGACCTGGGCATGGTGCATTTCATCTGTCTGGACTCCATGATTGCGGATCGCGCCACCAACGGGGCCATGGCCACCTGGCTGCGCTCGGATCTCGAGGTGAACACCCAGCGCTGGACCGTTGCCTTCTGGCATCATCCGCCCTACACGAAGGGATCGCACAATTCCGACACCGAATCCGAGCTGGTCCAGATGCGGCAGAACTTCCTGCCGATCCTCGAAGCGGGCGGCGTGGACCTGGTGCTGACCGGACACAGCCACAGTTACGAGCGTTCGTATCTGATCGACGGCCATTACGGCCTCTCCACCACCTTCAACACCAACACCATGCTGGTCCAGCCGGGCACGGGACGGGAGACCAATGGCGTCGGGGCCTATCTCAAGCCGGATGGACTGGGCGAAACGCCGGTTGGACATCGCGGTGCCGTTTACGCCGTGGCCGGCAGCTCCGGCCAGATCAGCGGCGGCCTGCTCAATCATCCCGTCATGGTCACCTCGCAGAACGTGCTGGGCTCGATGGTGCTGGATTTCCAATCCAACCGGCTGGATGCCGTCTTTCTGCGCGAAACCGGCGTCGTGACGGATTGGTTCAGCCTGATCAAGGAAGGCACCCATCCGCCGGTGTTGACCAATGCCGCGGTGACGCCGGTCGGCGACTTCCAGTTCAGCGTCCTGTGCCGCGCCTATCGCACGAACGTCATCGAGGCGAGCGACACCCCAGACATGCCGTCCAGTTGGACCGGGTTGGCCACGAATGTCCCGCTCGGCTCGACGTTTGAATACGTGGATGCCAGCGTCCTGGCCAACCCGCGGCGTTGTTACCGCGTCCGCCAGCCGTGAAGTTCTTTGCGGGAAGAATTCTCCGAAACACGGTCTCGCGCTTTGCACCCCTGCACCGGGCTGCGCACAGCGCGGCCCTGCCTTCCCACCGGTTTATGGGAAGACATGCGATGGGCTTCCAAGGGTTGCGAACCGCGCATCCGCATTGTAGCAGCCGACGTGAGTCGGCTCTGACTTCTCCAACGAATTCAGATGGAGCGGACTCACGTCCGCTGCTACACGGTTCACGGGGAGGGTGGTGGGAAACTCGCGCGCCGGGCCGCGAAGCCACCAGGGGCGTGCCCGACCGCCAGGTTCTCGCAATTCAGGTTGAGTTGATCCCGGGGCTTCGATTCAATCCCGCCCGCATGACCCGATTGCTCCTGGCCACTCGCAACCTGCACAAGGTAGCGGAGATCCGCGCCCTGCTCGGCAACAACTTCGAGTGCCTCAGCCTGCGGGATTACCCGGACGCTCCGGATGTCGTCGAGGACGCCGCGACGTTTGAAGGCAACGCGCTGAAGAAGGCACAGCGCCTCGCGGAATGGATCCACGGAGCGGCGAGCAAGGAGCAAGGAGCCGGGAGCAGGGAGCGCGGAACGGGCGGGGAGGTCACGTTGGTGTTGGCGGATGATTCGGGGTTGGAGGTGGACGCTCTGGGCGGCGCGCCGGGAGTGCTTTCAGCGCGGTTTGCTGCCTTGGACACCGGAGCCTCAGGAAACTCGAAGGATGCGGACAACAACGCGAAGTTGCTTCGCCTGCTTGCGGGCGTGCCGGAGGGAAAGCGATCCGCCCGGTTCCGATGCGTCCTGGCCCTCGCGCCGGTCTTTGCGTCGTCCAGGCTCCCGGTTCCGCGTTGTTTCGAGGGGGTTTGCGAGGGGCGGATTGGATTCGATCCGCGCGGGATGCACGGCTTCGGCTACGATCCGCTGTTCCATCCCGTAGGTTTCGAACAGACCTTCGCGGAACTGGGCGAGGACACCAAGAACCGGATCAGCCACCGGGCGAAGGCGTTGGGGAAGCTGGTTGGCTGGCTTGAGCGCCAGCCGCTTCAGTAAAGCACCCGCACCCGGTAGAACCGGAAAAGATTGGTCGGTGACGGATCGGTCACCGCCAGGCGGCTGCCGGTGCCGTTGGTCGTCACCAGGGTATTCCACGAGGGCGGCAGGTTGGTCGTGTATTCGACGACATTCGTCAATCCACTCAGACTGTTCCACGAAATCTCGCGCAGGTTGTTGGTCAGGGCGATCTGGACCGACAGGAGGGTGATGTCCACGTAAACCATTTCGTCGGAGTCGATCAAGGGGGGTTGGGCGGTTAAGAGAAGCGGAAACTCATTGAAAGCCCCTCCCAACAGGACCGATTGGATCGCGGCTGTGGGATGAACCGCGTTCAACTTGTTGAGGATGTTCGTCCCGCGAACCACCCGTCCGAAGACGGTGAAGCCGCCGCTGTTGTTGGTGTTGTCCAGCGCCGCGGCATTGTTCGTCAGGTTGAAGAAGAACTGGGAGGTGGCCGAATTGGGGTCAGAAGTCTTCGCCATGGCGATCGTGCCATAGTCGTTGCTGTAGAATGTGCCGACACCGAATTCATTGGTGATCGGCGGAAACGTGGGGATGTAGAAGGAACTCCAGTTGGTGATGCTCGCCCGATTGCTGACGGTGAGCCATCCGCCCTGAATGACCAGAAGGTTGTTGGTAGTTACACGGTGGAAAATGCTGTCCACGTAGGCCCCCCCCTGGACGTAGCGTTTGAAATTGGCGACGGTGACGGGTTTGTCCTGGTCGAGCAGCTCGACCTCGATGTCGCCGACGGTGGTTCGGAACTGGGCCAGGGTTCCGGCTCGGCTGGGGGAGACGAACGCCAGCAGCAGGAGGCAGCATAACCAGAGGGGCTGGGTGGCACGAAGGAACTTCTCGGCACTCATGGCTTCAACTCGAACACATCAAGGCCGCAATCCTTGCACAGGACTGCGAAGATGTCCATTGCTGGCAATCATGCGGTAGGTCAGCGGTGCTTCGCCCGGCTGGCGCCAGTATTCGCCGCCGGCCCGTTCCAGGATGAACCCGCCGGCCGCGACGTCCCAGAGGCTGATGCCCTGTTCGATGTAGGCGTCGAACCGGCCCGAGGCGACGTAAACCATCGCCAGGCCGGCCACGCCCATGTTGCGCACCTTTTGCGCTTTGACGGAGAGCTGGCTGAAGAGCCGGAGGGATTTGCGGACGCTCTGCGCGTTCTTGCCGAAGCCCATGGCCACCACGCTGTCCCGCAAGCGGCGGGCCCGGCTCACCCGGATGCGCCGCCCGTTCAGGCGGGCGGGGCCGCCGTCGAGGGCGTCCCAGAGTTCGTCGAGGAACGGGTCATAGACCACGCCGAGGATGGTGCGGTAGCCCTGGTCCAGTTGGGCGGCCTGGGACCGGCTGCGTTCCTGGAGCGCGATGCAGATGCAGGCGTGCGGGATACCGTGACTGAAATTCACCGTGCCGTCGATGGGATCCACCACCCAGCGCTGCGGTCCATGCGTCGCCCGCTGTTCCCCTTCCTCGCCCAGCAAGGTGATGTCCGGAAAGGCCCGGTGCAGGGTGCGCTCGATCAACCGCTGGCAGCGCACATCCAGTTCGAGTTTGACGTCGTGGGCGGCGGAGTCGTTGACCTGCTTGGGGGCGGTCAGGTTGCGGCGAAGGATGGCGCCCACGGCGCGCGCGGCGGCTGTGGCGCACTGGAGCGCCCGGTTCAATTCGGTCTTGGTCATGGGAGTAATCAGGTGAGCGCTTCCAGGGCCGTGCGGGTGTGCGCCTGCTTTTCCTGCCAGTCGGCGAGGCGTTGGCGGTGTTCCTCGAGCACGTGGGACGGGACTTTTTGCGTGAAGTTCGGGTTGGCGAGTTTCTGCTGCACCTTTTCGATTTCCTGGCCGATGCGCGTCAGCTCCTTGGTCAGGCGCGCTTTCTCGGCGTCCACGTCCACCACCCCCTCAAGCGGCAGAAACAGTTCGCCCGCGGGGGTCAAGGCGCGCAGGGTTTGTTTGGACGGTGCATAGTCCTGCGCCGGTTCCAGCGCTTCGGCGTTGAGCAGGAGGCGCATAACTTCCACGTCGTTCGGGGTGATTTCCGGTGACGGCTTGAAGATGAACCGGACCTTCTTGTTGGCGGGCAGGTTGGCCTGACGGCGGAGGTTGCGTCCCTCGCGCACCAGGTCATAGCGCTTCTCGGCCAGGGCAAGCTGGGCGTCATCCAGGCCCCAGTTGGCGAGCAGGGCTGGTTCGAAGGGTTTGGGCCAGGGGGCGTTCATGATGGTCCGCCCGCCCTGATCGTCCGGCATATCCGCGCTGTAACCCATGCCGTGCCAGAGTTCCTCCGTGACAAACGGCAGGAAGGGATGGAAGAGGCGCAGCAGATGGCTGAGGACAAAGTCGATCACGGCCAGGGTGTTGGCCTGGCGTTCGGGGTTCCCCGTTCCGCCTTCCGCGTTGGCGAGCACCGCCTTGCTGGCCTCGACATACCAGTCGCAATACTCGCTCCAGAAGAAGCGGTAGATGGCCTGGGTGGCGGTGGAGAAGTTGTACGATGCGAGCGCCTCCGTGATCTCCTGGATGGCCTGGTTGAGCTTGAGCAGGATCCATTTGTCGTCCGCGCTCAGGAGTTCGGGCCGGATCTCGCCTTGGATCTCGCCCGCCTGCATCTGGCGGAAGCGGCAGGCGTTCCAGAGCTTGTTGCAGAAGTTCGTCCTTCTCGTCGAAGAGCACGTCCTGGCCGAGCGGCGCGCTGCGCATCGTGCCGAAGCGCAGGGCGTCGGCGCCGTACTTGCCGATCAGGTCCAGCGGGTCGGGCGAGTTGCCGAGGGTCTTGGACATCTTGCGGCCCTGCTTGTCGCGGATGATGCCGGTGAAATAGACGTTCTTGAAGGGCAGGTCGCCCATGAACTCGTAGCCGGCCATGATCATGCGCGCGACCCAGAAGAAAATGATGTCCGGGCCGGTGACGAGATCGGTGGTCGGGTAGAAGGCCTGGAGCGTTGGAATCTTGGAGTCCTGGGAGGGGTCGCCGGTCCAGCCCAGGGTGGCGAACGGCCAGAGCCAGGAACTGAACCAGGTGTCCAGCACATCCGGATCCTGCTCCCAGTTCCCGGGGTCCGGGGGGGGGGTGATGTCGCAATAGACGTCGGCAGTGTTGCCTTCTGACTTCCGGTACCACACCGGGATCCGGTGTCCCCACCAGAGCTGGCGGCTGATGCACCAGTCCTGGAGGTTCGCCAGCCAGTGGTCGTACACTTTTGCCCACCGGTCGGGATGGAACCGCATCCGGCCCTCGGCCACGCATCGCTTGCTTGCGTCCACGCTCGGATACTGGAGGAACCATTGTTCGCTCAGGCGCGGCTCGATGGGCACATCGGCGCGCTGGCTGAAGCCCACATTGTTCTCGTAGGGCTTCTCCTCGACGAGTGCGCCGAGTTCCTTGAGCCGTTCCACCGCGACGTCCCGGGCCTCGAAACGATCCAATCCCGCCATGCTTTCGCCGGCCAGGTCGTTCATGGTGCCGTTCGCGTTCATGATGTCCACGATGGGCAGCTGGTGGCGCTGGCCGATCTCGAAGTCGGCCTTGTCGTGCGCGGGCGTCACCTTGAGGACGCCGGTGCCGAACTCGAAGTCCACGTGTTCGTCGCCGATGATGGGAATGAGCTTTCTTTCCGCCGGCAACTGGATGGGCAGGGGACGGATGATGTGCTTGCCGATCAGGTGCGCGTAACGCGGGTCCTTCGGGTTCACGGCCACCGCGGTGTCGCCGGGAATGGTTTCCGGGCGGGTCGTGGCAATGGTGAGCCAGACGCGGCCTTCGGAATCAATCTCCGGGCCGCCTTGCTTCTCCTCTGGAGCAGCCGACCTGAGGAGGCTCTGGGCAATTTCGGATTTCGGATTTCGGATTTCGGACTGGGTGGCTGGAGCCTCGTTGCCCGGGCTGCCTGCGGGGAGGGATTCGGCCACTTCAACGCGGAAATGGTACAAGAAACCCTTTTGCGGCTTCATTTCGACTTCCTCGTCCGAGAGGGCGGTCTGGGAGACCGGGCACCAGTTCACCATGCGTTTGCCGCGGTAGATGAGGCCCTTTCGGTAAAGCTCGACGAAGACCTTTTGCACGCCGCGCGAATACTCGGGGTCCATGGTGAACCGTTCGCGGGTCCAGTCGCAGGAGCAGCCGAGTTTCTTGAGTTGGGTGATGATGATGCCGCCGTGCTTCTCCTTCCAGGCCCAGACCCGCTTGAGGAATTCCTCGCGTCCGAGGTCGTGCTTGGTCTTTCGTTCCTCCTTCTTGAGCGCCTTTTCGACCTGCACCTGGGTGGCGATGCCGGCGTGGTCGGTGCCGGGGAGCCAGAGGACCTCCCGGCCGTCCATGCGCGCCTTGCGGCTGAGGATGTCCTGGATGGTGTTGTTGAGCACGTGCCCCATGTGGAGCATGCCGGTGACGTTGGGGGGCGGGATGACGATCGCGTAGGCGGGGCGCCGGGCGCTGACGCGCGCGGGGTCGGCGGTGAAGCAGCCCTGCTTGACCCAGAAGTCATACCACTGCTCCTCGACGGCTTGCGGTTCGTAGGCTTTCGGAATCTCGGTCATGGGAATCTAACGCAAGGACGCAAAGGCGCGGAGGAGCAGAGAAAGCAACCCCGGGTGTCTTTGCGTTCTTGCGCTTTTGCGTTGAAGAATCATTGCTTCAACAGGGCGAACTCCATGGAGTCCACCAACGCTTGCAAGCTAGCCTCGATGATGTTTTCGCTGACGCCCACGGTGCCCCATTCGCGCCTGCCGTCGGTGGACGTGATGAGCACGCGGGTCCGGGCGGCGGTGCCGGTGGCGGTGTCGAGGATGCGGACCTTGTAGTCGGTGAGCGTGACTTTCTTGAGTTGGGGGAAGGACCTCACCAAGGCGGCGCGCAAGGCGCCGTCGAGCGCGTTCACCGGCCCGTCGCCCTCGGCGACGGTGTGATGCACCACGTCGCCCACCCGCACGCGCACGGTGGCTTCGCAGATGGTTTCCATTTTGTCGCGCCGCATCGAGACGTGGTAGGTATCGACGCTGAAGAGCAGCTCCGGCCGGTGTTCGAGGAGGCCGCGGAGGATGAGCGCCATGGAGGCCTCGGCGGCTTCGTATTCGTAGCCGGCGTGCTCGCGTTCCTTGATGGCGTTCAGGATCGGTTTCAGCTCGGGAGTGTCGTTCGTCAGCTTGAACCCGAGTTCCCGCGCCTTCATCACGATGTTGCTGCGGCCGGCGAGGTCGCTAATGAGGATGTTGCGCGCGTTGCCGACGAGCTCGGGGTTGATGTGCTCGTAGCTGGAGGCGAGTTTCTGGACGGCGTTGACGTGCGTGCCGCCCTTGTGCGCGAACGCCGCCGAGCCCACCCAGGGCAGGCGCGGGTTGTGCCGGAGGTTGGCCACCTCGTCCACAAACAGCGACAGCTCCCGCAGCTTGGGCAGCGACGCGGCCGGCACGCCGCGTTTCTTCATCTTGAAGTGCACCAGCGGGATGACGCTGATGAGGTTGCAGTTGCCGGTGCGCTCGCCGTAGCCGTTGACGGTGCCCTGCACGTGGTCGGCGCCGGCCTCGATCGCCGCCAGCGCGTTGGCCACCCCCACGCCGCTGTCGTCGTGCGTGTGGATGCCGACCCGGCAGTTCAGTTGGCCCACCGCGGCCTTGGTGATCGCGGCGACCTCGCCCGGCAGGCAGCCGCCGTTCGTGTCGCAGAGCACCACCAGGTCCGCCCCCGCCTTTTCCGCCGCCTGCCAGGTGGCGAGCGCGTAGTCGTGATCGAGCTTGTAGCCGTCGAAGGCGTGTTCCGCGTCGTAGATGACGAATTTCCCGTGGTCCTTGAGGTAACGCACGGTGTCGCCGATCATGCCGAGATTCTCCTCGGGCGTGCAGCGCAGGACCTCTTTGACGTGCAGCAGCGAGGTCTTGCCGTAGATGGTCACGACCGGTGTGCCGGCGTCGAGAAGCAGGCGCACCTGATCATCCTGCTCGACGGGTGCGCCTTTCTTCCGGGTGGAGCCGAACGCCGCGAGTTTCGCGTTCCTGAACTTGCGTTTCCGGGCCTCGGCGAAGAACTCGATGTCCTTGGGGTTGGACCCCGGCCAGCCGCCTTCAATGTAATGGACGCCGAACTGGTCGAGCCTCTCGGCGATGCGCAGCTTGTCCTTGACGGAGAAGTTGATGCCTTCCCCCTGACTGCCGTCGCGCAGGGTGGTGTCGTAGATCTCGACCTCGGGTCGCTTCAGTTGGGCCGCCATAACAAAGGCCGGATCATACGCGACGGGCAGGGAATGGCCAAGGCGGAAAGGGGGGTGCAGCCCTTCTCATTTTGAGCCGCGCTCCGGGCCGACCTGAGAATGGCAGGGGTGCATCTGGACACTGCCCCCGGCGCGCGGCCTTCAGGCCGCTTCAACGTGCGAAGGGCACTCGAT
>JALOTZ010000085.1 GCA_025457615.1 Verrucomicrobiota bacterium
GAAATCCTGTTGCGGGCGGTCGAGCCCGGCAAGCTCCCGCGCCGGCCCCTCGGCCACGCGCCAGGAGGAAAGGGCGGGGTTCAGAAAGTCATCCAGGCGTTCGCCCACTTGGGCGGCATCCAGGGGAGGGCTGATCATGACGGTTGACCTCCAAAATCGGCATCAGTCCGGGACCTATGGATCAGGGGTCGGATGTGCAATGCCGCTGACAATTTAACATACGGCAGTAACTGCTAGGATGCCTCGGGCCTGAATCTGCTGCCTGGAGATGCAGTTCAAGGGAAGCGAGGTTGAGGGGCGTTGCCCTGAAATGTCTGGGTGAGGGCGTGAAAGGGATTGGCGCCTTGCTTACGCCAGGTGTCGAGGTAAGAGCGAACCTTGATTAGTTACTAATCTCAGCCGAATCTACCCGCCGGGCTACATTCTGAGCAGACGCAACCAGCGGGAGATACGGGATGGCCCAGAACACGATTCAGCTTCAGAATGGCTTGAATTTGCTTAATTTTCTTATAGATTATGGGACCGAGGATCAGTGCGAACAGGCGCTTGAGCAGTGGCGTTAGCCGCAGGGCTTCTTCTGCCCGAGCGGCGGCCATCAGCACGAGCCGGTGCGTTTGCGCACGCGGGCGCTCTTGCCGTGCCGCCACTGTCACCATCAAGCCTCGCTCACGGCCGGCACCCTCTTGGCGGCCACCAAGCTGCCGCTCACGACCTGGCTCCTGGCGATGTTCTTGCTGACACCGCAGAAGAACGGGATCTCGGCGCTGGAGCTTAAGCGTCATCTGGGGGTCTCCTATCTAACCGCCTGGCGGGTCAAGCATAAATTGTTACAGGTCATGAAAGAGCAGGACAATCAAACACCGCTGAGCGGTGTCATCGAGGTCGACGACGCCTACTGGGGTGGTGAGCGCCACGGTGCCAAGTCGGGGCGCGGCTCACCCAACAAGGTGCCGTTCATTGCCGCGCTCCCCTGCGACGAGGACGGCCACCCCATCGGCCTGCGCCTCGGCAAAGTCGCCGGGTTCCGTAAAACCGAGGTCGAGCGCTTCGCCAAGCGCCACCTCGACCTCAACGCCATCGTGCTAACCGATGGACTGGCCTGCTTTACTGGTATCGCCAGTGCCGGATTCGAGCACCAGCCCGTCGTCACCGGCGGCGGCTATCGCCGTATGGCCATCCCGGAGTTCCCGTGGCTCAACGCCGTCCTCGGCAACGTCAAAAACAGCCCGCAGGGTTCCTACCATCCGCAGGGCGCGGATGGTGTCGAGGTCGGCGGCGGTGATGGTACGGCCGCGGTAGGCGAGGATCGCGCTGTTCATGGGGCCCAGGATACCGGGACCCGCGCTGGAACACAGGTCCGCCCCCCCTCAAGCCGCCACCGCCCGCCACACCGGCGCCCCGGCGGCGGCCGTCCGGTCCCCACCAGCGAGCAACACCGCCAGCTCATGGGCGGCCAGGACCTGGCCCCCCTGGCCCGTCGGCCAGTGCCGGAAGTGCCCCTACAACAGGCGCTTCTGACACAGCCAGAAGCCCTGGCCGTCATGGGCCAACAGCTTGATGGCCGTGCCCCGGCGGTTGCGGAAAACAAACACCTCCCCGCCGAACGGATCCTCGGCCAACGCCTGACGCACGCGCCGCGCCAGCCCATCGATGCCGCAGCGGAAGTCCGCCGGGGCTGCCGCGACCAACACCCGCAGCCGTGGGGTCAGGGCGATCATGGCGCCGCCTCCCACAGGCTGCGCGCCACCGCCGCCACTTCGCTGGCCACTGGCCGGGTCCACGCGATGCGCAACGCCCGCCCCCGTGCGTCGGACAGCGTCAGGGTGCAATCTGGTCCTGCCGGGGCTAGACCCAGGGTCATTTCGACCAACCCGGCGGGCGGCGGGACGGCGGCCCCAGCCTCCGCCAGCAGCCGGCGCTTTAACCGGACGTAGTCCAGCCGCAAGACCCTGGCCACCTTGGCGACCCCATGGGTGCTGGCCAGCGCAACCGCCCGCGACCAGAGTGCTTCGGGGATGCGCGCACCCAGGGGCTTGGTGCGGCGCCACTGGGTCAAGGCGGCGGCGGTCTCCCCCAGGTTGCTATCAGCTGCGGGAAGTAACTGCGACATCGTGGGGCCTCCGAATCACCCAGTACGGGGCTCCCAGGTTACCGGGACGGGGACGGGAATTCATGCAGCCCTGCCGAAAGGACACCGCAGATCCACCCCCAAGACCCGCGACCCTGTCGATGTCGTCCGCATCCTTGACCATCGTTTCAAACGTATCGTAGACCCGGTCGCAATGGTAACGTTGGCGCAGAATGTCGCGCCGGTCCGGTCTCAGATCCATGACGCCCGTGACCACGCACTGCGGATGCTTGTGCCACCAGAACGCCGCGCCAAACCCGCCTCCTACCACCCCCATGCGGATCTGTCTACCGGAACCGGCCGGATGGGCGCGCTCGGCCTGAGTGAATAGGGCGACCGGACGCCAGCAGGGCCACCGATCCGGGCCAGTGCAGGAAAATGCGACGGGACAGGGGTTTGTGAACATCCGCGATCTGAACCTGATCGTGTTGCGGCATAGCAGGACTCCATTCCTCGGGCTTCGACTCACTTCTCCAGACTCAACAACATCCCTTGGCCGGGGGCCAGCCAGTTGTTCTCACCCCGCCATCTCTCGGTCCGTCCCGTGTACGAATTGGTCTGCAAGATCGTCCCCGGCTGCTGGAACCGGACGCCGAAAGGGGTTGACTGATGCAGATCCTTGTTGACCACCAGCACATATGGTTGGCCCTCCGGCGAGTCAAACTCGCCGACGACAAACCGGCCCGCACCGGTCAACTCGGCCACGTGCCGACTGTCGGCCAACCCGCGGCAACCCGCCGGCACATCCGGATGATGAAACACGCCGACGCTCCGCAACGGAATCATTGTGGGCGCCAAGGCGTGCAGCTGGAGATTCACGTTTCGCAGCATATGCCAGGTTGGCGTCTTGTCCCCGAATTGATCGATCGGACCGAATCGGTAGTTGCCGCGCGTGGGAGTCAGATAGGTAAAGTAGCCGATGCCCCGGCCGCCGTACGCCAGTGTCGTGTAGGCCTGGAACCGAAATCCGGCGGCGGAAGGCTCGGCAAAATCGAAGTGGGCGTTTGCCAGCACGATGTTCCAGAACGGTAGTTCGTGGGCCAGAGCCGCTGCGCGCACCGCCTCCAGGTTCGGGAAGTAGAGATCACGCAGCGAACCGTCATCCATCAGCGCGTAGTGGTCATAACTGAGCAAGGGAGGTCGTACCGTGGTCAAGTATTGCTCTAAGTGCTCCTCGTAGGTCGCGTTGCCCAGCTGCTGCTCGCTGGCGTAGTTCGGAAACAGGTTGATCAGGGCGCGCGTGTAGGGCGCCAATTGCCGATGCGCCGCAACGTAACGGGCCAGCGCCGGAAACAGGCTCGCGTGCGGCTCGTCACTCAGGTAGTAGCCGAACAGCGCGACGTGATGCCCCGTCCGCTCGACCAATCCCGTCACGTCGCGCAGGATCGACTCGGAATCGTAGTCAATTTTTCCGTCATCTACGTGCGTGGCGTCGTGCCGGACGATCGCCTTCAGCCCGGCTGCGGCGACCGAATTAAGCATTTCAGGCGGGACCCCACCGATCAGGTTGCAGCCGCAGGCGTGAATTTCGCGGAGCACGTCGGGGTCGTCGGGGACCACCTCGCTCCAGGCCAGAATCGCGAAATCCTCCGCCGATACGCGAGGTGGAGATTCTCCGGCACCCGCAACCAAGGAAAGACTCAAGACAAGTGCCGCAACCAGCAGAATTCGCATCGTTCACAGTCTCCTTGCCGCTGCAGCAATTCCCCAACTGGACAGCCACGCATGTCGCTTCATGTCGCTAGATTCTTCAGCAGCGCACAAGATAAACGCCTCCTGGAACATTCCGATCCCTCGTACGGGCTCTTTGCTACGAGACGTGCCGCTGGCGCAGCGACGCGGCCGAAGCACGCCTGCCGGCTTCGGTCGATGAGCGGGGGACGGCCTGGAGAGTTGATGCTCGGTCAGACCGACAGGGCCGTCTGACCAACCGGGAGAACTCACTTTTTGCAGACAGGCATACCTTCGATCGGAAAAAATGATTCCCATTCTTTCTATCCTCCATGGTTGAGGGCGAACATCTGTGTAACGTCAACCTTTTTTCATTGTGGATCACACACACGCTGATCTCAAGATCTGATCCACCCCAGTCAGCACCGTGACGAAGGCCATCAGGGGCCGCTCGGCCCGACCGATGCGGTACTTGCCGAAGTGACCCCAGTCGACTTGTCCCTGCTCCCCCGGCAGGGTCTTCAAACGCAGATACGCCTCCGGCTGGGCGCGGGGCCGGTAGTGCAGCATCAGATGGCGGAAATGGTCTTCGCCG
>JALOTZ010000033.1 GCA_025457615.1 Verrucomicrobiota bacterium
CGGCTTCCGGCGCTCGTAGCGGGTCCTCGCGGCGAAACAGGAGTTCTGGGTGGAACCACAAAGAACACAGAGATCACAAAGGACAGGCTTCCAGTAAACGGTCTTTGAGTTCTTTGCGCTCTTTGTGGTGAAGGGCTTCCCCCCCATGCAGTCGAGAAGGTCTGTCCTGCTGATCAGAACCTTTTCCGTGGCGGAGGCGGAGATGAACGGCTTCCGGCGCTCGTAGCGGGTCCTCGCGGCAGAACAGGAGTTCTGGGTGGAACCACAAAGAACACAGAGATCACAAAGGACAGGCTTCCAGTAAACAGTCTTTGAGTTCTTTGCGCTCTTTGTGGTGTGGTTAACTCGCCGCCTCTATGAAAGACATCACCGCGTTGTGCGACCAGATCCGGCAGACCGCATACGACATCCACGTGTATCACGCGCACGGGCACCTTGAGAAGGTCTATGAGAACGCTCTCGCGCACCGCCTCCGCAAAGCGGGCGTGAACGTCCAGCAGCAGCATCCCATCCAGGTGTTTGACGAGGATGGCACGCTCATCGGCGATTACCTGGCTGACCTGCTGGTGGCGGGGCAGGTGATCTTGGAGTTGAAAGCCGTCAAGGCGCTGGCCCCCGAACACGAGGCGCAGATCCTGGGCTACCTCAAGTCTGCGCGGTTGCGGCACGGCCTGCTCATCAATTTCGGGTCCTACAAGTTCGAGATACGCAAGTTCATCTGGGAGGCGGGGGCAACCACAAGGAACACAAAGATCACAAAGAACGGAGTCTGGGGTTTGCTGGGCACGGTTCTGGGGTTTCTCGCGACTCATTGAAAGGCCGGCAGACATGCGCAGCACTCAACCGCAAAGCACCCAAGGATCAGGAAGCACGGAACGCTTGGGCCTGGCTGCCGGTTCTTTGTGCTCTTTGTGGTTAAACAAGCGCGTCCGGACTGACCCGGCCGTCCTCCCGCCCCCGGAGGGTGTGCGGGTCGGGGCAAACAGGAAGCCAGACCCCGCCCGGTGCCAGTAGGCCGGCTGCACCGGTCGAACACTCCGGGCGGGGCTGTTTTCCCATTTGCGACCTGCTCTGAGGGCCAATACATTCGTGCCATGACAACGGCTGAACTGGTTTCCCACATTCGCACCGACGCGCAGGGCCGGGCGTGGATTGACGACACGAACGTCAAGGTGATCGAGGTGGTCAAGGATTGGCTCGCGCACGGCTCCAGCCCGGAGGAAATGGCCCTTCAGTATCCGCACCTGTCGCTGGCGCAAATCCACGCCGCCCTGGCTCACTACTACGATCATCAGATCGCTTACGACGAGGAGGTGGCCCGTGAACTGGAAGCTTGGGACGCCCGCATGGCACAGAATCAGGATTCACCCATCCGCCGCAAACTCCGGGCGCAGGGAAAGCTCGCTTGAGCGTCGGCCTCTACATGGATGGAGTATCACCGGGAGGAGGCGCTGGCTCACGCGGGCGCCCTCTCCATCTCGCGCTTGCACGAAGTCCAGAGCGAGCATAGCGTCCTTTCATGTCAGTCGCAGATATCAAGCACGCGGTGGCCGAACTGCCCGAGCGCGAACGGATTCAACTGGCCGAGTGGCTCCTCGAATCCTTCGGAGACGACGCCCCCGAGGACAACGACGCTGCTGGAATCAAGGAAGCGATACGCCGGCGCGAAGAATTGGATGCGGGACGGGCGACCGCTTTGCAGGCAGATGAGTTCTGGGCGCAAGTGGATCGTGCGCGGGCGCAATGCGAGTAACCTACCACCCGCAGGTCCGTCAGGATGTTCTGGAGGCCTCGGAGAGGTATTAGGAGGTTTCGCCCCGCCTCGCTGCGGCTTTCATCGCCGAACTCAAGGCCACCATCGCCAAAGCTGGGGAGAACCCCCTGCGATTTCACCCGGTGGATCAAGGATTTCGCAGGGCCAACCTGAAACGCTTCCCCTATCACATTCTCTACGATGTCCAAGCTGCCTCCATCCGGGTCATGATCGTTCGGCACCACAGCCGGCATCCCAAATTCGGGCTCGACAGGAGTTGATCAGCGAACAGCCCTGTTTCTCGCCGGGGCTGCCTGTGTGAAGGGGTCGCGAAGGGGTAGGGCCGTAACTGGTGGAATGCATACCTGCCAAGGCGTCTGCGTTCACTGGTTGGGGTGTGGCTGCGAAGCGAGGTGGAAAAAGGCTTCACCGGCCCCTTCACCCCCTGGACCGCGAAGGACTTGGATCAGGTCCGGCAACTCGTGGCTCGCCAGGCGCGGAGGAAGCGTTGACGCCGGTTGTCAAAGGCGCGCAGTTCGAACAGGACTTCGCACGGGAGGCGGTCCATCTCTGCGAAGCGAACCCATCTGCTGCCCAGCGATTTGTGGAAGCAGTGGACCCGGCTATTGGCTTGCTGGCAGAGCATCCTGACATTGGCCCGGTTTGGCGTTACGGAAACCCAAGGCACCCCACGCGCTATGTAAGAGTTCAACCTCAGAGAACACGAAGCACAGAGAACGAACTTCCGGTTTTGCCCCTGTGATCCTCTTGTTCTTGGTGGTGGAATCGAGGTGTCCCCGGGAATGCTCTGGAGTGGCGGGCATCGGGCTCGAACAAGTCCCTGCCGCGGCCGAGGAACAAGCCCTGGCGACGCCGCGCCCCGGCGTCCTGGCGTTGAAAGTCTTCTCCGGTCTTCCGGTCAAGCCGCCTTGGGATCCCCCTTCAGCGAGGCAATCAGGTAGTCACGGTTCAATCGGGCGATGAAGTCGAGCGAGATGTTCTTGGGACAGACGGCTTCACAGGAGCCGGTGACGGTGCAGGCGCCAAAACCCGCCTCGTCCATGGCTTCCACCATGCGTTTCACCCGGCGATAGCGTTCCGGCTGGCCCTGGGGCAGCAGACCGAGCTGCGACACTTTCGCGGCGGTGAAGAGCATGGCGCTGGCGTTCTTGCACGCCGCCACGCAGGCGCCGCAGCCGATGCAGGCCGCCGCGTCCATGGCCAGGTCCGCGCTCTCTTTGCCGATGGGAATCGAGTTGGCGTCCGGCGCCGCGCCCGTGCGCACGGTGATGAAACCGCCGGCTTGCATGATGTGGTCGAGGGCTTTCCGGGTGACCACCAGGTCTTTGACGACCGGGAACGGGCGCGCGCGCCAGGGTTCGACGATGATGAGGTCGCCGTCCTGGAAGCTGCGCAGGTAGGTCTGGCAGGTGGCGACGCCGCGATGCGGTCCGTGCGGCTTGCCGTTGATGACCAGCGAGCAAGTGCCGCAGATGCCCTCGCGGCAGTCGTGGTCGAAGGCAATCGGCTCCTCGCCCTTCAGGGTCAGCTCTTCATTGACCACGTCGAGCATCTCGAGGAACGACATGTTCGGATTCAAGTCCGGCGTTTCATACAGCTTGAACTCGCCGGGCGTGGCCGCGTTTTTCTGTCTCCAGACTTTGAGCTTAACTTTCATGGACGTCCTGCTTGGGGGGTGCGACCGGTGGGTCGGGGAGTTTGCTTCTTCAACAAGGTGTGGAATCCGATTTCAGCCTTCGGAGCTTTCTTCTTGTCCATCAGTTCCCGGATGGCGTCGAACACGACTTTGAACTGCGCATCGTACTTTTGCTCCATGGCCCGTAGGCGGCGTGCCAGGTCGGCATGCGTGGCGAGCAAGCAGCGCAGTTGGACGAAGGTGCGCATAATGTTGATATTGACCTGAATCGCCTGCGGGCTGCGCAGAACGGTGGAGAGCATGGCCACTCCCTGTTCGGTGAAGGCGTAGGGGCGGAAGCGAACGTTTCGCCTGCCGGATGCGGTCACAAACTGTGACCGGATCGACGTGCTGTTTTTCGCCGGTTTGCCTGGTGTTTCGTCGTTCAAGGTCACAAGTTGTGACCGCATCACCGCCGCTGCCTCCACTTTGGAAAGCTGGAACATGAAGTCCTCCGGAAAGCGCTCGATGTTGCGCTTGACGGCCTGGTTGAGCGCCTTGGTCTGGACACCGTAAAGCTCCGCCAGATGAGCGTCCAGCATCACCTTCTGTCCGCGCAGGAGCACAATGCGACGCTCGATGCGCGCGGCAGGAATGAGGTCGGCTTCGCTCATGGCGGGTGGCATTCCGGAGGCAGCGCCCCCGTCACTTGTAGCTCCGCGTCACCATTTTGACCTCGTCGTAAACCAGCGGTTCAACATGGCGCGCGGGTTTCCGGCCGTCGCCCTGGTATTCCCACGCCGCCACGTGCGCAAACTGGGTATCGTCCCGCTTCGCCTCGCCGTCGGGATACTGGTGTTCCTCGCGGAAATGGCCGCCGCAGGACTCGGCGCGCTCCAGGGCGTCCAGGCACATCAACTCCGCTAGCTCGATGAAGTCGGCCACCCGGCCGGCGCGTTCGAGGGATTGATTCAAGTTGGCCTCTTCGCCGGGCACATTGACGTTCTTCCAGAACTCCTCGCGGAGCGCGGGGATGAGTTGGAGCGCCTGTTTGAGCCCCGCCTCGTTCCGCGCCATGCCGCAGTATTCCCACATCAGGTGGCCCAGTTCCTTGTGGAAGGATTGCACGGTCCGCTTGCCCCGGGTGCCGAGCAGGCGCCGGGTGAGGGTCTGGACGTTCTCCTCCGCCTCGCGGAAGGCGTCGTGGTCGGGGCCGGGCCGTTTGCCGGGGCCCATCGACGCCAGATACTGGCAGACGGTGTTGGGAATCACGAAGTAGCCGTCGGCCAGCCCCTGCATGAGGGCGCTGGCCCCCAGGCGGTTGGCGCCGTGATCCGAGAAGTTCGCCTCGCCCAGCACGAACAGGCCGGGGATGTTGCTCATCAGGTTGTAATCCACCCACAGCCCGCCCATGGTGTAATGCACCGCCGGATAGATCCGCATGGGCACGCGGTAGGCGTTCTCGTTGGTGATCTCGTGGTAGATGTCGAACAGGTTGCCGTAACGCTCGCGCACCTTGTCCTCGCCCAGCCGCCCGATGGCATCCGCAAAGTCCAGATACACGCCCCGTCCGGATTCGCCCACGCCCCGGCCCTCGTCGCACACCTCCTTGGCCGAGCGCGAGGAGATGTCGCGCGGCGCGAGGTTGCCGAAGCTGGGATACTTGCGTTCGAGATAATAGTCGCGGTCCGCCTCGGGAATGTCGCCGGGGGGTTTCCCGCAATCCTCCTTGCGCTTGGGCACCCAGATGCGTCCGTCGTTGCGCAACGATTCGCTCATCAGGGTGAGTTTGGACTGGTAATCGCCGCTGACGGGGATGCAGGTGGGATGGATTTGGGTGTAGCAGGGGTTGCCGAAGCAGGCGCCGCGCTTGTAGGCGCGCCAGATGGCGGTCGCGTTCGAGTTCCGCGCGTAGGTCGAGAGGTTGAACACGTTGCCGTAACCGCCGGTGGCCAGCAGCACGGCGTCCGCGGCGTGGCGCCGGATCTCGCCGGTGAGCAGGTTGCGGGTGAGGATGCCCTTGGCGTGGCCGTCCACCACCACCAGATCGAGCATCTCATGATGGGTGAAGGACTCGACGGAGCCGGCGGCGATCTCCTTGCACAGGGCGGAGTAGGCCCCCAGCAGCAACTGCTGACCGGTCTGACCCCGCGCGTAGAAGGTGCGGCTCACCTGGGCGCCGCCGAACGAGCGGTTGTCGAGCAATCCGCCGTACTCGCGGGCGAACGGCACACCCTGGGCGACGCACTGGTCGATGATGTTCACGCTCACCTGGGCCAGGCGGTACACGTTGGCCTCGCGCGCCCGGAAGTCGCCCCCCTTGATCGTGTCGTAGAACAGTCGATAGACCGAGTCGCCGTCATTCTGGTAATTTTTGGCGGCATTGATGCCGCCCTGGGCGGCGATCGAGTGGGCGCGGCGCGGGCTGTCGTGATAGACGAAGTTCTTCACCCGGTAGCCCAGTTCGCCCAGCGTGGCGGCGGCGGAGGCGCCCGCCAGGCCGGCGCCGACCACGATGATCTCGTATTTGCGCTTGTTGGCCGGGTTGACCAGCTTGTTCTCGAACTTGGCCTTGTCCCACTTCTGTGCGAGCGGGCCGGACGGGATGTTGCTGTTCAACTTCATTTAGTGGGCCTCCTGGGTCATGACCGCGGTGGCGGCCGTTTGCCCCTGCTGAACGCTCTCCAGATAACCCCTGCCGTACCCCAGCAGGACGGAGCCGGGCACGGCGGCGTAACCCAGGAACAGGACGGCGGACCAGATCATCGCGCCCTTGTGAATGACCGGCCACCAGGCGTGGCTGCGCAAGCCGAGCGACTGGAACATGGCCGAGGCGCCATGGCTCAGGTGCAGGCACAGGCATCCGACGGCGACCACGTAGAAGAGCGACACGTACCAGACCTGGAAACCGGCCACCACCATGGCGAAAACGTCCGGATGACCCTCGGGCGTCTGCAATTGCCGGAACAGAATCTCCGTGCCGTTGACCGTTTCCACGCGGACCGTGAAGTGCAGGAGGTGATAGACGACGAAGAGCGCCACCACGACCCCGCCCCCGAGCATGGTGCGCGACGCCAGGCTGGCGGCAAACGGCGTCTGGCCATGGCTGTAGTCCACCGGACGCGCCGCCTTGTTTTCGAGGGTGAGGGACAGTGCCGACCCAATGTGCAGGCCGATCAACCCCAGCAATCCCAGGCGGATCACCCAAAGGAGTTCACCCAGCGACTGGAGGAAATGCGCGTAACGGTTCAAGGCTTCCGGCCCCAGGAATAGCTGGAGATTGCCGATCATGTGGCCGGTGGCGAAAAGAAAAAGACCCGCCCCACTCACCGCCATGAGGAACTTCTTCCCCACGGTTGAATTCAACATCCGACACAAGCTGTTCATGCAATCGTAATTTGGTTCTGACGGCTGAATCGACTGGGACCAAGGCCACGGAATTAAGAACTAGGATGCGCCGGGAGTCAACGCAGCAGCGAGGTGGATAAGGGGCGCATCCGGAAAAAGGCCGCCGGGTCCGCCAGGTTGTTGGTGAAACACTTGTTCCGCAGGCTTGCGAGTGCTGAAGCGGCAGGAATGCCGCGCCCCGGCCAGAATCGCATTCGAGGGCAGTGTCAAGAAGCACCGCAGCCGCCCGGGCACGGGGTGGGCCAGGGCTCACGGCTGCTTCGGAAGTCGCCGCAGGCTGTGCTCGAGGGCGGCAATCCGCGCGCTCAGGCGTTCGAGGACACGCCGCGTCTCGGCGGGCAATTCGACGCATTCGGCGCAGTGATGGCGTGTGGCGGCGCTGCCTTTGACGGGGTAATCGAACTTCTTCCCGCAGGCGCGGCAGGTGCGGGGACGCGGGCCGGAAACAGGGGGTTCCATGGCGAAAGGTTCAGCGCGGTTTCGTTCCCAACTCGCGCAACGACTGTGTCACCCCGCCGTCCATCAACAGGCGGCGGTCGCGCGAGCGGGTCTCCCCGATGGCCGTGACGCGGATGGCGGCTTCGTCGGTGACCGGACATTCATGTTCGCAGATGCCGCAGCCGATGCAGAGGGCCGGATCGACGTAAGGCTGGCGGAGCGTGATCGGCGTGCCGTCGCGTCTGGTGAGGGTGACTTCCCGCGAGTAGATGGCCTTGGGTGAGACGGGGCAGACCTCCTCGCACACGACGCACGGGGTTTCCATGCTCCAGGGCAGGCAGCGGCCGTGGTCGTAAAAGGCGGTGCCCAGGCGGATGGGGCCCTGCCCGGCGAAGGTTCCGACGCCGGTCTTCTCCTCGATGGTCACCCGTTGGATGGCGCCGGTGGGGCACACCTGGCCGCAGAGGGTGCAGTTCAGCTCGCAATAGCCGAGCTTCATGTTGAGGATGGGCGTCCAGAAACCTTCCACCCCCGCTTCCAGCAACGTCGGTTGCAGCACATTGGTCGGGCAGACGCGGATGCACTGGTCGCACTTGATGCAGCGTTCCAGGAAATCCTTCTCCGCGACGGACCCAGGCGGTCGAATCACCTTCTTGCTGTAATTGCGGTCGGCGCTGCCGGAGCTGCGGCCGAAGGCGAAGAAGCCGACCCCGATGAGGCTGCCGAGGAGCGCCCGGCGCTTGGTGAGCACCGGCGCCGTCACTTCGCGTTTCCGGGACGGCATGAACTTGAAGGAGAGGGCGTCCTCGGGACAGTCCTCGATGCAGTTGAAACAGACAAAGCATTCGCTCTTGCGCAGTTGCGTGTGCGGGTCCGAAGCGCCTTCGCAGCTCTTGAGGCAGAGGTCGCAATCGACGCACTTGGCGGGGTCGCGGTCGATCCGCCAGAGGGCCGCGCTCGAGAGGGTGCCGAGGAAGGCGCCCAGGGGGCAGACCACGCGGCAGAAGAAGCGCGGGATGACGAGGTTCATGCCCACAAAGAACAGGAGCAGGAAGCCCACCACCGCCGCGCCTGCGTGGAAGTAGGGCTCGATGTACACGCTGGAGGGGAACGCCTGGTTGATCATCGGCAGGATCGCCACGGTCATGGACCGGTGAAACAGGCAGATGGGATCCAGCAGGCCGATTTGCAGGGTGCCGAGCAGGGCGGCCACGATCATCGCGATGAGGATCACGTACTTGAGCGCATACAGCTTTTGGTAGCGGTTGGCTTCGATGCGCTCGCGCTCCGCGGCGCGGCGCTTCCCGATCAGCCAGCCGGTCACGTGATGCAGGATGCCGTAGGGACAGATCCAGTTGCAGAAGATGCGTCCGAACAGAAGGGTGGGCACGATCAGCAGCAGGCTCCAGAGCAGCCCGATGTACACCGTGCTGGTGGTGATCGCCGTGGCCACCGAAACCAGCGGGTCCAGCTCCAGGAAGAGGGAAACGGGGTAGCCCTTGAGGTAGCGCAGGTCCGTCACGACGACAAAGAACAGGAACAGGGCGAAGAAGAACACCTGCGAGAGGCGGCGTGCGGTTCGGAGTTTCACGTCAGGCCTGCACTTCCTGGTAGTGGGTTTGTTTCCAGTTCAGGTTGCCCAGGCCCCGGTCGTGGGCCTTGTGGAGGTAGGTGAGTTCGGCAAGGTCGCGTCCGAGCAGGTGCGTGTAGCCGTAGCTGTCCACCGCCACCATGTCCGTGCCCGCCACGATGGTGCCCATCGGTTTCACGTCGGACAGGCGCCCGCCGGTGGGGCCATTTTTCATCAACACGTTCATGCCATCCAGCACCACCAGGGTGGGCTTCATCATCAGCGCGAAGTCCGAGACGATGCTGTGGATGTGCTGGTGAAACTGGTTGCGGCGCCCGCCCAGCAGGCCATACCAGTTCTTCATGGTCATGGATGCGTGGCAGAGGTTGTGATCCTTGCAGGGCGCCAGGCCGATCACCTTGGTGGCCTTCCGGAACGGCTGGTGGAAGAAGGTCCAATGCTTCAGGACTTCCCCGGCGAGCTGCAGGGGGGCAAAGGAGTTGGCCTCGGGATAGAGCAGATCCAGGTTGAGCTCCGCCGCCACCTGCTGCAGGCCGCTCTTGAGGAAACAGCCGGACGGACTGTTGATGGGGTTGTCCGCGATCATGACCTGCGCGGCGCCGGCCTCGATCACCAGCTTGGCCAGCGCCCGGAGCGCCTCAGGATGCGTCGTGGCGGCGAGCGCCGGCGGACGGTCAAAGGCCACGTTGGGTTTGATCAGGACCACGTCGCCGCGCCGGATGAAACGCTCCATTCCGCCGAGTGCGGCCAGGGCGGCGCGAATCGCCGGCTCATGCGTCTGGCCGTGGGCAATGGCCAGCGACGGCAGCAACTGGTGGGAATCCACCGCGTAGCTTGGCAGTTCGAGTCCGGCGCCCTCCTCGAAGCCCGGCACGAAGTGGTTGGGCTCCCAGAGCGCGTACCCGCCAACCGCCGCGCCCGCGATCAGCGAGCCGGCGGCCCCGATCCGGATCAGAAACTCGCGGCGACTGACGGCGTCGGCATTCTCGGGCGGAGGGGTGGATGGCGGTTCGCTCATGGGTTCCCCCGCTGGAGCTGCTGCTCAACGAACTGCCGCGCCTTCAAGCCGTCACTGGCTTCAAACACCCCGCCCATTTCGCCCCCCAGTTGATAGAGCACGTTCCAGGCGCCAAAGGTCTCGGCCTGCAGGAGTCGGGCGCCGTTGACGTCCGGCAAGAGGGTCAGCTGGCCCCCCAGGTTTGACACAAACTCCTGGTACTTCTGCCATGCCGCCGCAGCTTCCTCCGGGGCAGCCACCATCAGGAAGAAGTTCAGCTTCGCGCCACCAAAGTCGTATTGGGCCTGAAACACGTTCTTGAGCGCCGCCAACCCCAAGGCGTTCTCCGCGACAAAAGCGACGCTGTCCGGATCCAGCCCCTGCGTGGGCAGACGCCGGCGGGCCGCCAGTCCGGTGTCGTCGGCGGGCAGGGTTTTCGCGCGATCCGCGGCGATCGCCCGGGCCAGGACCAGCGTCCTGGCCTCCTGATCGGACGCGATGATCTGGACGTAGTGCGTGCCTTGTCGGAAGAAGAAGCCCATGTCCCCCGCATAACCGTCCGTGGCGAAATCCAGGGGCGCGCCTTGCGGATCCCGTTCGAGCGCGAACATGCCGAAGGCGTTGACCGGCGTGTCGAATCGGTACTCGAACACGTCCACATAGCCGCCCGCGGACCCCTCGACCAGGAAGGAGCGGCACCGGAGTTCCTGGAAGTTGAACCCGAGGTAGGCGGGCGCACGACCGTTGATCTTCTCGTAGAGATTCTCCGGCGAATAGAATTCCGTGGGCTGCATGGGCCGAACCCCGTCCACCTTCAGATCGAGCGGCTCCCGCGCTGCGCCCGTAGGAGCGGCGGAGGTCTGGCTGGCGTACTCGAACTCGAGGTTGGCGGCGCCGGACAACCTTGCCGCGGCAGGCGTCTGGACCGGGCGTCCATCCGCCTGACTCCTGACGGTGCCCGCCTTCCCTTCCACGCTGGCGGCCGTGGAAGCCAGAGCCTCGGGGCGCAGGACGAATCGGTTCGGGTCATAGTGGCGTCCTTTGACCAGGATCACCGCCGCGATTCCGGCCAGCAGGCAGACAATGACAAAGCCTGCCACCCGCTCCCCGGTCGGAACTGCGGTCCGGACGAACAGCTTCCGGTTTCCCGCCGCGGATTTTGGAGCGGCCATCGCCATGCGCTAGGCGAAATAGTGTCCGGCCCGCCGCACGACCTCCGGATAATCCACATGGAAGGCGCACCGGTCGCGCAGGCTGGCCAGATCAACGCCCGCACTGTTGCGCGCCGCGGCGGGAAGCGCGTGGTAAAACTCGCGAGCCTCGGTATTGCCATCCTGCTCGTAGTAACTCACAAAGCGCGAGACATCCTGCAGCGCGAAGGCGGAGGCGGCGGCAAAGTCGCTGCAGGAGGGGCATCCGGGGCACAGGGTCGGGCGCGCAGCCAGAACCGTCTCCTTGAGCAACTGGATGTGCGCCATCTCGAGCGGCTTGGTGTAGCTGCGGGCCGCCGCGGTGCTGGACTGCATCTGGTCCACGTTGTCGATCATGTTGCAGATGGACGCGATGCGCGGGTCGCTCCAGCAGGCCTGGAGAATGCCCTGATGGGTGGTGAGGCCCAGTTTGTCGAGCTCCGGCAGGCGCTTGGGAACATCCTTGGTGTTGCGCATCGTCTTCATGGCCACCAACGCGATGCCTTTCGCGTGGCACGCGTCGAGCGCCCGGTCGAACGCGTCGCCCTTTTCGAAGAACGGCGTGTATTGGAGCATGATGATGTCCAGGAAACCGCCTTCAGCCGCCGCAGTGAGGTAGTCATTCAGTCGTCCGTCGTGGCAGGAGATGCCGACCATTTTCACCTTGCCGGAGCTCTTGAGTTCCTCGGCCACCTTCCTGAACTCATCGCTCTTGGGCCAATCGAGCGAGGCCTCGCCGTATTCGCGAACCCCAATGGCATGCAGGTAAAAGGCGTCCAGGTAGGTGGTGCCCAGGGCTTCGAGACGGCGGTCGATCATCTCCAGCAACTGCTTCGGGCCCTGGTGAGGATGGTCTTTCGAGGTCAGGAACAGTTCCTGGCGGCGTTCCGGATGTTTCGCCAGCCATTCCCCCACGATCCGCTCCGACTTGCCTCGCAGGTAGCAATCCGCATTGTCGAAATAGCGGATGCCCATGGACCAGGCGATGTCCAGATACTGCGGACTCATGGCGGCCATCATGCCGCCCATGTTGAGCATGGTGACTTTGGGACCATTCCGGCCCAAGGGACGCATGGGCAGCGGGCCGGCGGCGGACGCCGCGTCAGTGGTCTTGGCCGGTGGGGCGTCTGCCGCCCGGGCGGCGGGCGCCACCAGCGCGGGGGCGGCGGCCAAAGCCACCGGGACCTGGCAGGCCGTTTTCAGAAACCGGCGACGGGTTGAGGGAGCGACTGGGTTCTTCATGGTTCGTTGCATGTTGTTGACCGAATCCTGGGACCTGATCCCACGTTTGGCGGGAGCAGGATCGCCTGCGGTCCATCGAGCACTCCAAACCGGTCACCACACCGGTTCATGAACTCTAATCTCGCGCAGGATTTGTCCTCCTATTGCCACCGGGCCGCAAGGGCGTCAAGTCCACAGCCCTTTTTCCGTCTCAGGCGGCGCATCGTTCCCGCGAGTCCACGACCCGGAGCAGCCCCGCTCCAACAACGGACCGCGGGTCCATGACCCGCAGCAGCCTCGCTGCTCCACACGCCCACGACCTGATCGCAGGCCACCCGCACCTGCGCCCCCGCTGCGGCTCACGGAGCCGCGCCCCGACAACGGACTGCGAGGGCAAGAATGGTCAACTCTTTGGCAAAATCGGTGGATTGAATCGCCAGCGGGTCGGCGTAGAGTTCACGATTAGAAGCCAGTCCAGTTGGATCCATGACGATTCAGGGATTCCTTATTGTCTGGCACGAAGCAGCACCCAGAGAGACAACCGGTCATGAATACCACCCCCTCATCTCCTGTTTTGATCCGTCACGCCATGACCCCCGATCGCCGGGGGCGGCACGCCCAGCTCGACAGCGGACCCCGTTGGGGGTCTTCGACGCCCGGGGTTGCGCTCGTCCTGGTCCTGCTGCTCTGGCTTGGGCTGGCGGAACGGTCGGTCGCCCGGGCGCCGATCCGCGCCGCCTTCTTCACCGAGTATCCCGCTGCGGTGAACACCATTCTGGACAAGCAAGTCGCCAGCTTCACGGGCGGCACCAATGCTCAACACTGCGGTGTCTGCCATTTCAAGTTCAGCGGTGGCGGCACCCGCAATCCCTACGGCAGCGCGGTCGAGACGGTCTACAACACCAATGGCAAGAAGGCACTGGAGGCTGTCCAAGCAGTTCGCGCCGCCGACTCCGATGGGGATGGTTTCGTGAGTGACGTGGAGATCACCAACCGGATCATGTATGCGAACACGCCCACGTTCCCGGGCCTCACCCCGGGAAACCTGGCCTCGGTGGCGGACGTCACGAACAAGAATGAATTGCTGCCCTATCTGGTCCCCACCACCGGGGCCGACACCACCCCGCCCAGCGTCACCCTGATCCGTCCCAACGGCGGCGAGGTGCTGCTCGGCAACGCCCTCACCAACATCCAATGGTCAGCCAGTGATGGTAGTGGGAGCGGCGTCGCCGGAGTGGACATCCACCTGAGTCTCGACAACGGCACCAACTACAGCCCGTTGGTGCGGGGATTGGCCAACAGCGGCACCTACACCTGGTTCCCGGCCAACCGGCCTGCGACCAATCAGGCGCGCATCCGCCTGGTAGTGGTGGACAACGCGGGCAACACCACGAACAAGTCCAGCGCGAACGCCTTCACCATCCAGCCGCCGCCCGGCGGTCGCGTGCCCACGACATTGCGCGACTTCGACATGCCAGGGACGCAGCCCTTGGAACTCACGGCGGCACTGTCGCCGCCGCAAGACTGCGCCGGGTGCCATGGCAATTACAACACGCAGCACGAGCCGTATTTCAACTGGCAGGGCAGCATGATGGCCCATGCGTCGATCGACCCGTTGTTCGAGGCGAACATGGCGATTGCCAATCAAGACGCCCCGGACTCGGGCGACCTCTGCTTGCGCTGCCATATCCACGCCGGCTGGGTCCAGGGGCGTTCCGTGCCCACCAGCGGCGACGCCATGTTGCCCTCCGACAAGTTCGGTGTCGCCTGCGACCTCTGCCATCGCATGATGGATCCCATTTACGCGCCCGGGGTCAGCCCGTCCGTGGACCAGGCGCTGCTGGCCGGACTCGTCAATTCCGGCACCAACTTCGGCATCGGCATGGTCCATCTGGATCCCGAGGCCACCCGGCGCGGACCGTTCGTGGATGCCACCAGTGCCCACCCGATCCTGGTCTCGCCGTTCCATCGCGAGGCGGCCTTGTGCGGCACCTGTCACGATGTGAGCAACCCCGCCTTCGAGCGCGATGCCAACGGCGTCTATCAGCCCAACACGTTGAACAGTCCGGGCACGGAGTTCTCGCCGCACAAAGTGGGTCCGGTCGAACGCACCTACAGCGAGTGGCTGTCGAGCGACTTCAACACCCCCGCCGGCGTTTACCTGCCGCAATTCGCCGGCAACAAGACCAACGGCATGGTCGCCACCTGCCAGGATTGCCACATGCGCGACATCGCCGGTTACGGCGCGGACACCAATCAGTTTGGTGCCGTGCCGCTGCGCCAGGACCTGCCGTTGCACGACATGACCGGCAGCAGCACCTGGATGCCAATGTTGTTGGCGAGCCTGTATCCGGCCCAGGTGCCGTCGAATGCCGTGTCCGCCGGCGTGGCCCGCGCCACCTACATGCTCGAGAATGCCGCCGAGTTGGGCATCGCCGACGCCGAGGGCCAGATCCAGGTGTCGGTGACCAACAACTGCGGTCACAAACTTCCCACCGGCTATCCCGAGGGCCGGCGCATGTGGCTCAACGTGCAATTCTTTGATGCCCAAACGAACCTCGTGGGCGAGTCCGGCGCTTACGACGCGGACACCGGCGAGTTGTCGCACGATGGGGAGCCCAAGATCTACGAGGTGCACCCCGGCATCGACACCAACATCACCAGCATCGTCGGGCTGCCCGAGGGGCCTTCGTTGCACTTCGTGCTCAACAACAAGATCTTCGAGGACAACCGCATTCCGCCCCGCGGCTTCACCAACGCCGCCTTTGCCGCGTTTGGCGGGGCGCCTGTGGGCCACCCTTACGCCGACGGTCAGTATTGGGATGACACCTTCTACAGCATCCCGACCACGGCGATCCGGGCCGAGGTGAACCTCTATTTCCAGAGCACCAGCAAGGAGTTCATCGAGTTCCTACGCACGAACAACGTGACGAACACCAAAGGCGAGGAGCTCTACCAACTCTGGGCCAACAATGGCAAGTGCCCGCCCACGACGATGCAGTCTGCCACCTGGCAGACGCCCTTCCTGATGGAGTCCATGGCCGTCACGCCGGGAGGCGCCTTCGAGATGGTGTTCCACTGCCGTCCGGGTCACAACTACACCATCGAGCACACCGACAGCCTGAGCGCACCATCCTGGCAACCGGTCAGCCACACCCCCACGAACACGCCCACGCTGTATGTGGACAACACCGCGTCGTCCACGGGCATGCGGTTCTACCGGGTGATCTATGGCGGCCTTCCATGAACCGATGGGAGGCCGGTCCGTGCTGTGCCCAGACCGGCTTCGGAGCACCGGCGCCCTGGCAAGGTTCAGGGCCTGAGCTCACGTTTTTGCTTCTGCCCGAACCGGCATTGGGGTATGGATGGCGTATCATGAACTCGGGGAACAGGGGACTTCATTCGTTGCTCCAGGAGGTGTTTGGTTTCACAGCGTTCCGGCCTTTGCAGGAGGACATCATTCGCGATGCTTTGGGGGGGCGGGATGTGTTTGCGGTCTTGCCCACAGGGGGCGGCAAGTCGTTGTGCTTCCAGTTGCCGGCGGTCGCCCGGACGGGATTGACGGTGGTGGTCTCGCCGCTGATCGCGCTGATGAAGGATCAGGTCGATGGCCTGCGGGCGATCGGGGTGCCGGCGACCTGTCTGAACTCGTCCGTGGCGTCCGGGGAATCGCGGGTTCGGGTTCGTGGGCTGCACCAGGGCGAGTTCCGGCTGCTCTACGTGGCTCCAGAACGCCTGATGATGTCGGGGTTCCTGGAGGATCTCAAGGGGTGGAGGGTCTGTCAGTTCGTGATCGACGAGGCGCATTGCATCAGTGAATGGGGCCATGATTTCCGCCCGGAATACCGGCAGTTGGCCGCGGTGCGGGGTTCGTTCCCGGACGCCCCCGTGATGGCGCTCACCGCCACCGCCACCGAACGGGTGCGGGCGGACATCCTCAAGCAACTGAACCTGCGCGACCCTGCTTGCTACGTGGCCAGCTTCAACCGGCCCAACCTGACCTATCGCGTCGCGGGAAAGGCCGGGGCCTATGGTCAGGTGCTGGATTTCATCCGGGCCCGGGCGCAGGACAGCGGCATTGTTTACTGTCAGTCCCGCAAGACCGCCGAGACGCTGGCCGCCCGGCTCTCGGTGGACGGCGTGGCGGCTGGACCGTATCACGCCGGGATGACGCCGGAGGAACGGACGCGGAACCAGGAGTCGTTTTTGCGCGACGAACTTCGGGTGGTGTGCGCCACGATCGCGTTCGGCATGGGCATCAACAAGCCGAACGTGCGGTTCGTGATTCACTACGATCTGCCCAAGAACATCGAGGGCTACTATCAGGAGACGGGACGCGCAGGGCGTGACGGGTTGCCCAGCGAATGCCTGCTGTTGTTCAGTCCAGCCGACCGCGTGAAATACGGCCGGTTCATCGAGGAGAAGCCCGATCCGCAGGAGCGGGAGATCGCCCGGGCGCAGTTGGAGCAGATGATCGGCTATGCGGAAGCCGCCGCGTGCCGCCGGGCCTTTCTGCTCGGCTACTTTGGGGAGCGGTTCCCGGCGAACGGGGGAGGGCCGCACAAGGCTGCGGGCGATGCGGGTCATGACCGTGGCTGCAATGGCTGCGACAATTGCCTGGCGCCGCGGGACACATTTGATGGAACACTCGCCGCGCAGAAATTCCTGTCGTGCGTCTATCGGATTCGGGAGAAATCGGGCTTTGGGGTGGGCGTTCAGCATGTGGTGGAGGTGTTGTGCGGGGCGGATACCGAACGCATGCGGAAATGGAGTCATCAATCGCTCTCGACCTATGGCATCGGCAAGGAGCACAGCCGGGCCGAGTGGTCGTTGATCGGGCGGGAGCTGGTGCGGATGGGTTGCCTGGCGCAGGACGCCCGGCGCTTCAACGTGTTGGAACTGACCGACGAGGGGAAGTCAGTGCTTCGGTCGAAGCGCCCCGTGCGGTTCACGCGCCCCGTCGCCGCGCTGCCGATCTGCGGGCGCCGCGCCGGTGAGATTGCCTGTGACGAGGTCTTGTTCGAGCGGTTGCGGGTCTTGCGCAAGCGGCTGGCCGACGAACGCGGAGTGCCTCCGTACGTCGTGTTCGGCGATGTGTCGTTGCGGCAGATGGCCCGGCATTACCCTGCTACCGAGGCGGAGCTGGCGCGCATCAGCGGGGTGGGGGAGCACAAGCGTCGCGAATTCGGCACGGCGTTCCTGGCCGAGGTCGCGGCCCACCTGGCGGCCCATCCGCGAAGAGACTTCCCGGATTCCGGGTTGGACGGGGTTGCGTCCGGTCCACAGTCGGGCCTGGCGGACACCGTGCGGGAGACGGTGCAGTTGTTTCGGCAAGGCCGGACGGTGCGGGAGATCTCCGAGCTGCGGCAGTTCAAGGAATCCACGATCTACGGCCATCTCGAGGCGGCCTTGCTGGCTGGGGTGGAGGTGGACGTTCGGTTGCTGATCAGCCCCGAGGCGCAGGATGAGATTGCAGCCGCCTTGCGGGCGCATGGGCAGAGCGGTTTGTCGGCGGTCTTTGATGCCTTGGACGGACGTTACAGCTATGGCCAATTGCGGTTGGTGCGGGCTGCCGGATGAAGCCCGTGGGAGTGGGGGCGCCTCTTCACATCGGGTGCCCGACCTCGAGGGGGCAGTATGCAGATGCGTCGGTGGGCTGACAGTGTGCACGCTGGGCTTGTGTTTTTCTGGGGTGATCGCTACACCGCAGGGCGTGGCGAGCGAGAATTCCAATGCGGGCGCGAAGGGCGCGGGCAATCCCCCCTGGCAGGCCCGGACTTTGTGGGTGGCGGCTGGGCTGACCTTGCTGGGCCTGGTTCTGTGGGTGGCCGCCCCGGCAAAGAGTCCGGCGCCCAGTTCACCGGCGGGGCAGGCCACGCTGGCGGAGGCGTCCGGCCAAGCCGTGGCCACCCGGGTGCATTCGCTTCAGGGTTCACCCGCGATGTTCCGCTTCGGGCTCAGTTACATCGCCGGCTTCTTCCTCGGCTACGGCTTGCGTCGGTATGTGACCATGACCCTGGTTGTGGCGGCCGTGGCCGCAGGCGCGATCTTCTGGCTGAGGAAGGCCGGGTGGATCGACCTGGATTGGAGCAGCATCGAGTCGCATCTGAATAACAGTTTTGCCTGGCTCAAGGGCCAGGCTGAGGCCCTCAAGGTGTTCATCACCGGCTATGTCCCTTCGGCGGCCGCAGCCGGGGTGGGGTTGTTCCTGGGGGCACGCTGGCGTTGACCCCCGGATGAGCCCCGTGCTCCACTCCCAGGCCAGCGAGCCGGCTGTTGAGACCCGATTCCTGGGGGTGATGCGGCGCGGGCGGGGCTGGCGGTTGACGGGGCGTGGTTGGGCGCTGGTCGCGCTGGTGTTCCTGGCAGGCCTGCTCGGGTTCCTCCTGGGCATCCATCCATTCCTCGCGGTTCAGGCCCCCGTGCGCGCGGACGTACTGGTGGTGGAGGGGTGGGCGGCCGATTACGCGATCAAGGCGGCCGCCCGTGAGTTCGAACAAGGAGGGTATGCAACAGTGTATGTGACCGGGGGGCCGATGGAGCGGGGGGCGCCGTTGTCCGAATACAGGACCTACGCCGCTTTGGGGGCGGCCGTTCTCGACTACTTTGGCGCGCCAACCAATCACACCCAAGCCGTTCCGGCGCCCAAGGTGCGTCGGGATCGAACCTACGCGTCGGCACTGGCGCTGCGGGACTGGATGGAGGCGCAGGACGAAAGCCCAACCGCGCTCAACGTCCTCACCATCGGACCGCACGCGCGTCGCAGCCGGTTGCTGTACGAAAAGGCCTTTGCGGGCACCTGCCGGATCGGGGTGATTCCCATCGAGCCGCAAGAGTATGATCCAGACCGCTGGTGGGCTTACAGCGCCGGGGTGCGGACCGTGATGAGCGAGACGGTCGCCTACTTCTACGCCCGGGTGTTCTTCCGGTTCAGCTCGGATCGCCGCCCGGAAAACAAATCAGGGGCAGGCTCGGGTGAGCCAACCCCTTGACGGTGTCCGCTCTCGGACCCGCTGGACGAAATCTTCGGGTGTCAGAGCAAGAACCGGACGGATCAGGCGGTTTGACAACCACAACCGCAGGCGTGGGGGACCTGCGAATGAGTGAGAGCATGGTAGATCCAATCCTTCAGGCGCGCCCGCTTCAGCTTGAGATCCTCGATCTCCTGGTCGGTCGCGAAATCAATCTCCTCCTCGATGCGGTAGATCGCATCGTCCACCGAGTGATACTCATCAAACGCCTTCCGAAACTTCTCGTCGCTGGCTTTCAGGTGTCGGATGGCCTCCCGGTGTTGAGGAAATTCCCTGACGATTGAATGATGTAGGTCCATGGCGCAGAACTCTCCTTCCTTTAGTCGTTGTTCATAATTCACGGTTTTGTAACCGCGCCGTAATTAAGCCCAAGTGGGGTCCGTCTGCCAACCCTTTATTGTCAAAACTTTTGCGGAACCGGGGGTGACCTGTCCAAATGGCCGGGCCCGGCCTGTTCCTGGCTGGCCCTCCGGCCGGGCTGGCGCCGCCTCCCCCAACCCCAAGAACGCCCCAAGGAGGCTGAATCCACCCTCGCCCCCTGCAACGGACTACGGGTCAAAAGTCCGCAGCAGCCCCACTGGCGGGGGCGCCCTCACCCAGATTGCGGCCTGCGGATCGCGGCGGTGGATACATCTGGACACTGCCCTCGGATCGCGGCCTTCAGGCCGCTTCAACGTCCGAAAGGCACGCGATGGAACGCTTGTTCTGCGGGCTTGCGAATGCGGAAGCGGCATCAAGGTCGCGCCCCGGCCGGAATTGCGTCCGGGGGCAGTGTCCAGACGCCGCGCGCGGCGGAGCCGGGTTTCTCCCTTTTCAAGCCGGACCAGACGCTCTAGCTTGCGAAGTCCTTAATTTCAGGATGCCCAGCGTTTATATCAAGACCTACGGTTGCCAGATGAACGAGCGGGACAGCGAGGCCGTCGCCGCCCAGCTCGTGGCCAAGGGCTACACCCTGGCCGTCTCGGAACACGCGGCTGACGTAGTTCTTTTGAACACGTGCAGCGTCCGCGACAACGCCGAGCAGACGGCCTTGGGCAAGATGCAGGCCATCGCTGGCGACCTCCGCCGGAGCCGTCCGGACGTGGTGTTGGGGTTCATGGGATGCATGGCGCAGAGCCGGGGAAGGGAACTGGTGGATCGGTTGCCGGATGTGGACCTCGTGCTGGGCACCCAGAAGTTCCATCGGGCGGCGGATTACCTCGACGACCTGCTGTCCGGCCGGCGTGAAAAGGTGGTGGACGTTGAAGCCGAGCCGGGGAGCGAGTCAGCCATCCGGGAACACGTGCTGAACGGGCGCGGGGGCCGGGCGGTGACCGCCTTCGTCAGCATCATGCAGGGCTGCAATCAGCACTGCACGTTTTGCATCGTGCCTTTCACCCGCGGACCGGAGCGCAGCCGGACCATTCCGGACATCGTGTCGGAGTGCCGGCAACTGGCGGAGCAGGGGGTGCGGGAGGTCACGTTGCTGGGACAGATTGTGACCAGTTATGGCCGGCGCGAGCGGCCGATCCAGGAGGGGAAGTCAGGGTTCGTGCAGCTCCTCGAAGCGGTGCAGGCCATCGAGGGTCTGGAGCGGATTCGTTTCACGTCGCCGCATCCCAAGGGCTATGGCGACGATTTGGTGGAGGCTTACAAGCGGCTCCCCAAGCTGGTCGAAAGCGCCCATCTGCCCGTGCAGAGCGGCAGCAACCGGGTGCTCAAGTTGATGCATCGCGGCTACACGCGGGAACGGTTCCTGGAAATCATTAGCAAACTGCGCGCGGTCCGGCCCAACATGGGGTTGACCACGGACATCATCGTCGGCTTCCCCGGTGAGACGGAGGCGGACTTCGAGGAAACGCTGGCGCTGTGTCGCGAGGTCGAGTTCGACAACGCGTTTCTTTTCAAATACTCGCCCCGCAAGGACACGCCGGCTGCAGCCATGTCCGACCAGGTGCCGATCGAGGTGATCGAGGAGCGGCATGCGCGGATTCTCTCGGTAATCAACGAGGTCGGGGCGCGGCGCTACGCAGCGCTGATCAGTCGCCGGATGCAGATCCTGGTTGAAGGGCCCAGCAAGAAGAACGCGGCACGCATGATGGGACGCACCCGCTGCAACCGGATCGTGGTTTTCGACGGAGCGGACCGCCACCGGGGGCAACTGATGGACGTGCAGATCGTGAAGTCCGGTCTGTTTACGCTCTACGCCGACCCGGCGATTGTGAATCTCCCCGGTTCCGGCACTTCGGTTCATGATGAGCCATTTGTTCCCTGTGGACCTGCTCACCGTCCATGAACCCCTGCACCGTAGCCGCCGCACGGCAGTCGGCGCCCTGATCGCGAACTGGACGCCGCCTTCAGCCATTCGGACGAACCTCCGCTCTCGGAGCCGGAGATCAGCGCGGACTCACCTGTTTGCGTGCCCCGTACAGGCAGGCGTCCGCGGCTACGGGGTTGGGGGGGGTAGGGAACACCTCCAAGAATCGGACGTGAGTTGGGGCCATGAACCTGGTAGGGCACCGGTGCTCCGGCCCCACCCTTTCACTGGGTTCATGGGAAGATGTGGTGGGTGGCAAAGCCGTGCTCTCACGGCGCAAGGGTGACGGTCAGCGGTGCGGTCCGGTAACGCAGTCCGTCGGTCGTGCGGACCAAGGCGTAAAAGGGATGCTCGCCGATCCCCAGGTCCAGGCCATTGACATGGAACACGGCCGCTGGCTGATTGGTGACGCCGGCGTAGAAGCCTCCGGTGGTGAAGAGGAGGATCTCCTGGAGGGTGTTGGTGTTGGCCGTCAGGACCAGATCAAAGGTGTTGATGACCGGCAGCACGAGCTGGGGTTCGGCGAGGGCGAGCGTGGCTTCGAGCGGTGTGTTGGCGACGATGACCGGGAGTGTGTCGAGCGTTTGCGAATACACGTGTGTGCCTTCGTAGGCCACGGCGGTCAGTTCATGGTAGCCGTCGGCGAGGGTGGTGGTATCAAAATCAAAGTAATGGGTGTCGGAGGAGACGCCGGCACTTACGCAAAGATGGTTGCGCGGAAGGAGATCGGACGAGTTTTGGTTTAGCCTCGCAGCAGAGCCGGGCGTGACGGAGAGATCAGATGACCCCGTCAGGTTGACTTGGATTTCCGCAGCCAGCCGCCCCTGAGCCCGCGCGCGCAGATTGAATACGGCCTGCCCAGGGAAGCCCTCGATGAGATCGTCCGCCTCCAACCCGTCCAGTTCAACAAGCTGTGGCGTCGTATTGACCGCGTTCATGAAGGACCTCACGAAATTGGTCATGCTGACGTTTCCTACCGGATTGGTCACGCTGAGTGTGACCGAGGTTCCGTTCGTCTTGATAGCTTCGAGGGTGAGGCGGGAGTTCGGCCCAAGAGTTGGCGGTCCGAAAAAGTCCAGTTCAACCCCAAATTCACGCCACCCTTGACTGGTTGAGTCCAGGAACAGGGGTTTGGTGCTATACAACCAAGTGGTTAGCGGTTCACCTGCGCCGGATGCGCTGTCTGTCTCGGTCTGGATACTGGGTGATCCAGCCAGGGTGTAAATCGGAACCCAATCTGTGCTATTGGTGGAGGCCCAGACAATGATGGTGCCGGGTGCGTTATCCTGCACTTGAAGCACGTTGCCACCTGTCGGGGTTTGCCCCACAATCGACACGGGCGCATAATCGTTGGAATCCGCTGATCGTGTCCGGTAATACAGGGCCGGATGTGTTTCGAGGTTGTCGGCCAGCAACTCCGCGTCGCCGCCCTGCGCGTTGGTCCAAACATCGGACCACCCCACGAAATCCGAGGAGGCCTGCAGGACATAGGGCCGGTTCGTGGGGCCGACAACCTGAAGTTTGAACTGATTGGAGGCGGTGACTCCCAGGGCACGCAGTTCCGGCGTCGGAGGGGGAGCTGGCACGGCCACCCGATAGAATTGCTCAGGATGTTGGGATTCATTCGTGTCCACGAATTCCATCGTGCCCCCCACGGCGTTGGAATAGATGTTCTCCCAATCCAGGAGGTTGGTTGAGGCCTGGAGTACGTTGCTGACCCCGGGTGCGGATTCAAATTGGATTCTGAATACACCATCGGCAGTCAGACGGGGAGCGGACACGCGTGAAGCGAGTGAATAGGCACCCGGCGCTGCAAGGTAGGTTCTGGGTTCGCCGGATGTGGCCTCGTCATCCACCAACTGGAAAACGCCATCCGGCAAAGGCGCTGCGAACGATTGGAGTTCGATGCGGTCGCCATAGGCCTTGGCCTTCACCTGGGTGACATTGGTGTTCGCCGGTTGATTCATCCACCCGGCGATTCCTGCTGCGATGGACTTGAGGGTGGCGTTGGTCGGCACCTCATATTCCATGGAGTAACCATTCAACCGAACCCTCAAACGATTGCCGGCCTGCGGCGTCCAGTTGGTCAACGTCCGGGCGTACGTTCCGTCGAGAAACAGGTCCAGGCGATCCAGATGTCGGGTGGATGCGTCGGCTGAGAACAACAGGCATAGATTGGTGGTGCCGGTGAGGGTGGCGCGCGGCGGCGGCTCCACCCACCCGCCGGAAAGGGGCCGGCCCCAAGGCGCGGCCAAAGGTTCTCCCACCAACAACCCCTGGTAAGGTTGTTGAACGCTCTGGTAGTAACACTCGGCCAGGGTGAAGCCTCGCGCCTGGTAAAAGTAAACCATCGGATCAGGGAACTTCGCGGTGATAGCCAACGGCTCGGTGACCGTGCCGTAGCTGCCCGAGGCGCCAGCCTCGATGAACTCCAGGAGCGTCGTCTGGCCGGGGTTCTCAAAAATCTGGCCACCGTACGAAGTCATGCTGTCCGCGATCGCACCTGGAAGAAGGCTATTGGGGCTGACATCGAAGTTGGCCAGGCCCAACTGGCACCCCAGCATATTGGTCCAAGGCGGGGAGTCGGTGGAGTTGGTGCGCACCAGTGAATACCCCGCCAGACGCGCATTGAAGATGGCGTTGTCAAACGCTCTAAACCGCTTGTTGCGGTCGGGGTCCTTGGACTTGACGAGCCAGGCTGTTTGGGATGGCGAGGTATGGTCACTGTCCACGCCCTGGTCGATCAAGCGCTTGGCGTCGGCCAGTGAGTTGGCAGTCAGCATCATGGCTAGGAAAGCGTTGGTGGTCGCGGAGCCTGGCCTATCCGTGGCAAACCGCGCTTCGCTAAAGGCATAACTGTTGTTAGGGTCCGAACCTGCCTTGTACCCGTAATAGAGGGCTGATGTGGTGCTGTTGTTCTGGCTACCGGAAATCCGATAGGGAATGTTCATGGACAACACCACGTATTGGATCTGGCTTGTCGAGGCATTCTGGCTGACGAAGGCCAGAATCGGATTGAGCAGCAGGTTCGTGAATTCCTGATACGTCCACTGGATGTTGCTGCCGGGCCAGGAGATCTTCAGCACGTGCTCCGGCGGCACCTGGCGTTTGAGGCGGTAGTAGTTGGCCAGCTCCAGCGAATTGGAACTGGCCTGGTTGGCGACGATGAGCACGTTCAGCCCGCTGCCGCCCGCCTGGCTCGCACCCGGGTGGAGCAATCCCAGCGCGACAAGGATGGAGATCCAGGTCGGAGTCAGGACGCGCCCCATGCCCCCGTTAAGCAACGGGATCACAAACAAGGTGTGGCACTATATCCGCCCCGGCGCTGGTTTGTCGATTGCTGGGTGCGGATTGTCGCGAAAATGTTGCAGGCATGGCGCGGGTTGCCGTGGAGGGTTGGTCTTGCCGTCGAGGCCCACGGCGCCAAGCTGAGGTTTGTGGAGAACCACCTATCTTTCCTGGCGGCTCGCGGTCCGAGGACGGAGCGCAAGCCAGCCCAGCGCTGTCAGGGCGAGCAGACTCGCGCTATTCGGTTCAGGAATGTAAGTGATGGTTTCCGCCCCAAGCCAGGCGCTGCCGCCGGCCAGCGTGTTTTGAACATGGGCGGCCGTGTAGAAGGGACCGTGACCTCCAGCGGGTTGGCTTTCGTAGATGAAGCTTTCCCTGGTGATGGAGCCCGCCCCGCTGTAGGTGAGCAGATAGCTTACACTCTCGTTCCGGTTGAACGTATCGCTGGTGTTCCCGCCCGTGGCAAAGTCGAGTCGGACGTCATATTTTCCATCTCCGTCCGCCTTCAGGTTGTTCTCGGAGAGGGTCCACGCCGGGGGGGTAAACAAGCCCGAGGAACCCAGGAAGGTGAAGCCGAGCGCCCCAAGGTCCAAGGAATCGTCGAAGTTGAAATAGAACTGCCTGACGTTCTCCTGGCCTGTGAGATTGCCGGTGGCTTCTAGGGTGAACAGAACCTGATTGGGAGCCACGTCGTCGAGGGTGGCGGTCACCCAAGGTGCGGCGGCGCTCGCCGGAGGGGTGTTGGTGCCGCTGAAGACCAGGTCCAGGTCGAATTGGACCTGCGCAATGGAATGGCACTCAAAAAGAAACGCCCCACCTAAGGAGAGGAGCACGACCGGTACGACTGGTAACTTCATGGTACGACTTAAACGACTTCTTCTCTCCTGGGTGGGGCGCTATGAACTGCTGAATCTTGATTTTCTGCTGTTTCGCTACTGCGTTAGGGTTAACTGCGCTTGCTGGAACTGCATCAAGTCAAACTTTTCGCCGCACGGTGAAGCGCAAAAGCGCCGTCACTCCGAGCAGACTAAGGGCAACTGAGCCTGGTTCGGGAATGGGGGTCACCACCAGGCGCTTGTCCACCCCGACTCCTGCAGTGCCGCCGCCGGCAATGTTGAAGTCCCATTGGATGGCATACGCCGCGTCCGCCGGGGTCACCGGGCCGAATGTCGAAAGAGCCGTTGCACCCACAGTCGGGGACAGCACCATGCCGGCACTGGAGGCGAGCGGATTGATCGTCGCATTGAGTTTGTTCAGGATGACGCTGCTGTCGCCCAGTTCTCCCAGCAATGGCTTTCCATTAAAAATCGCAGCATGTGAGTTGCCGACCTCCGACTGTCTCGCCTCAAACCATCCAACCGTGCTGCCAAACGGGAACACCGAGTCATTCATTCCGAGAAGACTGACTCCTTCAGCGGGAGCCGTCCCTCCCAAGTCAAAGTCACTGAACATGAACAGGGAGAGATTCAGAGCAGACCCGGAATTGTTCAGAATGGAAACACTCTCCTTCAGCAGGGACTGGCCCGAGGCAAAATCCGATCCTGTAAGTTCGTACGATATCTGTATGGAGAACTGATTGAGAGCATCGGTATAGGTCGTGAGAACCTTGTTGGCACTGATCGGAGTCACCACCAACGCACCTAATTGATCCACCGACACCCGTTGTCCACCGACTTGAACCCACCACCACTGTTTCTCCAGATGGTCCTGGCCGCTGACAATCCAGTCATAAACACCCGCCTGGGTGCCGGGATCTATCCAAACCCCAGAGCTTCCTTGGGTCAATTGTACCGGGTCAACAGCAGTCGAGGGGAGCACGAAAACTCCCACGCCCAGACAGGCCAGCAGCCGCATTCTCATTCCGTCCACCCTATTGTTTTGATTCGCTTGCATGATCACAGGTCTTTCTTGATTGGGTTTTTTCCTGCTCCAGCAGCGATGCGGCTCAAACGGCTCTCCGCGATCGTCGCCCTATCCGCTCCGCTCACTTAAATCCACACCATCTCGCACAGAAGCTCGCGCCTCGGCTATCATTATCTCCTCAGCCTGCGAGCGACCACCATCCCGGCACCGAGGAGCGCCAATGAGGCAATACTGGGCTCGGGAATTACAGTGACGTCCAAAGTCTTGATCTTGCTGATGGTCTCGGTTGCACCCGCACCCAGTGTGTAGCTCCACTCAAAGGCAAACTCGACGTTGCCTGGCCCCACCGTGCCTGTCATGTTGTTCAGATCATCCACGTCACTGTCCACCAACTTGGTATAGATGGTTGCGTAATACGCTGTTTCAGCGAGCACTGAGGGGGGATTGTTCTGGACCGTGGCTTCCTCGCTTATACCGCCAAACCCAAGCTCGATTTGCTGTGCCATGGTTGGCCCCCCCGTGAGTGAATCGCGCAAGATGCGCACATAGTCGCCACTCAGGTTATGGGCTAGATCGAAGTTGTTGTACTGAAAAAAGCTGAGGCCCAAGTCGCTGGTTGAATTATTGCGAATGGTGATGCTCTCCAGAATCTGGGCCTTGTCGGCGGAAAGGGAAGTGAGCTGATACGAAATGTTGATCGAATACAGGCCACTTACTGAGAACACGGATGTCACAGAATCCGCAGTCGTTTGGCTGCTGCTTGAATGGATCTCAGCCAGCGACGTTTCCCGGGTGTCTCCCGCGGCACGAACCCAGAAGGCCTGGCTAGTGAGGTGGTCAGCACCGCCGACATTCCAGTCGGTCATGCCCCCGATGCTGGTCGGGGTGTAAGTTGCAGTCGAGGATCCGTGCGACAACGTGTAGGTCTGGGCATTGGCCTGAGGTTGCAGCACAGCCCAAGCGCCGATCACGCAAACAGACGCCCTTACGATGCTTTGAATGATGTTTTCCATGGTTGCTTGTGGTTTCATGTTCTTGATTGTTCTCCCTTGAGTTCCTTTTTAGTTCATTCAGTTCTCAAAATTGCGGTGCATTTCTTTCGACTGCGCAGGCCGATCGCACCCAGCCCGATCAGGCCAAGGAGCATGAGTGAAAGGGATGTGGGTTCTGGAACCACGGTCAGCGAGAAGCCGCTGAAATCCTTCTTGTCAATGAACGCCGAGGTGCCCGACTCGCTCACGGTTGCCAGGTTGTTATCCAGATCGACCTTCACCTTGGTCGCACCGAGGGAAAACTGAGTGCCTCTCGTGACGAGTTCGTTTTCGAGATCAACACTCAGACTTCCCGTCCAGGGCCCTACAGAATAGGTCGGCAGCGAAAAGCTGCCCGACGCAGCGGGCGTGAAGGTCATTGACTTGATCAGCTTCACCGGGTCAATTGCGATTCCGTCCACTTCGACAATATCGATGAAGAAAATGGCCGTCACCTTGGCGTAAGTTGCGGCAGTGCCGTTGCCGATCAGGTTGAACAAGCCCCCCTCTCCGAACTGAAGGATTTCAATCGCGTTTCCGGGCTTGGCCACAATATCCAGAACCAGTTGCCCATCGGTTATGTCCGAAGTGCCGTTTTGGGCAAACGAGCCAAAGCCCACCGGGTTGAAGTCCAGGGTGTTGCCCGAAATCGTGGGCGCACCATAGAGCGGAATGGAGTCGGTGACCGAAGCCTCGGTGACGTTCTGGTAAACGACCGTCCCAGCGACAAAGTTCCCATAGTTCGTCGTGGCCGCTTGGGCAGCGGCTTGGAGCAACAGCACACAAGCCCCAGCGAAGACGCGCACCGCGAAATTGTTGATGGTTGACATGGGTAATTGGCGTTTACAGGGCAAAAAACATTCTCAACTTCGACACAAACGACCCGCCGGCTTTGCGTCGGGCCACGATTTTCATCGGTTGCACCCCGCGTCCGACAGGCGAGGTTGTCGCATTGACCGGCTGGCCCGAGTTTGTTTCGACCCGGACTGCCCGGTCGTCCCAGAGTTCCACCATCAGGAAGTCCTTGGCATTGGTGACTTCGAGGTCGGGCAGGTTGTGCTGCTTGAGCCACTGCTTGACCAGATCGATCTGGCGGGGGACTGAGGCGCGGGCGGTGAAGATCTTGACCGTCTTGCCGTCGGCGATCCACTGGCGAACGCGCCGCATCATCGGTTCAACGGGTTCCCCGATCTGATCCGCATCCTGGGGTTCGCCGATTTCATGTGCCAGGGTTCCGTCCAGATCCACCCCGATCCATGGGCTGCCGTTGTAGCGGACCATGTGCTGGTGGGTGTGCTCGCTGCCGCAGCGCATGCACACGCTGATGTAGCGTCCGTCATCGGCCCAGAAGGGACGCAGTGTTTCGCCGCAACAGGTCTGTGGTTGCGGGGAGGGATCGGCCTTTGAAACAACCGAAATGCCCGGGTACAAGGCAACATCTGCAAGGGATTCACTCCTTGTGGCCGAACGCGTGGTGCGCGCCTCTAGAACAGACATCTCCATGCTTCTCAACTTCATTCCCAACACACTGCCCTGTCTTATCTTCGGTTTGCAGTCCTTGGAAACTTGGTCTTTGGTTTGGTTATCTTTTCCCAGATGGCCAGAAGACTATCAACTTTTACATATTAACAAGGCGCCACTTGTTACTCACAGGTTGAGACGGCTTGTTCACACGGCTCCGCAGAAGTGCTTAGGTGTACACAGTTATTCGCGATTGAGCTGGTTGTGCCCGGGTTGTCCACAAATTATCATCAAATAGCGGTTGTCAGGGGCGAATAGCTGTGCTATGAACAGTTGCGTTCGAAATCACTGTGAATCACCCAAGAACTGAACTCGGACTGAGCTCGAAACGAGATAGGCCGTAAAACGTTGTAAGAATGTTGTTATGAGTGCCGGAGTGCCTGTTGTAACCGCGGCGGAAAAGTCTTCACAGACGGAACAGAGTCAGGGGGCTGGATGGTCGGGGGGGATCATTTCCGGGTTGGCCTGTAAGTGTGTGGATCACGATTTCACTGATTTCCTGATGAAGCATGATCGAATTGTGTGCGCCAATTGCGGGAGGGAGGTGCTGTGTTCGCCGCCGATCCAGGGCGTCTTTTCTGCCAGTTGTGGCTGCTGCATCTCGACCGAGGTCAAGAGCACGTTTGTTCTTGATTCCAAAGGAGTTTACACCTGCACTTGGTGTGGTCGGAGTCGCTGACTTGGGTTGCTTGGCTTGACAGCGTGTGGTCAAACCGGACCCTTGGTTTCGAACCCCAAGCTGGCTCTGGTGTCCAAGGCCTATGAACAAACTCACCGCCCGTATCCTAGTGCGCTTGCTGCTCCTGCTGGCCGTGGTTCCGATGTCTTCGAGGGCTTTGCCCGGCGACGAGGTGGTCGTGATCTACAATCGGCGCGAGCACGGGTCGGAGGAAATCGCCCTCCATTATGCAAGTCGGCGGGGTGTGCCGGACTCGCAGGTGGTTGGTCTGCGAATGCCGGTGACCGAGCAGATCAGCCGTTCCCAATTCGCCGACGAGGTTCAGAAGCCCGTGGCGAAGTTCCTTGAAGAAAGGCGTTTATGGTCGATTGGTCCGGTGGCCATGCCGACGACCAATGGGGCTGCGGCTGAGAATCGGTTGATGGTCACCGAATCCAAGATCCGTTACCTGGTTCTGTGCCGGGGCGTCCCACTCAAGATCGGGCCAGAACCCGAACCGTCCCCACCCGAACCCAGCGAGCTGCGACCGGAGTTTCGGCGCAATGAGGCAGCGGTTGACTCTGAACTATCGTGTCTGCCGCTCCTGGCGGGTTCCTACCCGACAACTGGCCTGCTGCGCAATCCGGTTTATGGCGTGACCAACTCGGCTTTGCTTCACCCGACCAACGGGGTGCTGATGGTCTCTCGCCTCGACGCCCCGACGGTCGAGGTTGCCAAAGGTCTGGTGGACAAGGCGATGCAGGCTGAACAGGATGGCTTCTGGGGGCGCGCCTACTTCGATCTGCGCAGTCCTTCCGAGCCCGGCATGAAACAGGGCGAGGATTGGATTCGGGCGGCGGCCGAGGTCTGCCGGGTGCTGGGCTTTGAAACGGTGGTGGACGAAAGCCCTTCAACATTTCGTCGGGGCTTTCCCATGAGCCAGATTGCGGTTTACGCGGGGTGGTATCGGGAGCATGTGGATGGGCCGTTCTTGGACAAGCAGGTTGAATTCATGCCTGGGGCGCTGGCTTATCACCTTCATTCGTTCAGTGCCGCGTCGCTGCGGAGCGCTGATCGGCACTGGGTGGGGCCGCTCTTGGAGAAAGGAGCCACGTTGAGTTTGGGGAGTGTGCATGAGCCATACTTGGGAGGCACGACGGACATCGGGGTGCTTGTGGCCAGGCTTTACTATCAGGGAATGAGCTATGGGGAAGCCGCGTATGCGTCCCAGCCGGTTTGTTCGTGGATGACCACCGTGGTCGGGGATCCACTTTACAAGCCGTTTCGCCGGGATTCCCAAGAACTGCATGATGAGCTGGTGGCCCAGCGGGATCCGCTGCGCGCCTGGTCACAGCTGCGAATCGTGAACTTGAATCTGGCCAAAGGGGTGCCGAAGTATCAGCTGGTGGCCTATCTGGAGGAAATCCCCGCGACCAAGGCCAGCGCCGTGTTGAGCGAGAAGCTCGGCGATCTGTATGCAGAACTGGGAAAGCCGTCCTCTGCGCTTCGAAGCTGGCAGGCCGCCCTGGATCTGGATCCCAGCCCGCAACAAAAGATACGACTTCAACTGAGACTGGGCGAGAGGCTGGCCGAATCCGGCCAGATTCCGGAGGCGATGTCGGCTTTCGAACGGTTTGTGGAGCAGAATCCCAATCACCCGGATCTGCCGACCGTTTACGGGAAGCTGATTCCGTTGGCGACGCAATTGGACATGACCAACCAAGTCGCTCGATATCAGGAAGCCATTGCGAAGCTCACCGGAGCCCAACAGTCTGCGTCCTCCGAGCCAACGGGGGCGTCAGACACGATGTCTCCGGCAAAGAAATAGTCCCACAAGCGGCTTGACCCGCTTCTCTCGGGTGTCAAAAACGCTCGCGGCGCCGCATCGTCAATGATTCTGCGGTCTGGGGCTGGTCCAGATCAACCGTCAAGCCCCCATCCCCTCCTCGAATGATCCGGCCGCCAAAGGAAAGCACAGGTGGTCGCGGACATACTCGATCCCGTTGGCGCTGCAGGCATCGAGATCCCGATAGGCACTTTCGGCCTCGACAACCAGCGGAGCCGTTGGAGTTCCCATCAGCTCGCAATAGCGTCGCGGATACCCGATGTTGACCAGTAATTCGGCGTAGCGCAGCAGATTGAGTTGCCCGCTGGGCAGGTCGGTGAACTGCATGCCTCGGGCTGGCCAACTGGACTCCATGGTTCGCAGGGCAACGCCGGGTCGGATCACAAAGTTCTTCACGTGTGCTGCATAAACCCGGTGCCCCACGGCGCGAAAGCGCTGCTCCCAGGACTCGCCCTCCCAGCAATGTGAGGGGTCGGCATTAACCCCCAGGCAGGCGTCGTCGTCACAGATTTCGACCAGGGTCTGGAAATCCGCCGCACAGACGGCGCCGGTTCCCGGGTGGATCTCGTGACACAGGTAGATCCCTAGTTCGCGGGCGTGCTGGCGGAGTTTGGCGGTCTTGCGTACAAACCGTTCCTTGCCTTCCTGAATCAGGTCGAATCCGGGGCCTTTCCAAAAGCCCCACGGATAGCCGGTCGCCACTTCCCAGCCAAAAGCCACGCCCCAGAACATCGGTAGCACCTTGATTCCGAGCTCCGCACAGAGATCCATCACCCGGAGACAGTAGTCCTCCGCCCACTGCTCGATCTTGGCTGGCGATTCCTTGGCCACCGACTCGGGGAGGAAGGGGCGGATGCTGGGGCTGCCGGTCCAGGCGGTGGTATGGACCCAGAAAGGACAATGGGCCGAAACGCCATCGAGCTTGAGTTTGGCCCGTGCGAACGCCTCCTTGATCTGCCTGGCCGATTGGAATCCTTTGGAGCTTTGCAGCAGGTAGTTCGAAGGCTGAGCGCCCGCGGCGCCGTGCCGCCTAGCGTAGGCGAGAAATTCAGCCAGAGACTTGGCGCCATGCTGGGCGCCCTCGATGCTTGCGTGATAGCAGGATTTGGCCATAGTCATCCGAAGTCGTCAGGTTTGTGGCACTCTAAATAGCGAGTGCCCCCAGGAGTGGCAAATGGGAATTGCAGAGATTTTGCCGACCTGATCCTCCGCGTCTTGAACCCTTGAACCGCAGGCGCCGAGGCGAGTAGGCGTTGAGCATCAAACATGGAAGAACGCGCGGACTGACGTCTGCGGCTGCGAGTCAACTGGGGTGGGAACCCCCAAGAAGAGCATGACAGAATTCTACGACACCCACGCGCACATTGATTATCCGGAGTTCCAGTCCGACTGGACGGAGGTTTTGCGCCGGGCCCAGCAAGCCGGTGTGTCGCGAATCATTGGCATTGGTACTGACTGGGAGAGCAGCCGGCGGGTGGTCTCGCTGGCCGAGCGGCATGATTTCGTTTACGCGGTGGTGGGATGGCATCCATCGCACGCGTTGGAAGCCCCGGCGGACATCCGGCCGGAATTGCGTCAATGGGCGGGGCATCCCCGCGTGGTGGGATTGGGAGAAACGGGGTTGGACTATTATCGTCTGCCCAGCAGCCAGGGAGGCAGTGAGGCGGACGACGGGCGTTACAAGTTGCGCCAAGCCGAATTGTTTGAGCAGCATCTCGAGGTGGCGGCTGAGAGCGGGCTGAACTGCGTGATTCATCAGCGGGCGGCCTTGGAAGATTGTCTGCAGCAACTGCGCCCTTACGCGCCGTGGGTTCGCGGGCAATTCCACTGCTTCTCAGACGACTCCGAGTCCATGCGCCGCATTTTGGCCTTGGGCTCCCTGGTCAGTTTCACCGGGATCCTGACTTTCAAGAATGGCCAGAACATTCGGGACACGCTGGCCACCACGCCTCTGGGGAGTTTTCTTTTGGAAACCGACTGCCCGTACTTGGCCCCCGTGCCCTATCGGGGCAAGCGGTGTGAACCGGCGCACGTGCGTGAGATTGCTGAGTGCGCGGCGAGCGTGAAGGGCTGTTCGCTGGAGGCGCTCAGCCAGGCCACGTGCGAAGCGGCAAAGGCGTTCTTTCCGAAGCTGGGCTGAGTGCCACACCCAGTCGGGCGCACTTCTTGACACTGTCCCGGCGCGCGGCCTTTAGGCCGCTTCAGGGTTCGAGCGCATCCAGACGAAACTACTGGCCGGTGGGCGGGCGAACGGTGAAGCGGCGTAAACGCCGCGCTCGGGCGATTTGGCCTCGCGGACAGTACCAAGATGCACCCCCACCCCAGTCGCCGGGCGCATTCCAAGCTTGTGTTCCCGGTCAGAGGGCACATCCTCGCTCCTCCTGAATTATGGCGAAAAAGGCATTGGTCACAGGCATCACCGGACAGGATGGATCATATCTGGCTGAACTGCTTCTCTCCAAAGGTTATGAAGTGCATGGCATCATCCGCCGGGCAAGCACCTTTAACACCGGGCGGTTGGATCCGATCTACCAGGATCCGCACGCGGACAAGCGTCGTCTCGCCTTGCATTACGGGGATTTAAGCGATGCCAGCGCGTTGGCCCGCCTGATTGCCAGGATCCAGCCGGAAGAGATCTACAACCTGGCGGCGCAGAGTCATGTGCGCGTGAGCTTTGATGCCCCCGAATACACGACCGACATCACCGGGACCGGGACCATCCGGCTGCTTGAAGCCATTCGCGAGAGCGGCAGCCAGCCACGGTTCTATCAAGCCTCTTCCAGCGAAATGTATGGCAAGGTGCAGGAGATTCCGCAGAAGGAGACCACCCCGTTTTATCCACGCAGCCCCTACGGTTGCGCCAAGGTGTATTCCTATTGGATCACCGTGAACTACCGAGAATCCTATGGGATGTATGCCTGTAACGGAATCCTGTTCAACCACGAATCCCCCCGGCGCGGAGAAACCTTTGTCACCCGCAAAATCACGCGGGCGGTGGCGCACATCAAGGCCGGGTTGCAGGACAAGCTGTATCTCGGAAACCTGGATGCCAAGCGGGATTGGGGCTACGCCAAGGAATACGTGGAGGCCATGTGGCTCATGCTCCAGCAGAAGGAGCCAGACGATTACGTCGTCGCCACCAACGAAACCCACTCGGTCAAGGAATTCCTCGAGGTCGCCTTCGCGCATGTGGGGTTGGATTGGCGGAAGTACGTGGAGATCGATCCGCGCTATTACCGCCCCGCGGAGGTGGACCTGCTGATCGGCGACTACAGCAAGGCCAAGCGGAAACTGGGTTGGGAGCCCAAGACCAGGTTCGAGGACTTGGCGAGATTGATGGTGGACGCAGATGTCGATCTTCTGCGCCGCCATCAAGAGGGCAAGATCCGGGTGAGCGGATAGCCTCCGGGATCACGAGATCGCCTGCCGTGACTGGCACCGGGGAGGGTGCAGGTCCACCGGCGCCCACTCAGGCCGCGCGCAGCGCAGCCCTACCCCGCGATTCGCGGAAGCCGCTTCTGGAAATCCTCATACGCGAGTCGGATTCCTCTGTCCAGATCCACTTGCGGCCGCCAGCCCAGTTGGAACAGTCGCGAGCTGTCCATGAGCTTGCGGGGGGTGCCGTCAGGTTTGGAGGTGTCCCAGACGGCGGTGCCGGTGAACCCGATGATGCGCTGAACCTTCTCCACCAACTCCCGGATCGATAGCTCGCTCCCGAAGCCGACATTGATGAACTGCTCCTCACTGTAGTGCTGCATCAGGAACACGCAGGCGCGGCCCAGATCGTCGGCGTAGAGGAACTCGCGCATTGGGGAGCCTGTGCCCCAACAGGTTACGGTAGGCGCGCCCGACACCTTGGCCTCGTGAAACTTCCGAATCAAGGCGGGCAGCACATGAGAACCCTGCAGGTCGTAGTTATCGTTCGGGCCGTACATGTTGGTCGGCATGGCGCTGATGAAGTCGCATCCATACTGGCGCCGGTAGGCCTGGCACATCTTGATGCCGGCGATTTTGGCCACGGCATACCACTCGTTGGTGGGTTCGAGGGGGCCGGTCAGCAGGGATTCCTCCTTGAGCGGCTGCGGAGCGAGCTTCGGATAAATGCAGGAGCTGCCCAGAAACAGAAGTTTCTTCACTCCCGACCGGTAGGCGCCGTGGATCAGGTTGTTCTGGATCTGGAGGTTGTCATAGAGGAACTCTGCCGGTTGGGTGCTGTTCGCCAGAATACCCCCCACCTTGGCCGCCGCGATGATCACGTAGTCCGGACGCTCAACCTCGTAGAATGTTTGGACGGCCTGCTGATCCAGCAGGTCCAACTCGCCATGAGTCCGCCCGATGAGATGCTGGAAGCCGGCCTCGGACAAGGCCCGCCAGATCGCGCTGCCCACCAGGCCGCGGTGTCCGGCCACATAGACCCTGGAACCTGGTCGAAAACTCATGCCTGAAGGGTAGGGGAGGGCAGCCTCGGGCAACAAGGGGGAACTCCGGTTTGCCAGCCATTCTAATCTTGGTCCGGAGCGCGGCTCCATGAGCCGCAGCACCCCCGCCACGGAAGGCCGTTCTCAATCTTCCAGTGGCCTGGTTCCAGGCGAAGCTGCTGCGGGTCGCGGACCCGCGCTCCAAAATGGGAATCGCTGCCGGCTTGCCCAGCGCGCTTTGTCCACTGCCGGGACACTGTCCTACAAGGATGAGACAGACCGGATGGACGGGACTTGAGCCGGACTCCATTTTGCGGCAGAAAAGGGCGGATCTGTGAGCGCAACCTTGGACGCAACCAAGCCGGGGCGGCGGTGTATAATCCGCTATGATACGGAGTTGGAGAGCGTGGCATAGGCGTTGCTTTTCAGGCCGTCGCGGTTGTGATGGGTTAAACAAGTGAGCCGAAACCGCAATAATAAACAAGTAACATAGAACAAAGCCCATCACGAGGTTCACGCCGCAAGAAAGAAAGAAAGGTTAGAAACGTATGAAACTCAATACCTCCCGCAAGGCGGGCTTCACCCTGGTGGAAATCATGATCGTTGTGGCGATCATCGGTCTGTTGGCCGCGATCGCGATCCCGAACTTCGTTCGCGCTCGTGAAACCGCCCAGAGCAACGCCTGCATCAACAACCTGCGCCAGATCGACGGAGCCAAGGACCAGGCTGCCCTCGAAAACGGTATGGGCACCGGCGACGATGTGTCCGCGCTGATCGACGATTACATCAAGGGTGGCACGCCGGCCTGCCCGCTGGGTGATCCATACACCGTCGGTAACGTCGGCGATGATCCAACTTGCCTCAACGCAAATCCGGCGACCGGAGCTCACATCCTGCCCAACTCGTAAAGTTCGAGAGATTTGATGTCACAGACCCGGAGCTTCGGCTCCGGGTCTTTTCGTTATCCAGTATCGGCGCGAATAGGACGCAGGGAAAGAGTGGCATGTTGCAAGCTCCCAAGAGCTTGGCATACGGATGACGGGAATGTCCCACTCGAAGCAAGTCTGAGCCAAGGGTGGCACATAACAAGGATCGGTCGGGCCAGGGATTCAGTGAACGCTATTTTATTCCATTCATGCGCCTGTCCGCTTTGATCCTCACCGGCATCCAGAAAGGCAGGTCGCTATGAAGTTAGTACGCAAACGAGGTGGATTCACCCTCGTCGAAATCATGATCGTTGTGGCTATCATCGGACTGTTGTCCACGATGGCCATTCCCAGTTTCGTCCGGGCTCGAGAGAACTCCCGTGAGAAGATGTGCGTGAACAATCTCCGTCAACTGGACGGAGCCAAGGATGTTGCGGCCTTGGAGAATGGTATCGGAAGGGGTGGGGACGTTTCTCCTTTCGTTGAGCTCTATCTGAAGAATGGAGTTCCGGTCTGCCCGGAGGGAAATACCGGCTACGAGCTCAACTTGGTTGGAGAACCTCCCCGGTGTCAGAGTCCCCTGGCCGACGATCACAACACGGCCTACGGCCTTGACCCCTAGATCTTCAATGGATCACGCCGCCGCGAACGTGAATTCGCGCCATCTCACCGCCGATCCATTCGGTTGCCGCCCGCTGATGTTCGCGGAGGAAGGTATGGAGACTGGCGCGAGGGCGTGAAGTCGATGGTGCGTCACCGCTTCTGCTTGAGTGCATAGGCACACAGGGTGGCGGCGCTGACGGCGTAGGCGATGGCGAAATCCGGCGCGGCAGTAAACCACGCGAAATAGCTCTGCACGCCGCCAGGCGTGAGGCGGTAGGCGTGGATGAGGCCGACGGCGGAGAGCCCAGCGGCCACCAAGAGCCACACGGCGGCGGCCTTGAACCTCCGGTCGATCACGCAGGCCATCACGGCGGCATAGATGATGGACGTGAGAAGAAAGCCCTGGCTCAGGGCGATGACGCCGCGCAGGTGGAGGTTCGGCGCAAATCGGTCCACGGTGGTGACGAGGTCGGTGCCAGCCACGCGCAGGGCGGTCTCGATCTGCACCAGCAACCACGCGGCCAGGGCGGGGATGAGGCCGGCGGCCACGGCGAGGGCGTGCGGCGTCGGGCTGGCCTGAAAGGCCTGCGCGGTGATGACCAGCCCGATCCAGAGCAGGATGCCCAGCGTGACTTCCAAGGGCACGAACCGCAACACTTCGCCGACGATACCGAACAGCGCAAGCGTGCCGATGACCGCGCCGTTCAACCATGAATAGCTCCAGCGCGCTCCCATGGCCTTCCAGCCTGGATGACCGATGTAGAGTGTGGTGGCGAACGGGCTGCCGAAGCAGGCAGCGACGACGCTGCCGATCCCGTTGGCCAGCAGCGACGGGCGCGTGGGAAAGCGGTCGCCGGCCGCCTCAGCGCTTTCCAGGCATTGCAGCGAGCCGATGATGTTGAACAATCCCATCGGCACGATCACCGCCATGTAACTCCAGCCCACCTTCGAGAAGAGAAATCCGAACAACCGGTCGCCCGCCCATTGCGGCGGGTGGAAGGCGAGGGCGGCGGTTTCCGCGGGCGGCGTGGGCGGGGCCAGCCCCGCTTCGCGCAACGCCCAGGCCAGAATGGTGCCGAGGACCACCGCGACAAACCCCGCGGGCAGGCCGAGCGGCAGTTTCAGCTTGGAAGCGTAGCACACGAGGATCAGCAGCATGGGCAGCAGGCCCAGCGCCGGGTTGGCGTAGATTTGAAACACAAATCCCATGGCGATGAACGTGATGGCAATCCCCGCCAGTGAGGAGAGCAAGGCCGCGCGCGGCGTATGCCGGCGCAGCAGGTCCCCGACAAACGCCCCGATGAACTCCATTACCCCGCTGATGAAACAGGCGAACAGGCCGGCTTGCCAGGCGAGCGTGGCGTCGAGCGTCTGCCGGTAGATCGGCGCCATGATGAAGACGATGTAGGCAAAGAGGCTGACGGTGTTGATGCCGTAGGGCATGGCCGTGACGTCCTCCCGGCCCTCGCGTCGGGCGATACGCCACGCCTGCCAGGCAAAAAAGAGGTTGCCCGCCAGGATGGACAACGCCGCGCCGGGCAGGATGCGCGTGGCCACTTCCGCCGCATTGATCCCGCACAACAAGGGGCACAGGGTGAAGATCAGGAGCAATTGCAGCAGGTTGTCCACGAACAGGCCGAAGAAGCCGTCGAGGTCGCCGGTGCGCATGCGCCAGAAGCGCGGAGGGGTCGCCGTCATCCGCCGATGAAAGCAAAACCCTCCCGCAAAGAAAGCGCGAAAGGCCGACCACGACCGCCCGGAAGGGTGCATCTTGACACTGTCCTCGAACGCAATTCTGGCCGGGGCGCGGCATTGATGCCGCTTCACCATTCGCAAACCCGCGGAACAAGCGCTTCATCGAGTGCCCTGTGTCCAGATGCACCCCGCCCGGAATCGCTTTGGAATCGTCACTTGACGGCGCAGGCGGGTTGCGCGGAGATAGGGGGCCTCAAAATGGCCACTGTCCACGACTCGAAGTTTCCCCGGGGTTTGCTGTGTGTGGGCGGCCTCGAGGCCAGTGTGGTCCGGAGCCTCAACCATTGGACAGGACGGGACATGGTCCAAGCAAGGCAGGATCCCGCGGAATCCGGCCAGCCCTGTGCCAAGCGGCTATTTTTGATTGTTGGGAATACCTTTGACTCCCGACAGACTCGGGGTGTGAGGGAGCAATTCCCGCTTGGTTCCGACCCAGAACTTGACCGAGAACAAAGCGGTCAAATAGGTAAAGAACCGGTCAAGTTGTTCGACCAATCCGTGCCCAGGGCCAGCAGGACAACCGGATCTGCGCTGAAGATCTCGGGCGCGCGGCGGGGTGGCGTCAGGCGGGACCGCGCGGCCGGCGTGCCTGATTTTCAATACGGCTTGCTCAAATTGTGGCTTTCCCTGCCGGTCCTGATCGGGCAGTACTGTGCGCCCCGTTGGAACGTATAAACCTACTTGAGCATCGAACTTTATGGCTGCTGACAATTCGGTTGTGGCCGCGGTGGACGCCCCGGCCCTGAAGCCTCTCACAATCCCATCCCGCCTCGCGCCGACTCCAAGCCGGGCCCCGACCTACTGCGTCAAGGTGAAGAACCTGGCCGGACAGGAGGTGACTGTGGCCGATCCCCGGGCCACGCGGGCCTTGGTGGCGCTCATGAATGTCCATGCTGTGGTTGGCGGGGCGGCCTGTCACTGGGGGGGGCCTGCGGCGTTTGCCGAGATCAACGCGGCGATCCACGCCATCCTCTTTTCGGTCAAGGGCCGGCCGTGGCATGAAGCCTATCACTATGTCAACGATGCCGGGCATGCGGAGAACGGCCTCTACGCCCTGCGGGCCAACTATGGGTTTGACGGCATGACGTTCGAGGACCTGAAGGGGTTCCGCAGCATCCAATCCAAGCTGACCGGGCACGGCGAGTCGCACCTGAACCCTGAAGGCGTCCTGCTCTCCAACGGTCCGCTCTCCTCCGCGGTGCCCCAGGCCCAGGGGCTGGCCATGGGCGACAAGCTGGCGGGGCGCGATCGGGTGACGATTTGCGTGATGTCCGACGGCGCCAGCATGGAAGGGGAGGCGCGGGAGGCGTTCGCCGCCATTCCCGGCCTGGCCGCCAAGGACCGGGTCAACCCGTTCGTCCTCGTGATTTCAGACAACGACACCAAGTTGTCCGGGCGGATCACCAAGGATTCCTATTCGATGCAACGCAGTTTACAGGCGATGGGCGCCTTGGGATGGAATGTGATCACCGTACCCAACGGACACGATCTTCAGGGGGTTTACCTGGCGGTGGAGAAGGGGATTCAGCAGGCCCGAGCCAACCCGAATTATCCCGTCTGCCTGTGGGTGAAGACGATCAAGGGCTACGGGATCAAGGCCACCGAGGAAAGCTCGTCCGGCGGCCATGGCTTTCCGCTTTCCAACGGGGAGAAGATCATGGATTGGATGACGGAGATCTACCAGGGTCAGCCGGTGCCCGAGGCCCTCATGAATTGGGCCAAGGCCTTGCGGGCGGACTGGGAGCAGCGTGAGGCTGCGAAGAAGGCCAAGGCGGCGGCGGCTCCGAAGGCCGCCAAGACTAGCAAGGTCCAGTCGGGCCTGGCGGACGGCGCCATCCGCGCGGCCAAAGCGGGTTATCCCGTGTACTCAGTTTCCTCCGATGTGCAGGGCTCGACCGGCATCAGCACCTTCCAGAAGGCGCTGGGACGATTCGTCGAGGTGGGCATTGCGGAGGCAAACATGATCAGCGCCGGGGCGGGGCTCGCCAAGGCCGGCTTCATTCCGATCGTGGACACGTTCGGCCAGTTCGGCGTCACCAAGGGCAATCTGCCGTTGACCATGGCCGCGCTTTCGCAGGCACCGGTCATTGCCATCTTCTCACACGTCGGATTCCAGGACGCGGCGGATGGGGCCAGCCACCAGGCCACCACCTATTTCGCCGCCGTCAGCGCCATCCCCCACACCGTGGTGATTGCGCCCAGTTGCGCCAGCGAGGCTGAGGCGTTGATGTATGAAGCCATCCGACGTCAGGCCGAGGACCGGCAGGCGGGTCGGGACGGCGAGAGTTATCTCTTTTTCGTCGGGCGGGAGAACTATCCCGAGGCATGGATCCCCAACGCGACTTATCCTTGGGGCCGGGCGCAGGTCACCCGTCAAGGCAAGGAGGTGGTCCTGATTGGTTGCGGAACCCTCTTCAGCAAAGCAGTGGAGGCGGGGGACCTCCTCGCTCAAAGGGGCGTCCAAGCCACGGTCATCAACAACCCCTTTGTCAACCGTGTGGACCTCGAGACTCTCGCCCCGGCCGTCCGGACATGCGGCAAGGTCGTCACGATCGAAGATCATCAGCTCGTGTGCGGCATGGGCGCCCAGGTCAGTCACTCCCTCTCCACCGCTGGCATCTCGCACGTGATGACTTCGCTGGGCATTCGGGGTGAGTTTGGTCAGAGCGCCTATCTGGCCGAGCAGCTCTACGAGAAGCACGGCATGACGGGAGCCAAGATGGCGGAGGCCGCCCTCAAGTTGCTCGGCAAGTAGGCTTTAGGGGTTGGGCGGTGTCCCGATTCAGGGCATGGCTGCCGTCCGTTGCTGTTCGGACAAACTGGAGAAACAGGTTCCTGCTCATGGTTCAAAGTCTGCTCTGACCGAGGCATGTTTTCGACGGCAGAACCGATTTGGCGCGTCCTCCCGCAAAGCTTTGGCGGTCGCGTGGCCTTGTCGGCAGCCATTCTGGCCGTCCTGTTTTTCACGGGCTGCGGCAAGCTTCCAGGCCTCGGCACCGTCCGGGTGGAGGCCAAGACAGCGGAAGACAATCTCGAAGCCTTTCTCACCTACCAGGAAGCTTTAATGGGCAAGGATTATGACGCGGTGAAGAAGGTTTTTGGCAAGCCGAAGGGCATCTTTGAAAGGCGACAGGGGGCGGTGTGGATGTATTCCCGTTGGTGTGTCGAGTTTGACGCGCAGGGTGCAGTGGTGCGATTGGAGCGCGACATCGCCACAAGTGGATCGCCGGCTGAGGCCGCGATCCCCTCGGGCACGCTGGCAGCCAAGGCGCCAAAGCGTCCGTAACCCACCAACGGCGGAAGCGCTGCGCTTCGATCAACCGCCGGCCATCAGCCGAAAGCGTGACTACGAAAGTCCTGGTGGGCCATGATCCATTTCTCCGGCGACCTTGACCGGCTGTTCAGGTCTGCTAGGGTGCCGCCGCCGCTGCGCCCGGCGCAGCGGTTCAACTCAATCCACACATGAAATCACGTTTTCTCTGTCTCCTCACTATCGGTTTGTTCGCCAACCCCATGTTTGGCGGGGAATCCATCGAACTCACGAACAATCAGCAGCGTGTGAGTTACTCCATCGGCGCGGACATCGGGAAGACTCTCAAGCAACAAGAGCTGGATCTGGACGCTGGATTGCTGGCGGCGGGCATCCGGGATTCCATCAGTGGCAAGACGGCGCTGACGGAGGAGGAGATGAAGGACATCATGCGGGCGTTTCAGAAGGACATGATGGCCAAGATGCAGGCCAAAGAGGACGCGGCCGCTTCCGAGAATCTCAAGGCCGGTGACACGTTCCTGGCGGCCAACGCCCAGAAGGAGGGCGTCAAGGTCCTGCCCAGCGGGTTGCAGTACAAAATTCTGAAATCGGGCTCGGGCAAGACGCCTGCCGCCTCGGACACCGTCAAGACCCATTACCACGGAACCCTCATCGATGGCACCGTCTTTGACAGTTCCGTGGAGCGTGGAGAGCCCGTCAGCTTCCCGGTGAATGGGGTGATCCCTGGCTGGACTGAAGCGCTCCAACTGATGAAGGAAGGCGACAAGTGGCAGCTCTTCATTCCTGGGAAACTCGCCTACGGCGAACGCGGGGCGGGTGGACGCATCGGTCCGAACAGCACCTTGATCTTCGAGATCGAGCTCCTCGCGGTGGAGTGATGCCGGCGGCCCACGGCGTTTGTCCGGGCGTTGAAGCGCGGACGAAGCTGTCGGCACTTGGGCTGCGCGGCGGTTCAACCTCTCCGTGCCGCCAGCGAGGGCAGGTCCACGCCCTCCCTCACCGCCAGGGTGGCCTCGACCCTCGCCACATAAGCCTGCGTTTCGTCAGGCAACTGATGGGCAATCGCTTCGTAACTGTAAATCTCGCTCTTCTTGAGGAGTTTGGACACACGGGTAGGGCCGGCGTTGTAGGCTGCGAGGGCCAGGCGCCACTCGCCAAACCGATCGTGCAGATGTTGGAGGTACCTCGCCGCCGCCCGCGCGTTCTTCTCCGCATCGCAGCGTTCATCCGGAAACCACGTGGACAAACCCAGACTTTGGGCCGTGTCGGGCATCAACTGAAACAAACCCACCGCGCCGACCGGGCTCTTCGCCTGCGGATTGAACGCGGATTCAATCTCCGCAACCCACACCAGTTCGGCCGGGACTCGTTCCGCCAGGAAAATGGGCTTGAGTTGGGCGAGATATTCGCCGGCCACAGCTGGAGCGGGGCGATTGGTCATGACAGCCAGCCAGTACACGAACAGCTCGCGCGGTGACGGGCGCGCCGGAGCAAGTGTCACCGCGTTGGTCGCTGCATTTGCCGTCTCGACCTGATCCAGGAACGCATGCAGCCAGGCTGCGCAAGGACGCGTCGGTTCAAACTCCCGCAGTGCCCGCACCACCTGTTCGGCGTCCGCCCGGCACGGCGCGGGTCGCTCCCGGACGGCGGCATCCATCTCCACTTGCAGTGCTTGCAGGGCACCGTTCAGCGTCTGACGATCGATGTTCGCGAGCTCGAATGCCCAGTCGTCGATGTTCTCACTTATCCAGTTCCGGACGGACTCCACGGTTGTGCCCGGCAGCGGCGGGGCTTCCTCAGCGCGGAGCGCGAGGCCGACCAGCAGACTGAACAGGGTGGCCCGGATACAATTCACGCGAGGATTGTAGCAGGGATTACTTCCGTTGAAAGCGTCCTTTTGTGACGGAAGTCCGCCCGGGGCGCCTCTGGACACGGCCCCCGGCGCGCTTCAGGCCTCTTCCACGTCCGAAGGGCACGCGATGAAACGCTGGTTCCGCGGGCTTGCGAATCCTGAAGCGGCATCAATTCCGCGCCCCGGCCAGAATCGCGTTCGAGGACAGTGTCCAGATGCACCCGTCTGCCCCTCCGCAAGCGCCTTGAGTTTCTCCTGAGGTCGGCCGAGGAGCCGGATACCCGTTTCGTGATTGGCAGCCCGCGCTGGCCATTGGATCGGGTTCGTGGCAGGATCCAATCACGACGGGCCATGTTGCCGCACTACTACAGTTCATTGGAACCTTTCCGGGACACCTTTCAGACGGGGCTGCCGATCCTCACCTACCACAAGCTGGGACCTCGCCCGGGCCGGGTGCGCCTGAAGGGCATGTATCTCAGCCAGCGGCTCTTTCAGCGGCAGTTGACAGAGCTCCAGGAAGCCGGATTTCAAACCGGCGCGCTCGACGAATTTGCGGACAGGCGTCAATCCGCGGTCCCGGGGCGCATGGTGATCACCTTCGACGATGGATTTCAGAATGTCCTGGCGCACGGGTTGGAGGAGTTGGCCCGGTGCGGCTTTCGCGCGATCCAATTCCTGGTGCCGGATCTGCTGGGCAAGACCAACGAGTGGGAGCAGGCTGAAGGCGAGGCGCCGGAACGATTGATGGACGCGGTGGCCGTGCGCGACTGGCTGGCGGCCGGGCACGAGATCGGGTCCCACACCAACACTCATCCCTGGCTGACGCGCATTCCCCTTCCGCAGGCCCACGAGGAAATCAGCGCGAGCCGCAAGAAGCTTGAAGACTGCTTTCAAGTGCCCGTCCGTCATTTCTGCTACCCCTACGGTGACTGGAACGACTCGATTCGCGCGCTGGTTGTGGAAGCTGGTTATGCGACGGCCTGCACCACCGAATCTGGCATGAACCTCCCCGGCCACGATTCGCACGGCCTGAAGCGGTTCACGGCCCGCTACCCCTCGCGCAATCTTAAAGCCTTCTGGCAACGCCTGTCGTCGGAATGAGCTTTTGCGGGGGACTTGTCAGTCACGCTCGGAGCTTGCGGTGCTGGGTTGTCTCCCTATGCTGTCAGGACTGGCGCATCCCGGCAGTGGTTACTTCTGACGGCCGGGGAAGCGTGGGTGGCAAGGGGTGGGATGGGTTTGGGGTGCCTTGCAAACTTGGGCCAGCTTAGCTCAGTGGTAGAGCAACGGTTTTGTAAACCGTCGGTCGTCAGTTCGACTCTGACAGCTGGCTCCACTCCTCGTGCGGTTTTTGAGATTCCCCAGACTCGAGCCGGCGCAGAGCATCGAGCTGAGCGATGGGGCGATTCCTGCTGGTGCAGCCCAGTCACGGCTGGCATGACACATCGAAGACGTTCACGCTCCTGATCAACCTGCCGTCGCCGTCAGTCCCCCATCTACGACAATCGTCTGGCCCACGATGTATGAGGCCGCGCTGGAGGCCAGGAACACAACCGTCGAGGCCACCTCCTCGGGTCTTCCAAATCGTCCCACGGTGATCCGCTCCACACTTCGCTGCCGGATCTCAGGGGGCAGGCGAGCGGTCATGTCTGTTTCGATAAACCCCGGAACAACCGTGTTGACGCGGATGCCGCGCTTGCCCACCTCGGCCGCCAAGGAGCGGCTGAACGCCAGCAGGGCTCCCTTGGATGCGGCATAGTTGGTCTGGCCGGGCACGCCCACCAACCCTGAAACCGAAGCGATGTTGATGATCGAGCCGCGACGGGCCCCCAGCATGGGGCGGACCGCCGCCTTGGACCAATGAAAGGCGCCGTTGAGATTGGTATCCAGCACCCGGTTCCAGTCCTCCGTGGGCATCAACAGGAGGAACATGTCGGCAGTAATCCCGGCGTTGTTGATCAGCACGTCAAGACGGCCGTTTTCATTGGCCAGGCGTTCTACGGTTGCCTGGATGGTGTCCGGATCGGTTTGCGAGCAGTGTAGTGCTTGAGCGCCGCAGGTCGAGGCGACCTGACGGGCTTCCTCTTCGTGGTGATGATAGGTGAAAAAGACACGCGCACCCAGGACGGCGAAGCGTTCGACGATGGCTCGTCCGATTCCGCGGGATCCGCCTGTGACGAGAACGATCTGACCTTCAAACTCCGATTGCATGATGCGTAAAGTGGCTGACAGGACGCTCCACGGTCTGCCTCAACTCCCGCCATGCCGCCACTGGTGGTCCGGCCAGCAGAGCGTGGCGAGCAGTATGCGGTTCAACCGCCGCCTCAGGGCGGCACTATCTCACCCGCAATCGATTCGATCAACGCGCAAGCGATTGAATATGTACCGTGTGTGCCCTGACAGGAGTCGAACGGACGATTCCCCGCCTCGTTCGACGCTTGTTCCTGTGTCGTCCCGGGCAAGGGGTTTGCCTGGGACAGGAGATCCCATCAAGCGTAAAGCTGGGTGACCACCGCTTCGAAGAACTTCGAATCCAGTCGGCCCCGTTGCAGGGCGGCATGGACCAATCCGCGTTCAGCGATGGCGGGGGCCATGCCGGTGTCGGTGGCGATGCACTGTACTAGATGTTGAAAGTAGCCGTCTTCCTGGCACCTCAGCCGGGCCTGGGGGGTGGGGGGCGTCACGAACCCTTCGTCGCACAGGTACTTGTAACGCACAACGTCCACGAGCACTTCTTCGTATGATCCCATGACACTTCTCCGATCTGGGGAGGCCCCCAAAGGCGAGGTTTTCCTTTGGAAGGATGCCTTGTTTGTTCCTTTCCGCCTCCCCGTTTTTGAGGGAGCCAAGGGTGTACCAGATGGCGTTCTTGAACCCAAAAGCGGACCATTACGGATTGACAGCGGTGGCAAGTGTCTGGTGCGGGGCCGTCGGTTTCTCTGGTGGTCTGGCGTTGGCGTCATTTCTCCGCCAGATCCCCGGAGCCTGGCGGGTGGCATCGAGACCAGCCCTCGTGATCAGGGAAGCCCTATGTGGAATCCGAGACAACTGGCAACTTCGCAACTGGAGCAACTCGCCGTGCGCCAAAAGTTACTGTTACCCGGGAGGGTGATACGTTGTGCCAAAAGGGGTGTTACCCGATGGCGGACTCGGTTTGTTGGCGTGTTGGTGT
>JALOTZ010000061.1 GCA_025457615.1 Verrucomicrobiota bacterium
TCCGCCGAGCGCCATTGGCGCCTCAAGGTGGGGAACTCTCACTCATCCAAAAGGGACCATTTTCGACCCGACCCGGTCCCTTTTGACCGACCGCTGACAGGCAGCGCCACGCCGAACAGCTCCGCCCCCGCTACTTCTGTCCTGTCCGCAACTGAGGTTCAGCCGGAGGCGGGTTGGAGCGGCGTTTCCTCCGGGTCTTCGGTTGTTTGGCGTGCGAGCCGACGTGGCAGAAGCGTTTGCCTTCGACCAGCGCGGACAGGGCGAAGCTGTGCAGAACTTCGCGCACAGGCGCGGCGTTGGGACCGGTGCGGGCGACAGGGCAGCGGTCGGCGCAGCGTTCGATGATCCCGAGGTGCTTGAGGAAGCCGCTCCAGGCGACGAGCTCCCCGTAGGTGGTGAGCGCGGCGTCCGTGCGGGTGAGGGTGAATTTGCCCGGCAGCGTGTCGAGGGGGAGGGCGTCCGGCTGGGTGCTTTGCTCTTCACCCGCCGGGTGAAGGGAAACCAACGAGGTAAAGGCGTTCATCACGCCCATTCATTTACTGCCCCAAACTCACTTTGCCCATCACTTCAACTGCGGAGATTAGGTTCAATTTGCTGCTGATTCAATGAGCGCCGACTGACGTCGACGGCTACAGAATATCTGAAAATGCTCTAGGGCAGGCGGAGGCGATAGAAGCCTGCGGCGTTCGTGACCGCCCCCACATGCAGGGCATTGGTGGCCAACCCCGTCCCGTGGCCTCCACTCAACACCTGCGTTGCCAAGGGCGTCCAAGCACCACTCGGAGCCGGCGCCGTTTCCAAGACATTGGTGACGGCCGCCAATCCCGGCAGATAGGAGTTGTCTCCATTCGCCGCCACAAAGTGGATCAGCATGTCGCCGTTCGTGCGCGCCAGACTGAGAAAATGTGGATACGCGGCCGCATTGGTCGGATTGAATCCCGCCCGGAATTCGTTGGTGTTGCTCATGCCGTCGCCATCGGGATCGGCGTCCGCGGCGGATACGGGGCCGCCGCCCGGGAAGTAGGTGCTCCGCCATAAGGTGTAGGGATCGGCCACAGTGATCGAAACGGTCGCCAGCGCGCTGGTGGCGCAGTTGTCCGTCGTCCGGAAGGTGAAGCTGTCGGCGCCCAGGTAGCCCGCCGCGGGCGTGTAGGTAATCGAGCCGGTGTTCGGGTTGAAGGCGCCTAACGTGCCATGCGCCGGCAGGCTGTTGGTCAGGAACCTGAGCGGGTCGTTGTCGGCATCCCCTCCCGTCAGCGTCAGGGTCGAGCTGGTGTTGGCCGCCACGGTCACAGCCTGGTTGTTGGCCACCGGAGCCGCATTCGAGGAACAACTGCCATAGGGTTCACAGACGTAGTTGGTGGTGCTCGCCACCAGATCCAGTTTCCAGCTCAACAGGGTGCCGATGCCCGTACAGCACTCGATCAGTTTCAACCGCCAGTTGCCGCCGGCGTTCTGGCCGTTGAAGTTGGCCAGGCCGGTGTACTCGGGCCGGAACGTCCCCACGTAGGGTGCGCTGCCATCGCACAGATACGTGGCGGCGGCGTCATCAAACACGGTGTAATTCGTCACCCCGCCGCTGGTGCTGCCGAACGCCGGCCCGTTGGCACAGGCCTCGGCCAGTCTCAGTTCCCCGCCGGTGGGGCCGATCAGCACCACATCGAGCCAACCGACGTCGGTATGGTTGAGGCGAAGGCTGACGTTCACGTCCTGGACGAGGTAGCCCGCCAGGGGCGACACGTTGGTGGAGTAGGTGATGCCGTTAATCCAGTTCGGGTAGCCCGTCCCCTGCACAATGGATCGCGGGGTGTCGGTGCTGGTGAGGGAGTTGGTGACCGAGCCGCCCAGCCGGCCCACGCGGCGCCAGAAGGTGTTCTTGCAGGTCTGCCCCGTGCTCGCCACGGTCACGGTGTGCTCAAACTCAATCAACGTCCCGCACGGCACGTCCCGCCCAATCTTGTAGCGGTAACCGACGCTGTTGGTGCCCGAGCCGAACGGCGGGAGGTCGGCATAGCCCGAGACGTTGGTGAACACGTTCACTCCGACGTTGGTCGTGCTCAGGGTGGCCGTGATGCCGCTGGCGGCGGCGTTCACCTCGTTGCTCAAGACGATGGTTTCCTGCCAGGTTTCACCGGGGTCCAGCATACCATTGGAGTTGCCCTCCACCTGGGTTGCGAGGTTGGTGGCGATGGAGATATCGTGACGGGTGAACAAGATGGCTTGTCCGTTGTTAAGCAGCACCGAGTCGCCGGCCTGCCGATACATCTTTGCGATCCAGCCGGTCGGGTGTTCGAGTCCGACCGTGGACGCCGCCCCGCGGGCGATCTGGGAGTCGCCGTTGGGCGCGGTATCGAGGTACTGCAGCTTGATGTCGCCGTTGCCCTCGTAGAGCAGCGCCTGGAAGGTGAACCGGTCGGGGAAGGACTTTTGCTTGATGTTGTTCCAGGTCACGACATAGACGCGATTGGGCGCGGTCCCCACGACGCCGGCCCGCACCGAGCCGCCGGCGCCGGGGTCCAGGTCCTGAGCCATGACACAGATCAGGTTGTTGGGCGCGCCGGGATCGGGGGAAAACCCGTTCCAATTCGGCAGGCCGTTGGTCTCGAACGCCAGTTGCCCGTTCGACCCGATGTGCGCGGTCAGGTTGGTGCGTCCGTAGAATAGGAAAGAGAACGGTAGCGCCTGCGCCACCCAGCTTTGGTCGCTCAGGCTCAGCGCGGTGTGACTCGAGGGATCAATCCACGCGAATGGCGCAGCCGGATCCATCTGGTAATTCTGGTCCACGACCACCTGCCGGGACAGGGCGCGGCTGCGTCCGTTGGTGCCGGTGGCGGTGAGGGTGACCGCATAGATGCCCGCGTTGCTATAGACATGGGTCGGGCTGGTGCTGAAGTCCAACGGCGTGCCGTCACCGAAGTCCCAGGTGAAGGTGGCGGGTCCGACTGTCTCGTTGGAACAGAGCACCGAGAGCGGGGGCGATCCGCCGGTGAAATGCAGGGTGTTGTAAAGGGTGGTGGCCAGCGGATGGGTCCGAAACCGGGTCACGGGCGCGGGCAGATTCGTCAAGGCCTGGGCCAGGTTCAAGCGGCCCTGGGTGTAACAGGCGTCCACCAGATCTTCGAGCGGATCGGTGGTGCCGAGCACCCGGGCGATGAGCTGCTGGTGCGATTCGGCTGGGTACTGCGCCTTCAACAGGGCGAACGCGCCGGACACATGCGGCGTCGCCATGGAGGTGCCGCTGATCCGGTAATAGCCGGTCGGCATGCTGTTGCTGGTCATCTCGGCGGTGGTGTAGGTCGGGAACGTGCTCCAGATGGTGCCTCCCGGTGCGCCCAATTTCACGCTTTCATAGCCGTAGTTCGACGCCTTGGTGCCGAAGAACGTTTCGCCGAACACCGAGCCCTTGTCGTTCCGATCCGTGGCCATGACAGCCACCACGTTGTCGTTGGTGTAACTGGCGGGATAGGTCGGGTAGGCGTCGTTGTCGTTGCTTTCGTTGCCGGCGGCCACGACGAAAAGAATGCCGGCATTGCGTGCGGCTTGAATGGCATCCACCAGCGCCTGGCTGTACGGTCCCCCGCCCCAACTGTTGTTCAGGACATGCGCCCCCTTGGCGATGGCGTAATCAATGCAGGTCACCGCGTCAGACACGTCCCCGCTGCCGGTTGCATCGAGGAACTTCAGCGCCATCAGCTTGACCCGCCAGGCCACGCCCACCACTCCGAGGTTGTTGTTGCCCCGGGCGCCGATGGTGCCGGCCACGTGCGTTCCGTGGAAATGGTCATCGAGCGGATCGCCGGTGCCGGTGAGGGCGTTCATGCCGTGCAGGTCATTGGTGTAAACGATGCCGTTGACCGGACAATTCACACACGGATTGGTCCACAGGTTGGGAATCAGGTCCGGATGTGTGTAGTCCATGCCGGTGTCAATGATGCCCACAATCACCTCGTTGGTGCTGCCGCCGTCCGTCCAGACCGCCTCGGTGCGCGTATTCCACGCCTCCGGCGCGTCGATGTCCGCGTCGGGCGTACCCTCCTCCTGGCCGGTGTTGTGCAATCCCCACAGCGAGCCGTCCACATACCTGGGATCGTCGGGGCCCAATAGCAGATGCACCCGGTAGTCCGGCTCGACATATTCAAAAAGCCCAGTTTCCATTAAACGGGCCATGGCATTGGTCGGGTGCGTGCCTTTCGGCAAATCCAAAATCTGCAATCCCGCCATGCCCGGAAACTGACGCCGCAAGGTCGCACCGACCGCAGCCCGAGCCGACGCCAACTCTTGATGGCGCTGGGAAATCCGGGCGACCGGCGCGCCAACGGGCAAGGACTTTGGTTTTGCGATCACCCTGTCTTCGCGAAACTGCGGCCTGCGAGCAGCCAGTGGTGGATCAGCCAGAACAACGACCTGCAACAGACAACTGAACAGAAGAACAAGAACAGCCGGGCGCTTCATAGCTTAGGAGCGAATCATCGGGGGCTCACCCGGGGTAAACAACCTGGTTTCCTTGCTACTGGTAGCAAGCCGCACGGGAGGATGCCCGCGTTCTATGTCGCCGCCCTGACATCCTGCAACTCGTGCAATCTGCGGAAATGGCCGCCAGCTCGACCCAACAATTCACTTGGCGGGCCGTCCTCGACGATCCGCCCCTGGCTGAACACCAGCACGCGATCCACGTCGCGCAGCGTCGAAAGGCGATGCGCGACGATAAAGGTCGTGCGTCCCGCACAGAGTTGGTCGAGGTCTTCCAGCAGGCGCGCCTCGGTTTCCACGTCCAGCGCGCTGGTCGGTTCGTCCAACACCACGATGCGCGGATTGCGCAGAAAAACGCGCGCCAGGGCAATCCGTTGCCGCTGGCCGCCCGACAGTTTCGAGCCGCGCTCGCCGCACACGGTTTGATAGCCCTCGGGCAGCGCGCAGACGAACGCGTCCGCCTGCGCCTTCGCCGCGGCCTCCCGCACCTCGGCGTCCGTGGCGCCCGGGCGACCGTAGCGGATGTTCTCGAGGACCGTCGCGTTCCAGATGAAGGCGTCCTGGCTCAGGATGGCGATGTGCCGCCGCAACTGCCGCAACCCGATCTCGGAAAGCAAACGTCCGTCGTAGCGGATCTCACCGCGGGCCGGCTGGTAAAAGCCCATGATCAATTCGAGCAAGGTGCTCTTGCCCGCGCCCGTCTCGCCCACCAATCCGATGCGCTGTCCCGCCGGGATTTCCAGATTGATGTCTTGCAAGACCGGTTTGGATTCGGCCCGGGGATAGCGGAATTCGACGTCCTTGATTGTGATTGCGCCCCGGACTTCCACGTCGCTTTGCACCGTTTGGAAACCTTCCAGTTCATCCGAATCCAGCAGCTCGACAATCGCCTCCATGCCCGGTCGCGCCTGGCTCCAGCTTTCGTAGGCGTTGAAGAACGACATCATGCCCTGACGCACAAATCCGATCAGTCCCATGAACGCCACGAGGTCGCCCAGGCTGATGCGGCCGTGGAGATACAGGGCACCGCCCACGCACCACAGCAGCGCGCTGGTGTATTCCCAGATGAACTGGACGCCCATCGACAGCCAGCGCAGCAGGATGCTCGCTTCGTAACCGCGTTGCTTGAGGTCCTCGATGTCCCGGCTCAACTGTTCGGCGGCGATGATCTCGTTGCCGAAACTCTTGGTCAGCCGCATGCCGGCGATGAACTCGACGATGCGCGCGGAGAACACCTCGCCGCTCTGTTGCAGGCTTGCGCTGGCCCGCTTGACCCGCCCCCCCATGATCCGCAGCAGGAGGATCTGGATCGGCGCCGCCAGACAGGCCAGCGCCGCGAGGGCGGGATTCTTGAGGAGCAGATAGACCAGCGTTCCCGCCCCGATCAGGACCGCCGTGGTGATCTGGTTCACCATCAGGGCGAGGAAGGTTTCCACCCGGTTCAGATCCACGGTCATCTGGTTCGACAACGCCCCGGCGCCCTTGCGGGTGAAGTAGCTCATGGACATGCGCTGCAACTGGTCCACCACCAGCCGGCGCAGGCGGGCGACGGTGGACCGGACCAGCCGCTGCGTCTCGGCGAACGCCATCACGGTGAACCAGCCATGCACCGGCCAGAGCAGCAGGTTCGCCAGCGCGTACACGCCCGTCCACTTGAGCTTCTCCGGCAAGGTGAGCGCGGCATTGTTCAACACCTTGTCGATGAAAAACGCCACCGCCGCGTAAAACGGGATGTAGCTGGCCGTCTGCCAGAACTGGAAGAACACCCCGCGCCCCAAAGCGCGGGGCTCGGCTTTCACCAGGGTCCAGAGACGCTGGAGCGGCGGAATCCGCGACGGGTTAACCACAACGGGATGGCTCATGGTGGCCAAGGAAAAAGCGGATTGTATCCATTGGTGTGGTTTCGCACCAGCCGTCCCACGCCGATCTTGACGAATTCGCCGCCCACGGGCGCATCCGTATAACCGAGCACACCCTCGCCCTCCAACCCGAATTCATCCGGCATACCCCAACGCCCGAGAAACCCGCGCCCGCCAAGTGTGACCCGCCGCACCACCGCGGCCCGGTCAAAGCGGGAGCCGTATTCCAGGAGAAAATCCTCGGGTTCGGTTTCGATCACCACCTCCATATCCCCCCGCCGCAGCCGGTGGCGCCGGGCCGATCCATCCGGTTCTTCGACCAGCAGGTCCAGCGCGACAGCCGTCAGGGCGGCCACCCCCGTCTTCAACGCGCCCGGATCCGCGCGGAAGGCCGGCTGATGGGGTGTGGCTGTGAGGCCCTGGGCGGCATTGGCCACCCCAAGCCACAGGTAGCAACCCGGCACCTCCTTCGCAAAGTAAGAGAAGTCCTCTCCCCCCATGTCGGGTCGAATCCTGATCACATTCGTTGCGCCCAACAGGTCGCTCAGACATTCCACGGCCCGTTGCACCAGCGCGGGCTCATTGGGAATGGCCGGGTAGCCCTTGCGATAATACAGCTCGTAACCCGCTCCGCGGGCCTCGGTCACGCCCCGCAGAGTGCGGTGCATCAACCCGATCACGCGGTCCCGAAAACCCTCGTCCTGCGTGCGCACCGTGCCTGCAAATTCCACACGCTCGGCCAGGACGTTCTCCCGCACGCCACCCTGAATCGTGCCGACCGTCAACACCAGCGGCTGCTGGGTGTCGGTTTCGCGGCTGCGGATGAGTTGCAATGCCGAAATGGCCTCCACGGCAACCGCAATCGCATCCACCCCACGATGTGGCGCGGACGCGTGCGCCATCTGGCCGGTGATCCCGACGCGAAAACGGTCGCTGTTCGCACTGGCTGGACCAGCGCACCAGCCGATCTGACCCGCCTCCAGAAACCGGTCCTCGTCGCCCGGCACTCCGGGAACCGTGACGCGGGTCGCGCAATGCAGGGCCAGAATCGCATCCGGCTCCGGGTCTTCCAGCGCCCCTTCGCGCACCATGCGTTTGGCCCCCCAATCGTTCGTGAACCCGGTGGGCATGCCCTCCTCCGCTGGCTGAAAGATGAATTTCACCGTGCCCGCGAAACGGTCGCGATGCCCCGCCAGCAGCCTGGCCGTGCCCAGCGCCACCGCCATGTGGACGTCATGCCCGCAAGCGTGCATCACGCCAGGATTCTCCGAACGGCCCGGCACATCCTCCGCCTCCGTGATGGGCAAGGCATCCATGTCCGCGCGAATCGCAACGCATTTGCCTTCCGCTTTGCCGCGCAGCAATCCAATGACGCCGTGTCCACCGACATTGGTGCGCACCTCCAGTCCGAGCTTGGTCAGTTCGGCCGCGATGAAGGCGCTGGTTTGCACTTCCTCGTTCGAAAGTTCGGGGTGGCAATGCAGGTCACGCTGCCACGCCAGCACTTGCGAAAATCCAGATTCTGCTTTGGCTTCAAGCCCGGCATCCAAGTTGGTTTGCGCGGAGGCCGCACAGGCCATTAATCCCGTCGCCGCCAGCAGCCAGACATGTGTTCGATTCAGCCTCATTTATTCGACCAAGTTTGGGTTCGCTTGGCATGACGCGGGCCGCAAATGGACCAGTCCACGGGGTGGAAACCAAGCCGCCACACGGGCGAGTTTTTGGCGAAGACCAGCTCGTGCGCCGACTCCTTCACACGTGGATCGGCGATAACGCTGTTCCGCTCCTGGCCGAACGCCCGCCATTTCAGCCACGCGATGCGATGCGGCACATCCTTGCGGAAGGCCGGATGGCCGCTGGGCGGAATTTCCCCGCCGGGAAACCAGATCACGTTGGCATCGCTGAGGAACGCCTTGCGCACGTCGCCCGCATAGCCGCCCTCGAAGAAGAACGGCGCAGGGCCGAGCAAAACATTATGCAGCAGCGTCGCGGCAATGTGATTCTCTACGCGGCCGATGCCAACCAAGCCCTCCTGACTGGAGCGGGCAAACACGTTGTTCCGCACCACCAACTCCCGCGCGTAATGGATGCGCAACGGCGATCCTTGGGTGTCATGAACCCAGTTGTCCTCGATCAACAGGTGCGAACTTCCCTCATCGGGATAGATGCCCCAGCCGCCGTAGTCCGCCGAAGTCACCCGCCGAAGGTGATTCCCGCGAACGACCGTGCCGGGCTGGACGCCGAGCAGGTAGATGCCCCCCATGTCGCTCAACACGCCCTGCCCGATGTCGTGGATGTCGTTCCACTCGATGCGATGATCCCGGGAAATAGTTTCGCGGTAACCCCAAGACCAGCCAACCGAGATGGCCGTGTAACAGGTCCGGGCCACTTCATTGTGCGCGACCGTGCAGGCAAAAGCGTTGCCAATCAGGATGCCGACACCCTGCTGAAACACGCGCCCGAGGTCGGTCACGCGATTGTCGGCAATCATCACCTGCCCCGTGCGATCCGCCACCGGGCCATCCAATTCCGCCCCCTGCACCCGCACACCGCCCGCGCCGAGGTCGCACAGCACGGAACGGGTGAGGCGACAATCCCGGCAACCCGGCCCAAACTCGACCCCGTAAGTTCCAACGTGCTCCACCCGGCACTGTTCAACAGCGCAATCCCGAGCCCAGGCGAACTCGATGGCGGCCGGCACGTGCATGGCCGCCTGGGGCGAACCGCCCATCGGCACATCCGTTGGCCGCAGCCGGTTGTGCTTCAGACCTTCGCCCACGGGGGCAAACCAATCACCGTGGCAAAAGGCCAGCCCCGCAAACCGAAGGCCGACGACGGGCCGCGCACCCAGCGGATCCGGCGGAGTCGCGCCGTGATTGAACGCCTCGCCGGCCGCCCGCACAAACGCGGTCACGCGGGGCGCCATGATGACCGTGCGGGAAATGGTTTCACCGGGGAGCGGAAGGTAATAAAGCCTGCCCAATTCCCGGTCGAGATACCATTCGCCCGGCTCGGTCAACGCCTCGAACAGGTTGTCAATGTAGTAACGGGCGAGCTTGGGGTTGAACGATTCATAAAGGTTGAAGACCGACCGCCGCGCACAACGCAACCAGCCGGTCTGGGGATTGAATCGCGCCGCACCGAGCCGCGTTTCCACCCAGTAATGGAGCAGCACCACATCCGCATCCCACAGTGAAGGCCAGTTCTCCACATCGCCGGAACGCGGTTTGAAAACGTGGTCGCCATCGAAAAGCTTGCGCTGGTCGGGAAACCGCAGTTCACCGATGCGGAAGACATTGTTCACACCCTTCGCATCCGGTGAAAATTTCGGCAGACGCGCACGCGGGCGGCGTTGACCATTCACAAAGAGCGAACGGAAATACCAGCGCCCGGCCGCCACCTCGGGCAAATCAAGAATCCAAGCCCGCCGACCGTGGACTTCCGTCTCGCGCCAGCCCGTCAACCGCTCGCCGCCGTCCAGCACCGGCTTGGCGCGGGGTGCGGCGGCGAACGTGGTGTGGCTGTCGGCGGGTGAGAACTCGACCGGCTCTGCCAGGGGATAGGTGCCCCCGGCGAGTTGCACGGTGGCCGGCCCGGTCAGCCTGCCGGTGGCGCGCAATTCGCGCAGCCGGTCGCGCGCGCCGGCGAGCGTGGCCCAGGGACCCTGTCTGCCGCGGCGCGGGGTGGCGGAGAGACCGTCGTTGCGATCGTCGCCCTGGGGGTGGGCGTAAAAGGTGTGTGCTTTCATGTTCAGTGTGGAGCGTCGCGTGATGGCAGCCATCCGGCGGGCAATAGAGCGCGCAAGCGCGTCGCGAGGTTCCCGGCGATCACGGTGTGTCCCTCGGTGCTGGGATGCACCAGATCGCAGTTCAAACCGGCGAACGAATCCAGCAAGTCCGTGCCTTCGATCAGATGGACATCCCGGCCGGCGAACTCGCCCGCGATTCGCCGCAGGCTGTCGCGAAATGCGGCGGTGTTGCGGGCCGGCAGGTCCGGCTCAATCATGAAGTCCGCATTGCTTGTGAACGGCGTGATCAGCACGACTGGCTTGCCCGGTCGCCGGGCGGTCAGCGTGGTCACCAGAAACCGCGCGCGCCGCTCGAATTCCTCCGGCGTGAAGGCATTGCGCATGTTCACGCCGAGTTCGCAGGTGATGAAATCCCAGTCATTGCGCGTGGCCAGATAATCGGCAAAGGAAGGCTCGCAGAAGCACGCGCCGGCCAGGCCGAGGTTCAGCACGTCCACCCCCAGACGGCGGGCGACCTGGGCGACGTAGCCCTGCTGGCGTGTCACCGGCGTGAACCCCTGGGTGATGGACGAACCGTAAGCCAGCCAGCGGCGGGAAGGCTTTTCGTCCGCCTGCGGCGGACGGATGGTGCAGCCCATCAAGTCCAGTCCGTGGAAAAGCACCGGTCCATCAAAGACCACGCGCCACACGTGACGCGAAAACACATTCCCGGCAAAGGCTTCCGGACGCATCCCGGCGAAGCAGTCGGTCTCGAAGTCCAAAATGTGGCGATACACACCGTTCGCCGGCAGGCGAACGTGGTTGTGCAAGAAGTCGCCGCGATAGACGAACAGGTCGTTGCCGTTCAATGCCGTGACTGAAAACGACAGCCGTCGTCCGCTCTCAACTGCGAACCGGATCTCGCTCAAAGCCGCATCCTCCGCCACCAACGCCCCGTTTTCGAGCGTTTCGGCAACCGCTTTCGGTATCCGCCGCACCAGCGGGCCGGGATGAGCCGAGGCGGAGTCGAGCTCGGCAATGTTGTGAAGTTCGTAGGATTGGTTGTTCATGACAGTAATTCTTAATCGCGCGACTTCTCACCCAACTGCGCCTCCACCTTGGCGGTTTCATCCGGCGCAAGCTCCGAACTGCGCGAAACGGCCACCGCGCCACGGGGACGAAACTCGATGTGCATCACTTCATTTGGGGCGAGCGTGAACGGCAACGACAAGGCGCCCGACTGGCCGTCAAGCACTGTCGCCTGCATGGCCGGCTCGGATGCGCGACGCAAATAGGCCATCTGCGTGGCGGACAGATTCAACGGCTTGCCCATGGCTTCCCAACTCTCAAAGGCGCTCCCCGCCCCGACACCGATCCGGCTGGTCGTGCCGATCCACGTTTTCTGCGCAGGCACTCCATCTGTCAAAACGAGCTTGAGGCTGTCCCGCCAGTCCTTTGCTCCACGCACTTCGGGCGGAACGTCGTGCCAGAGCAGAACGTGAACAGAGTCGCCCTCCAACGTGGCAACACCACCGCAAAATTCCGGCAAAGGCGAATCCGGTTCAAAACCAAGTCGTGGCCCACGAAGCCGCTCCAGCAACCGGAACGCATTGGCGGTTGCCTTGGGGATGCCGTGAATGGTCAGCATCCCGTAGGTGTGGCTGAAGGGCGCGTTGGGAATCGGCCCTTCCTCAAAAATATCGCTGGCCACCCAGAAGGTGAACGTCTCTGCCGCGTCATCCAATTCCACCATGTGCCGCGCGACAAATGATGCGCCGTGCAGGCTGTCCACATACCGGTTCTCGCCCCAAGTGACATCGGCGGCGGAAGTCGCGATCTGTGTGTTCCATTCGGTCCAGTGAATGGGCAGGTGCGGCATGGGCGACTGGGCCACGGTGCGCTTGGCCTCCCGCACCACGGCGGCAAAGAACGCGCCCGGCGCGTGCGGACTGCCGGCGCGATCGGCATATTCCACGAACTCGTCCTGCGGATAGAGGTGCGTGGAAATGAAATCCAGCGGCACGCGATTCGCATGGCAATAGCCAATCAAATCCGCCAGCCAGTGCGCCTTGGACGAGGCCGGGCCGCCGACGCGCAACTGCTCGTCCACGGATTTCACGGCGCGGGCGGCGTGAGCGTAGAGTTGGAAATACTCTTCTGCCGTGCCTGACCAGAAGCAGGAGAGATTCGGTTCGTTCCACACCTCGAAATGCCATTGCCGCACTTCGGTCAGTCCGTAGCGCTCGACGCAATGGAGGGCGAACGCGTGCACGAGGTTGTGCCACTCGTTCCAGTCGCGCGGCGGCGTCACATTCATCGCGTAGTGAAACATCGTCTGCGTGCCGGACGCGAGCGCGGCAGGCATGGGGTTCAACTCGACGAACGGTTTCAGCCCGAGTGCCAGCAGCGCGTCATAGACCTTGTCCACGTGATGCCACTGATAGACAAGCGAACCGTCCTGACGCCGGCGGACCACCGCCGTGTCATCGTGGAACACCCCATGAAAGCGGCAGGAGCGAAAGCCGATTTCACGTTGCAGCCAGCCGAGATGTTCGAGCAGGTCGGCGCGCGTGAGATCAAACGCGCGACCCACAGCAATGCCGTTCTTCCAAGGGCGGCGCAGCGGCGGAAAACTGGGCTTCGGTGACAGGTTAATCACAGTCCTGCAGGGCGTGGGAGACGAGGGGCATGGAGTATTCGGTCTGAAGACTTTTCAAGTCGCCCTGCACGATACCAATACCAGCGCCCGAAATGTTTCGGGCAATGATCGGTGGGGATACGAGCTTCACTATCAAATTCATGCAATAATTCCAGACCAGAACCTGAGCACTGTCGAACTTGGAACGGCAAGATTTAGTGCTAACGGTAACATGCCCTTGAGGTTTTTCGGTCCATGCTGATGCAATCACAGCCAACCCCCCCAAACATTACCGACGTGCTGAACGCTTCACCCTTTGGGTGAACAAAACGGGGTTTTGGCGGTCAGTAGAGCATGGCCAAGTATCGCACGCTCAAA
>JALOTZ010000062.1 GCA_025457615.1 Verrucomicrobiota bacterium
CTGCCCCAAGTCCTTGCCAACCCCAACGTTAACCTCCGATATCTTCTGCACCTGCGGAATCGCTGCGCGAGCCAGCTTCGGCTCTGATTGGGTCTCAATCCACCTCTGTGCGCTGCAGGTCAGGCTCCGTGGGGCGCCCCAGGAGAACAACCAGGTCCGCACTACTGCCTGCCGCGGAAGACCCAAAGAGCTTTTCAGCGGGATGGTATGCGGAGGTTGGGTCCCCGTTACGCGCCAGGGGCTGGCTGGATGAGGGTGAGCAGCATGGAAAATCGCGTGCGGGCGCGGACAGCATGAGGTTGGCCCGCGGGCATGTAGAGGTAATCGCCGGGTTTGAGCAGGTGCGTATCCTTGCCGAGGTCAAATTCGCATTCGCCGCCGAGAATGTGGACGGTTGCCTGTTGGGTGCTGGTATGCTCTGTCAGCTCCTGCCCCTCGGCGAAGCCGAACAGAACGACTCGACTGGTGGCGGTTCGCAACAAGGTGCGGCTTACAATGCCGTGCGCGGCATAACCGGTTTCCTTTTCGAGTGAGAGGATGGAGGACCGGGAAGGATCGATCAAAGGTTGCTCGCTCATGGGGCAGCATAGGCTGTGTGGCCGGTGAAGACCAAGGGATATTGACCAGGAATTTGTAAATGCGCAGGGCCGCTGCAAACGGCTGGGAGGTTTTGAGGCACCGGACGCCCTGCAGGCTGCTTGCGGGGCAAGCTGGGCTTGGGGGCGCGCGCTAGGGGTCGAACCTTCCGAATTCGTCCGGGTACCGGTATTCAACGTTCGGCTTCCCGCTGCGGGTCAGCTTCAAGGATTCGAGCGGCATCTACCTGCTCAAGGGTTAGCGGTGGGAGTAGGATCCTGTTTATGACCCGATCACGGACCACTCCTACACGGGTCTCAGCCCGGTCACGCAGTTCCCGATCGATTTTCGCGTGAAGTCCCTCCTGGAGATGCCGACGAACGAGGCGTATTTCGGGTTGGGCGAGTATGCCGGGCCACTGAACCGCCGCGGGCTGGATTGGCAGGGCTGGAACGCGGACGACTATTCGTGGGGTTGAGACGAAGAAGCCGCTGAACAAGTCGTTTCCGTTTGTCTATGGCGTGCGCGCCCCCCGCGCCGGGCCAGGTGGGATTCGCCTACGGGCTGTTCTTCAACAACCCGAGCCAGCCCGTGTTCCGACTCGGCACACAGTCCCAGTTCTTTGGCGGGACCAACGTCTGGTCCTTCGAGGCGGGCGAGGGTCAGTTGGATTACTTCTTCTTCGGGGGCGGGCCCGACCACACCATGAACCAAGTGCTGCAGCGGTACGCCGAACTGACCGGCTCGCCGACCCTGCCGCCGAAGTGGGCCTTCGGCTACCACCTGTCGCGGTGGAGCTATTGACCGCGTGTACACCTTCACGTTCAACGACTCCTCGCTGGCCTACAGCATCTATCCCGCTGCCAGCCGCGACAGCGACGGAGACGGCATCCACGACGAGGAAGAGTTCAACAACGGGTTGAATCCATTGTCGCGCACGGATGGCGCGGAGGATGCCGACGGGGACAGCGTGGGCAACGCTGCGGAGGCGGTCGCCGGCACGTCGGAAATCGACCCCTCCTCACGTCTTTGGCTCACACCGCGGACGTTCGATCCATCCGGCCGGTTCTCCTTCGCCTGGGAGCGGGTCTCGGGACGGTGGTACGACGAGTACTACTCGACGAATCTATCGAGTGGGCAGCCGCTGCCGAGCCTGACGAACCTCAGCGGTTCAGGGAGCCTGACAGTCACCGACGAGGTGAGGTCCGTCCAGGGCCGCAGCTACATGGTCCGGCTGCGCAAGCCCTGACGGGGGTGCCCCGTGCGGTTTCAACGCAGGAACATCTCCGCCGCGGCGTCGGCGAATCTCAGGCCGGTGCGGGTGAGACGGAATCGCTCCTCGGTCCGCTCGCCCCAACCGCACTGGCACAACGCGTCCATCGCTTCGCTCCAGTGCTCACGCAAATCAGCGCCGGTGACGGCCTTGAACTCCTCGAACCCCCAGCCGGCCACCATCCGCAGTCCGAACGCGGCGGTTTCACCAGCCCTCGATACCGGCGGCAACTGTTCGCGGAAGTCCAGGGTCGAGCCGCCAGATTCCAGCGACTGGCAATAGCGCTCGGTGTTGGCGCAGTTCTTCCAGCGAACGCCCTCCACGTAGCTCGTGGCGCTGGGGCCCAGCCCGAAGAACGATCCGCCACGCCAATAGTTCACGTTGTGCCGGCAGGCGAACGCGGGAAGGGAGTGATGCAGTGATCGAGTGGGGGTGTGATGAGGCGGGGGCGTGCCTTCCTGATGCCGTTTGTCCCGTGCGAAGTTCGCCACCTCGTACTGGGTGAACCCCGCCTCTGCCGCCGCCTCCTGCAGGGCCTCATACATTGCGCAGGCCAGGGCTTCGTCCACGTCGAACTGCCCGGCTTGCAGTTGGTGGAACAGCGGCGTGTCTTCCTCGTAGATCACCTCGTAACAGGAGAGATGTTCACTCTCCATGGCGACCGCTTCGCGCAAGGTGGCGCTCCACGCCTCCAGGCTCTGCCCCGGGATGGCGAACATCAGGTCTAGATTGAGGTTGTCGAACCCGGACGACCGCAGCCGGTCGTAGGAGCGGAAAACCATCTCGCGGCTGTGCACCCGCCCCAACCGGTCGAGCAGCGCCTCGTCCAGCGACTGCACTCCCATCGAGATGCGGTTCACCCCGTGATCGCGAAACAGCGTGGCTTTGTCAGTCGAAACGGTCGCCGGATTGCATTCCACCGTCCATTCCTCGGCTCCCAGAAGTTGGAGGCGGTCCAGGGTCCGGAAAAGCCCTTCCCACTGCCGCCGGTTGAGCAGGGACGGCGTCCCGCCGCCGAAGAAGACAGTGCGGGGTTTCAGGCGGGGTGCGACGAGTTCGAGTTCGCGTTCCAAGGCGCGCACGTAGCGCTCGATCAGCTCCCCCGACGATGCTTCCGAGTAGAACGCGCAATACTCGCACTTCCGGGCACAGAAGGGCACATGCACGTAGAGACATTCAAGCAGAGGGGAATTGGGCACGGGTAATCCGGGTCGGCAAATTCATCGGGTCAAAGCAAAAGCCTCCGACCACAAAGGCGGAGGCCTGTAGCACAAAAAGCGACTGGTTGAAAAATCCAGTCTAGCTGGGGTTCAAACGCTGCACGTTGAGGGCCTTGGGGCCTTTGTCGCTGGCCACCAGGTCGAAGGACACCTCCTCACCCTCGTTGAGCGTCTTGAATCCAGATCCGGTAATGCACGTATGGTGCACAAACACGTCCTGACCCTGATCCTGAGCAATAAACCCGAATCCCTTCTTGTTATCGAACCACTTCACTTTGCCGCTTGCCATAAGTATCTCCTGAATGCTGCGTTCCCGCCGTTATGCCCGCGTCTTGAAAACATTTCACTCCGCGCGGAATATCCGGTACGTCTCACGCAATGTTCTCGAGGCGCAGGCTAGCGTCAGCCACCCGGGGGCGTCAAGCCACTGATCCATTTTCAAACAAAGTTTCTTATGCCACCCGCGCCGCCGATGCCTGCCGGGCCCGCTGGAGAAGAGCGTTGCCCCCGGTCGGCGGCTCGGATTCAATGCCCGCGTGTCCGCAACGAGTCAACCGGATCTGAGTTTTGTCGTCCCCTGCCACAACGAGGAAGGCAATCTGCGTCCCTTGGTCGCGGCGTTGCGCCAGGCCGCCGAAGCCGCGGGACGCTCGTGGGAACTGATCCTGACGGATGACCGCAGCACCGACGGGTCCTGGGCTCTGATCAAGGAACTCGCCGCCGCGGACCCGCGGATTCGCGGACAGCGGTTTGCCCGCAACTGCGGCCAGTCCGCCGCCATGTTTGCCGGCATGAAGGCCGCCCGGGGCCGTCACATCGTCACCCTCGACGCCGATCTGCAGAACGATCCGCGGGATCTGCCTGCTTTGCTGGCCCCACTGAACCACTTTGATTGTGTCTGCGGCACACGCGTCGAGTCCCGCAAGCAGGGAGACAGTTGGGTCCGGATTCTTTCCTCCCGGATTGCCAACGGCGTGCGCAACCGGCTTTCGGGGGAGCACATCAGCGACGCCGGCTGCTGCTTCCGCGCGTTCAAGCGGGAATGCGTGGACCACCTCAAGTTCTTCAAGGGCATGCACCGCTTTCTGCCCACCCTATTCAAGATCGAAGGCTACACGGTGACGGAAGTGCCCATCAGCCACAACCCCCGCGGCGCTGGAACGACGCATTACGGGGTGTGGAACCGGCTGTTTGCCTCGTTCTATGATTTGCTGGCGGTGCGCTGGATGAAGAAGCGCATGTTCCGATACACGGTGGAGGAGAGGACGTAGGGGGGACCCTCACCAGAACTGCCAGGCACCCTTCCAGACCACCCACAGCCCGAGCAGGAAATTGGTGATCGCGTGGGCCGTCATGGCGTCTCCAAGCCGCTGTTTGCGGACGGTCAACCAGAGATAGGCCATGCCGCACAGCACTCCAGCCAGCCACTGGAAGTGCATCAGGCCGAACAACAGGGAACAGGCGACAAAGGAAGCCCCGGCGAAATAGCCGACCGGCACCTTCTCCCAATCATTGGCGATCATCATGCGATAGACGTAAGACCGATAGAACACCTCCTCGATTGGGGGCACAATGAACGTCGAACCCAGGATCCGCACCGCGATGAAGAACCAGGCCAGCGTCGTGCCCTGGCCGTAGAGGTTGTTCGGGTTCCATTCCTCGCCCTCGATGGGCTTGAAAATGAGATGATTCGGCGGGTAGTAAGGGTCAAGTCCCACCCAGATCACGCACACCCCGATCCCGACGGCCACGGCTTCCCAACTGAAGGCCCAGCGCATTTCCTTCACCAGCGGACGCATCTCCCAGATCATCCACAAACCCAGCACGGTCTTGGCAAGATAGAGCCAGAAACTCTTGGGTGTGCCGGATTCCCCCTGCAACGCGGTCAGGATCAGAAAAATGAAAAACGGCAACACGCGGGCGCGTGTTGGCGATTTGGAAAGCGAATCCCGCAGCAGGTTCATGCTTACGGCGGCGGCTTATAACAGGCCGTCCGGATGAAGTCACGGCAAACTCACCACGACTTCGTCCCCGTCCCGGGTCAGGGTCACCTCTTCCTGACCGATGGCTGTCACCGCGTAACCCTCCACCCTGTCCCCCACGAAGAGAACCCGATTGTTGATCATGGCCGAGGGGCGGGTGGGGTGGCGGACGATGGTCTTCAATCTGAACTCCGGCCGCACAATGGCCGGAGGTTCCTGCACGGGCGGCTCAACGACCGGTTCAGGCACCGCCGTCGAGGTGTTGGAAGGCACCATGGAGCCGGGAGCAACGGCTGGCGGCTGGATGGGCGCCGCAGCGACGGACTTGACGACCGGATGGGCAGGCTCGGATTTGGCCGCGGCTGCCGAGGTGATCTCCCCGGTGCGGGCGGCGACCTCCGCCTGGCTCCCGCGGTCCTTGAAGACGAGCCAGAGGGCGATGTTGAGCGCCACCACGACCAGCACGATGAGCCCGATGATCCGCTTGGCACCACTCCCATCGCCACCCTGCGGTGTCAGGGCAGCTGGCTCGATGGGGCGCAACTCCAGTTCGGGCAGACGCGGTGGCTGGCCGGTCTGGGTCGTTTGCTGCGTCCGTTTCAAAGCGTCGTTGATCAGGCTCATGATCCAATCTCCCCTTCCAATTCGCGAATCGCCACCCCAATGATGCGGTAATCAATCCTTTCCCGACGGTTGACGAATCCGGCGAGCAATGCCTTGTCGCAGATGGCGTTGACCAGGCGGGGCACCCCCTGGCTGTAGGATTGAATGCGCCAGAGCGCCGGCGTTGTAAAGCGCGGGCAGCCGTTCGCACCGGACACCTTGAGGCGATGGCGGATGTAGTGTTGCACTTCCTCGCGGGTGAGGGCTTTGAGGTGATACCGCACCGTGATGCGCTGGCGCAGCTGGCGCAGGGCCGGATTGTTCAGCTTGTCGCGCAGTTCCGGCTGTCCCATCAGCACGATCTGGATCAACTTGCGGTTGTCCAACTCCAGATTCGAAAGCAGTCGGACCTGCTCCAGCCCCTCCTCCGTCAGATCCTGGGCTTCATCGATGATCAGAACCGCGTCGCGACCGTCTTCCGCCAGGCGCAGCAGGAAGAGGTTCAATGCCTGGAGAATCTCCAGCTCGTCCAACCCGCGCACCTCCAGGCCGAACTCCATGGCGATCGCCTTGATCAGTTTGTCCGTGGACAAGGCCGGATTCAGAATCAGGGCGGTGGCGTACTGATCGTTCAACCGTTCAAGCAAGGCGCGGCAAAGCGTGGTCTTGCCGGCACCGACTTCGCCGGTGAGCTGGACAAAGCCACGCCGCTCGCGAATCCCGAACATCAGATGGTTGTAGGCTTCGCGATGCTTGGCGCTGTAAAACAGGAAACGCGGGTTCGGCGTGATGTCGAACGGCATTTCCTTCAAGTGATAGTAGTCCAGGTACACGCCGTCCCTACGCAGCAGAAACAGTGCCTGAAAGTCCGTAGTTCTGCCGAGGACTGGAATAGCCCGTCGGGGGGCGTTCCCGAACGGGCCGATTCGGAGTGTGCCGCTCGAATCCTCGACAGCGCTTCCATCTTCTGCAGGCTGCCGGAAGGTGAAACGGCTCGACTGTATTGATCTCAGTCGCCGAGCAACTTCCTCAGCCGATCCCGGGCCTGGCCCTCGCGGCTGTCGTGGCTGGCTGCCGGAACGTATTCCCGCCGGGCCAGATCGAAATACTCGCAGAAGTTCGAGCGGTCCTTCTGGGCGATTTCCTCCGCCCTGCGGTCCCGGCATTCGTAGGCCACCGTCCGGTCGTAACTGACGCAGTTCAAGCAAACCTTGAGGTCCGACCCACAGCGCTCGCAGGTATCATTTCGTCCGGGGAGCCGGCAGAAGGGCCACTCGGCTCCGCATTTCCAGCAGTGACGCGTCATTGCCATGTCGCGAGGTTACCCCACAGCCGGGTGAAAGGGGAGAACTGAAGCGTCTTGCTCCATGCAGCCAAAGGTTTGCAAGCCAGCTCGCCAGCTCGCCAGCTCGTCCCAGCTTGAATCGCGGCTTTCATGGCCAGGTTTGTGCTGGACAGTGGCGTAAGCGTGGTTCATTTGAGCCGGCATTTGGCATTGTCACCACGCGCCCTTTCTTGGTCAATGAACAGGCTCCACACAAAGGTTGGTTGCGCTTCCGACCCCCGGTCCGGAGCGCAAACCCCAACTTGTCCATCGGCCTCCTGCCGCGTGCGGTTGCTGGCCCTGCTCGTGTTGTTTGCCGTGGTCGCGAGTCTGAAGGTTGCATTCTTCTCTTCAAACACCCGGCCCGAGGGGGGAAGGCCGGGGTGGATGGTGGAGCACGACTCAAGGCAGGATTCACCAGTCGCTGGGTCAGCCAAAGAGGACGGAACCTCGGCCCCGACGTTGACCGCCGCTCAATCCGCCCGGCAGCCCGGAGCAACCGCGGACCGGGAGACAGTCCGAGCGCTGCACCGGCTGGATGAGGTGATTCGCGCAGCCGATCCTCGGGAGCAGCAGACCATGGCGGCGCTGAAGCGGTTTGCAGCCAGCGGAGCGATGGAGGACCTGAGGCAGATTGACCGGGAAGCCTTGGTGGCCTTGGCAAACCACCTGGCGTGTGAGCTCACCCCGTCCGAAGCAGGGACGCTGCTTCACCAGTTCCTGGGTCTGTCTTCGGGGGTCTTGGCTTCATCGGAAGAGGTCAGCTCGACGCTGGTCGGCATTTACGACGCTCTCGCAGGGAATGCATCGGAGGAGGTCCGACCCTCGGTCTTGACGGTCACGGATGAAGCTGGCCCGGACGGGCGCATCGCCGGACAAATGCACGCCCTGCCGGCCGGGACCAAACGGGTTTACGCAGTGTTCGAGAATGACTTTGCGCTCGAGGGTTTGGGCCAAGTCCTGGCCGTCTGGCGGAACCCCGAGGATGATCGAATGGTGTTCACCGAGTTCGAGCCGGTTCGCCAAGGCTCTGCCTACAACTATGTTTGGCTGGACGTGGCGGAAGGGTGGCCCCGTGGCCGCTACCGCGTCGAATTGTTCCACCCGGAGGCACAGTCGCTGCTACTGGCTTCCGAGAGCTTTAGCGTTCGCTGATCTCAACAATATGATTATGAAGACGAAATGGGGCATTTTGGGCGGTTGTGCGGTCCTGGCTCTGGCTGTTGCCACCGGCTGTGACACCGAAGGAGGCAGCAGTGGACAGTACGACGGAGGGTCCACAAACAAGCCAGTCGTTGTCCAAGTAGCCTTCAGCCAGCCAACCTGCTCGTCCTCCGGCGCCGGATCTTTCAACGGCCCGGTGTTCAACGGCCCGGCGGGTTACCTCTACCTTTCCCCGATCTGCGGCGATACGAACGACAGCTTGTTCGTCTGGATCAAGGTTGTGGCCGACGTTGATCCATCCGCCATCGACCACTACGCCTGGACCATCAGGAATTGGTCCAGTTCAAACGCCGCGAACGGCATCTTCGACAACTACGACCAACTCATCGATACGAACGGCATGTTCAAGGTGCAGACCACCCTGAACCAGGTGCGCTACGTCAGCACCAGCGTCGGACAAATTGAAGCGCTCCCGGGGCTTTTCGAGCAGCAGATTGACGTGACGGTGGTGACCAAGAGCGGCGAGCTGGCCAGCGCTTATGTGTCGCTCAATGTTCACAACGGCCAGGCGATTGGTGACGGGTTGGTTTTTGGAGACGTCAGCCCACTGGATGAGCTTTCACGGGCCCGGTCCGGCAGTTTTGCTGATTACTACCTGATCACCGACGCGGCGTCCAACAACGTGCTGGCCCTGGAAGGAGAGTTTGACACCTTCCTCGTCCTCTACGACACCAATCTCACCGGCATCGCCACCAATGACGACATACTGCCCGGGCTCAACTTCAACTCCCTGCTGACCAACGGATTCATCGAAGGAGCGGACTACTTTGTGGAGGTCACCTCGTCCACCAACGGCGCGACCGGAAATTACTCCATCGCAAGCAGCACGAGCGTATTGACGCCGGTACCCAGCCCGTTTGTTTCGGCGGGCACCTGTGGCAGCGTGGCTGGGGATTACCGGGTCACCGAGGTCCAGTCCATCAACCTGAGTTTCAAAGGCCAGCCGTATTCCTTCACCAACCAGGTCACCGCGGGTGTGACCATTGTCCAGGATGGCTGCGACATTTGGTATCAGGTGAATGACCCTGCCGGGTTGATCCCCCCGCTGCTGCGCTTGGGCCGGCTGGATTACAACAACATCCAGCTCTACAGCGACGCCTACATCCCGCAGAGTTCGGACCTCGTCATTACCTCCAGTTCCATCGAGGGGACCGGGCGGACTTACGCCAGCGGCTTGGTCGTTGATTCCGCCGGGACTTTCACGGGCACGTTTCTCGGTTTTCCTTTCGCAGTGACTTTCACCAGCAGTGCCACTTTCTCGCGGTAGGCGCGCGGCTGAACTGGGGGCTGATTCTCGCAGGGTTGCACTGGTGTCCGCAGCCCGTAAGCTGGGGCAACCGATGCCTATCGTGGTCCTGGACGGCTACACCCTGAATCCCGGCGATCTTCACTGGGACGACCTGCGTGCCCTGGGCTGCTGCACCATTCATGATCGAACATCGCCGGAGCAGGTGCTGGAGCGGGCCCGGGGACATGAAGTCGTGCTCACCAACAAGGTGGCGCTTCGGCAGAACCATATCGAGGCGTTGCCGCAGCTCCGATACATCGGTGTGCTGGCCACCGGCACGAACGTCGTGGATCTCAAGGCCGCGGATCAAAAAGGAATTGTTGTTACCAATGTCCCCGACTACAGCACCGCCTCCGTGGCTCAACTGACCTTCGCCTTGCTGCTGGAGCTGGCCTTGCACGTGGGCGCCCATTCCGACGGGGTTCGCGCCGGGCGCTGGAGCACCTCCAAGGACTTCAGTTACGCCGAGTTTCCCTTGATCGAACTGGAGGGGCTGACACTGGGCATTGTCGGCCTGGGGCGCATCGGCCGGCGCGTGGCGGTCCTGGGAGGCGCGTTCGGCATGAACCTTCTGGCCCATACCCGAACACCTCTTGCCGCAGGCCAGGCCCCGGGCGTCCGCCGGGTTGACTTGGATACGCTGTTTCAGGAGTCGGACGCGGTCACCTTGCATTGTCCGCTGACGGAGCAAACCCAGGGGCTGGTCAACGCCCGACGGCTGGCCTTGATGAAGACGTCCGCATTCCTCATCAACACTGGGCGCGGGCCCTTGGTGGATGAACGGGCGCTGGCCCGGGCCTTGGAGTCCGGGACGATTGCGGGGGCGGCGGTGGACGTGCTTTCAGCCGAGCCGCCGCCTTCCGACCATCCGCTGCTGCATGCACCGCATTGCATCGTCACGCCACACCTCGGGTGGGCCACCACCGCCGCGCGGAAGCGCTTGATGCAGGTGGTGGTGTCCAACGTCCGCCGGTTCCTGGAAGGGATGCCGGAAAACGTGGTCCGACCGGCTTAAGCCCCTTTTCCGGTGCTCGCCTTTGAAACCCGCATCCGTTAAGCAATCGCCATGCAACTGATTCGTGACATTTACGCCTCGCGCAAGGGCAGCGGTCGGCCGGTGATTTCCATGGAGTTTTTTCCGCCCAAGACCGAGGAAGGCGAGCGCCGTTTCTTCGCGGAAACCGTCCCGGCGCTGAACGTTCTGAAGCCGGACTATTGTTCGGTGACCTATGGCGCCGGCGGGGGCACGCGGCACAAGACGATCGCGATGGTGGACCGGATCCAGCGGGAACACGCCCTGACCACCCTCGCTCACCTCACCTGCGTTGGGTCAACACGCGAGCAAATCCGCGAGATCCTTGACGAGGCCCGGGCCGCCGGCGTCCGCAACATCCTCGCGCTGCGCGGCGATCCTCCGCCCGGAACGGCTTTTGCCAAACCAGAGGGCGGATTTGAACACGCCGCTGAACTCGTGCGCTTCATCCGTGCCGAGGAGGGATTCGGGGTGGGCGTGGCCGGCTTTCCGGAAGGGCATCCGGCCTGCCGCGAGGGCAAGCTGGCCGACTGGCGGCATCTCAAGGCCAAGATTGACGCGGGGGCGGACTTCGTCATCACCCAGTTGTTCTTCGACAACCGCGATTTCTTTGAGCTCCGGGATTACCTCACGGCGCTGGGGGTGACGGTGCCGCTGGTTCCCGGCATCATCGCCATCCTCAGCGCCTCGCAGATTCGGAAGTTTGTCTCCCTGTGCGGCGCCCGTCTGCCGCAGGCGTTGCAGCGGGAGCTGGACCTGCGGGCCGGCGACGACGCAGCCGCGGCCGAGTTCGGCGTCGAGTACGCCTCGCGCCAGTGCCAGGAGTTGCTGGCTGCGGGCGTGCCAGGCCTTCATTTCTACACGCTCAACAAGGCGCAGTCCGCCACCCGCATCCTCCGGAACCTGGGATTGGTCTGAAGCCCGCAAGTCAGCAGTTGTCTCCGGACGATTGATCGGCTTGAATGAAGGACGACGATGACGCTCGACGAAAAACAAAAGCAACAGGTCGCCGCCTGGATCGAGACGGGTTTGAAACTATCCGAGATCCAGAGCCGGCTGGCTTCCGAACTGGGCCTCAAGCTGACTTACTTGGAGGTTCGGTTTCTCGTGGATGACCTGAACCTGACGCTCAAGGAAAAGGAGCCGCCCGAGGCGAAGCCCGCGCCCCCAGTCGAGGTGCGGCCCACCGATTTGACCGGAAAGCCTGCGTCGCCGGGCCAGCGGGAACCCCCAGCTCCCACCACCGGCGGAGTCACGGTTTCCGTCGATACCCTCACCAAACCCGGCTCACTCGTCAGCGGCAAGGTGACCTTCAGTGATGGCAAGACGGCGGACTGGTATCTCGACCAGATGGGACGCCTGGGATTGGTGCCGAAGACCGAGGGGTATCGCCCGTCTGCGGCCGACCTGCAAGAATTCCAGATGGCCCTGGAGCGCGAGATCACCCGGGCGGGCTATTGAACCTTTCGGATCCCCACCCGACCGACCGGGCGCGGCTTGCCCACCTCGATGCGGTGCTTGAGGCAATAAGCCGCATTGGCGATATACTTCTCCGCCCAGTGTTTCAATCCCTGGCGCTCCTTGGTGCTCAGCGGTCGGACCACTTTCGCCGGGGCACCCAACACCAGCGACCCTGACGGCACCCGCGTTCCCTGCGTGACCAGAGCCTTTGCGCCGATGATGGACTGAGCCCCGATGACCGCGCCGTCCAGGATCACGGCGCCCATGCCCACCAGGACCTGGTCTTCGACCGTGCAGGCATGCACGACGGCCGAGTGGCCCACGGTCACGTGATCGCCGATCAGGCAGGGGTAGTCATCGGCTAGGTGGAGCACGGCGTTGTCCTGGATGTTGCTGCCCCGGCCAATCACAATGCGGTTGATGTCGCCCCGCACCACCGCGTTGTACCAGACGCTGGTCTGGTCACCCAGCGTGACATCCCCAATCACCACCGCTCCCTTGGCAATGTACACCGAGCGACCCAGGCGCGGCCGTTTGCGGAGAAACTGGTTCAATTGCGATTCGAGCGATTTCATGTCCCCAGCATGGGCCCGGCGAGTCCGCACTGGCTAACAAAAAAGGAACCGACGGTGGGCCTCGAATTGCGCCAAAAGTTTTGTTACCCGGGGTCGGGGGTGGGATGGGGAGAAAGGATACGTTGCGCCAGAAGTAACTGTTACCGTGGCGGGATGGATCA
>JALOTZ010000034.1 GCA_025457615.1 Verrucomicrobiota bacterium
CGGTTACGAGCGCTTGCCGACCGGCCTGCTGCTCCAGCTTGAGGCTGATGACCCATCCGACCGCACTGGCGACCAGCGCAATCGCCAGCACCAGCCACGCAATCCAGGTGCGGCGGCCTGACGACTCTCGCAAGCCCGGCAACGCCGGCACGGCGGAGGTCGCCTCGGCGCTCGGGTCCTTGCCTTTCATGGCTCTTGATTCGCTGTTGGTGGTGGCGGGTTCGAAGGATCCGTTTGGCTAGATCAACGATTCCGCCAGCAACTCCGCCACATGCCGCAATCGCGCATTGGCCAGGTGCTTGATCTGTTGACGACAACTCGTGCCGGTCGCCACCACGGTGGTCCCAAACGGTTGAGCCTGGATCTGCTCGATCAAGGGCCGGGCCACCGCCACCGACAGGTCATACTTGGCGGACATCATGCCAAACGCGCCCGCCATCCCGCAGCAGCCGGTGTCCAGCAGGGTCACACTGCGCTGAGGCAGCCGTTCGACCAGCCGGCGCAGGGTTTCGGCGCGTCCAGCCGCGCGGGCATGGCAATGGGCGTGGATGACCACGTTGCCGGGCTTTTCATTGAACCGCAAGGCCCCGGGTTCCTCATCCAGCAGATCGGCCACGAACTCCTCGAAGAGCATGGAACGCGCGGACACTTCCCGGGCCAGGGGCAGGCCCAGCTCGACGTAGTCCTCCTTGAACATCGTCCAGCAGGACGGCTCCAGGAACACGATCGGCACCTTGTTCACGTCCCGATTGATCATCGCCAGGTTGTGCGCGCCGCATCGCTTCGCCTCGTCGAGGTTGCCCTGGCTGAACGCCGGCCGGCCGCAACACATGCGGTCTTCATAAAGCATCACCCGGAATCCCGCCGCCTCCAGCACACGCACCGCCGCCATCCCCACCTTCGAGTCGTGGTAGCGGGTCGAGGTGTCGTCCCAGAGCATCACCGGCCCGCGCCGCCCACCCTTGGCTGGCGGACGCTGCGCAAACCATTCATCAAACCGCAGCCGGCTGTAGGCGGGCAGCGGACGGTGGTGCGAAAAGCCCAGGGCGCGGCCGACGACATGACGCATCAGGCTCGAGTTGAGCACCGCATTCGCGACGCGCGGCACGCGGCAGCCCCAGCGACCCAGTGCGTCCGCATGACTGATCAGTCGCTCCCGGAGTTTCATCCCGCGCTGTCGGATGCGCGCGTAGTTCAGCTCGGCCCGGAGCAGGCTGAGGTTGACGTTCGAGGGGCACTCCCGGGTGCAGGCATGGCAGGCCAGACAGTTGTTCAATGCCTCCTTGAGTTCCGGCGACCTGGCGAGGTCCGGCCCCCGCTCCCCCCGGCCCTGCAACACCGCCCGGATCAGGTTGGCGCGCCCGCGGGTGGACATCAGTTCGTCGCCCGTGGCGATGTAGGTGGGGCACATGCTGGGCGTGGGTTTGAGGCAGGCGCCGCACCCGTTGCACTGCTCCAGATTGCGCACGAACGACCCGTCCTTGAACCGGAACCCCAGCACCGGCTCGAAGGGCAGCTCGATGAGGCCCCCCGGCGACACCCGCAGGTTCGTGTCCAACTCGTAGCGTCCGTCCGGAATGATCTTGCCCGGATTGAGCACGTTGGAGGGATCAAACGATTTCTTGATCTCGCGCATGACCTCCATCATGCGATCCCCCAGCTGATCCGGCATGAACTCGGTTTGTCCGATGCCCACCCCGTGCTCGGCGCACAACGAACCCTTGAACTGTTTCACCAACGCCCCCACCTCGCGCGAAACCTGACGCATCTGCCGCAGACCCTGGGGAGTGTGCAGGTTGATCACCGGCCGCACATGCAGCAGGCCCGCCGCCGCATGACCGTAAAACGACGCCTGCAGGCCCAGGTCCCGGACAATCTTCTGCAGCCCGTTGACGTAGGCAGGCAGGTCCCTCGGCCGGACCGCCGTGTCCTCGACGCAGGTGACCGGCTTGGCGTCGCCCCTGGCCCCGGTGAGAATGGATAGCCCCGCCTTGCGCAGGGCCCAGAAGCGATTCATGGCCTCCGGATCGGTGAGCATCTGCCGGCGGTGGCCCAAGCCGCGCTTGTCCAGCGCCGCCAACTTGTCGGCCACGTCGTCCAGAAACTCCACCGCCAGCAGGGATTCACACGGGTCTTCATCCAGTCCCAGGAGATCGCGCACCCCCTCGTATTCCAACTGGGCGCGGGTCTGATCCAACAAGAGGCGGTCCAGGTGCTCCACCGCCGCCGGCTTCAGATCCAGCAGCGCCACCGTCGCCTGCATGGCTTCGGCGATGGAACCGAAGCACAGGATTCCCAGCCCGCGTTCCTTGGGCACCGGCACCAACTTGAGTTCCGCGGAAAAAATGCCCGCCAAGGTCCCTTCGCTGCCGCACAGCACATGGAGCATGCTGCAGTTCCCGTCCAGACAACGCTCGATGCCATATCCCGGCCAGCGTTTGATCAAGCCGGGCGGACGGTTCTCCCGGATCTCCAATCCGTTGAAGGCGACCAGGCTCTCGAGAACGTTGTGCTGACGCGGCAGACTGATGATGCCTTCGCCCACGTTGGTGATGCTGCCGTCCGCCAGCACGACTTCGATGGACTTCAGATGGTCCACGGTCGTTCCGTAATACGGAGCGCGGGCGCCGCTCGAGTTGTTGCCGATCATGCCCCCAATCGTGGCCCGCGAACTCGTGGCCACATCCGGGCCAAACCACAGCTTGAACGGACGCAGGTACTCGTTGAGCTGGTCGAGGATCACCCCCGCCCCCACCCGGATCGTGTTCCGTTCGATGTCCAGCGGGCCGATGCTGCGATTGTGGCGCGCAAAATCCACCACCACCCCATCGCCAATCGCACCCCCGGTCAGCCCGGTGCCGCCCCCGCGCGGGATCACGGAAAGGCCGGCCGCCGCCGCCGCACAGATCAAGGCCCCGGCCTGACGCGCGTTGCGAGGAAAGGCCACCGCCGCGGGGACCAGCTGATAAAGCGAGGCATCCGTGGCATAGAGCTGCCGCGTGACGTTGTCCAAGGCCACCTCGCAGTTCGACGCCCCGAGGGTGGACACCTGCTGGGTTGAAATCATGGCCGGGCGTCAGCCTAAGACCGCCTCAACTTGATGACAATCGGGAAGATGTCGCATCACCCCTTGATGCAACCCAGTGGCCGCAACTGCGCCACCTTGTTGGAAATCCCGGCCAGGGCGCAGGCATCGACCACGCTGGACACATCCTTGTAAGCCTCAGAAATTTCCTCGTCCACGGTGCGCCGACTCTGGCCGCGAACGAGGATGCCGCGCTGCTCGAGTTCCTGGAGAATGTTCCGGCCCCGGGCCATCTGCTTGGCCTTGACCCGGCTCAGGGCCCGCCCGGCCCCATGGCAGGTGCTGCCAAAGGTCTGGATCATCGCCTGCTCAGTGCCGGTCAACACATACGAATACCGCCCCATGTCGCCCGGAATCAGCACCGGCTGGCCAATGGCCTGGTAGGCGGAGGGCACCTCCTTGCGTCCCGGCGCGAAGGCGCGCGTCGCCCCCTTGCGATGGATGCACAGTTTCACTTCCCGGCCCTCGACCGGATGCCATTCGAACTTGGCGATGTTGTGCGCGACCTCATACACGGTGCGCAGCCCGATGGCGTGGCGGTCCAACCCCAGCGCATGCTCGAACGCCCGGCGCGTGTGGTGCGCGATCACCTGGCGGTTGGCAAAGGCGTAATTGACCGCGCACTGCATCGCCCCCCAATACGCCTGCCCCTCCTCCGAATCCACCGGCGCACAGGCCAACTGCCGGTCCGGCAACTCAATCCCGTATTTTTTCACCGCCCGGTCCATCACCGACAGGTAATCTTCGCACACCTGGTAGCCGAACCCGCGCGAACCGCAATGGATGATGACCGTGACCTGGTCCGGATGCAGCCCCAGCACTTGCGCCGCGCGGGCGTCAAACACTTCCGACACGTATCCCACCTCGAGGAAATGGTTGCCCGACCCGAGCGTGCCCAGTTGCCCGCGCCCGCGCTCCCAGGCCCGGGCGGACACTCGGGCGGGCTCCGCGCCGGCGATGCAGCCGTGCTCCTCGATGTACTCGAGGTCCGACTCCTCGCCCAACCCGCGCTCCACAGCCCACCTGGCCCCCCGCGCAACCACCCGCTTCAACTCGTCCTCCGAAACTGAGAGCGCCCCCGCGGAACCGACGCCCGTGGGCACGTCGCGGAACAACTGGTTCACCAACTCGCGCAGACGCGGTGTCACCTCGGCCCGCGTCAGGCGTGACACCATCAGGCGCACACCGCAGTTGATGTCATAACCGACGCCGCCGGGTGAAATGACGCCCGTTTTCAAGTCGAAGGCCGCGACCCCGCCGATGGGAAAGCCGTAGCCCCAATGAATGTCCGGCATGGCCAGCGAGTAGTTCACAATGCCAGGCAGATGCGCCACGTTCGCTGCCTGCTGGGACGCATTGTCGTTGCGGATGGCGTCCAGCATCTTCGGCGTCGCATAGATCCGCGCCGGAACTCGCATCCCGCCTTCGGGCGGGATTTCCCAGAGGGCTGCTCCGATTTGGTGGAATTGCATGTTACGGAATGTTGCGTGTTGCGTCCTGCGTCAAGCGGGCGGGGCCGCGTCCAGCCAGCATCCTGGCCCCGCTCCGCACCGTGCATTCATTACAGGTCAAAGATCACTTGGGCCCGCCAATCCGTCCCCTGCTGCTCGATCTTGAGCCCGTGGAATGTGACGGCTTTGATCTCCGTATGGATCACGTGGCGGGCCGGGTCGATGGGCTCGCCTTGGACTTCCGCGACCAGACGCGTCTCGCTCAGTTCCAGGATGTTGAATCGGGCGAACAGTTCGTGCCGCGTGATGTGGCGGTAGTTCAACTCGGAAAGCCAGCGCACCAACAAGGCGGCGCGGTCGGGAGCGTCCACCGCCAGTTCAACGGCTGTCTCCAGCCGCACTTTGGCCGGATCGGTGATCACGGTGAACATGCCCCAAGCCGCGCGCTCGAACAACGTCTTCAATTCCGGCGCCGTCACCACCATTCCGGCATCGGCCGTGTGGTCAAGCGCTTGCAGCCAGTCGGGCGAGCGCGCCTCCAGGGCCTCACCCGCGTCGTCCATCCGCAATGCGTTCCGAGAGGCCATTCCTGTCCAACCCTTCTCCACGCCACGCCCCGATACAAGCCCGAACTACAGGTTGCAGGCCTGATGCCCTCACCAGGCGGTTCATGGGTCTTGATGTGAGTTTCGTCCATGAACCCTTTGCGGAGCGCGGCTCCGTGAGCCGCAGCAGGAGACCCATCTCCGCCAACTCGGACGATTGCGCCTGGGTAGCGTCCGTGGCAATTTGGCCCCCAACGATGAAACTCCTGACCCAGCTCATCCTGGCATCACTGCTCTGCGGCGGCGTGCTTCAAGGCCACGCCGAAACGAGCCAGACCGCGTCTTCAAACGTCCTGCGTGAAACCGGCATTCAGGCGGCTCAGACGGCCTCGACCGTGACCGGCCTGGCCATCTCGCCCCTGGTCGGCGTCGGGGCGGTGGGGGCGTACCAGTGGTGGAACGCGCCCCAGGAACAGCGGGCCCACCTGCACTGGTTCGCACGCCCGTGGTTCTGGATCCCCGCCCTCCTGCTGGCCGGCGCGGTGGCGGCCAAGGACATCGTCGGCACCGCCGCACCCACCGCGCTCAAAAAGCCTTTCGATGTGGCTGAAGCCGTCGAAAACAAGGTCAGCGGACTGGTCGTGGCGGGCGCCGTCGTCCCCCTCGTGACCACCATTTTCCCGGACTCGACCCAAACCGCCAGCCTGGCGTCAGCGGGTTTTGCGGCGATCGACCTGGCCGGGATTGGCAACGCGTTCTTCGTGCCCTTCGCCATCGCTGCGTTCGTCATCGTCTGGCTCGCGTCTCACGCCATCAACATCCTGATCCTGATCAGCCCCTTCACCACCGTGGACACCGCGCTCAAAGCCTTCCGCCTGACCCTGCTGGGCCTGGTCACCGGCACCTCGTTCAGCAGCCCCCTCGTCGGGGCCCTGATCTCCGCCATTCTCCTGCTGATCGCTTTTTTCATCGCCGGTTGGTCGTTCCGATTGCTTGTGTTCGGTAACCTCTATGTCTGGGATTTCGTCACCCTCCGGCGCAAGCGCTTTCATCCGTTCCGCGACGGCAACCGGATGTTCACTGCCCGCAAGATCAACCGCGTGCCGGTCCGCACCTACGGCTGGCTGAACCGGGCCGAGGGCGGGAAGCTCGAGTTCCACTACCGGCCCTGGTTGGTCATGCCGCGGCAAATGTTGCCGCTGCCCGCTGGCACCTACGTGGTCGGACGCGGCCTCTTCCATCCCGAGATCGCCCGGGAGCAGGGCGACGACCTGGAAGCCCTGATGACCCTCCCCCCGCGCTACCGGACCCATGAACAGGAACTCAACGACGTGTACGGCCTGGCCGGCGTCCGCGATGTCGGCATCCGCCGCTGCCTCAAAGCCATCCTCGAAGTGTTCGGCTTGGGGAAACGGGAACAGGCTGTGCCAGCCTGAGTCTGGACTCGTGAAAGTTTCACGCCCGCGAACAATCCGCACCAGGCGCGATGCGCTGGTAGCCGCCTGACGTCAGTCGGCGCCATGCTCCCGGAACCACGCCAGACCTCCACCCATCCGCAGCCCTCCGAACTGCAAGATTGGCGCGGACTAAACGTGCACGCCTACCTCACCGTAGCCGCCTGACGTCAGTCGGCACCATGCTCCCAGCGCTGCGATGGTCTATTCCGCAATGGGGGAATGCCCGGTCGAGGATGGCGGGAAGGAGGGCGTCCAACTCGGCGGCGTGATTCATCTCGGCGGCCAATCTCTCCGAATCACCGCACTCTTTCGTCGCTGTGCGCACCGGCTCCGAGGGCGGCGTGCCCGCCACGTCCCCAGCAGGCCAAAGGCACCGAGGCCGGCCACCAGGAGCGATGCCGGGCCTGGTTCCGGAACGAAATGGATCTCATCGATGACAAAGGTGTGCGGACCCTCGATGCCGATTCGCAGTTCTCCCGTCTGGCCGCTAAACGGGCCCAAATCCGCCCGCAGCTCTCGCAGCGGTTGACCGATCATTCCTGTGCCTGCGTCGTGCAACGTGAAGGGGACTGGCGTCCCCTCGAAGTAGAGCGTGAGAGTGCCCACGGCAAACTCACCCGGGTTCTCAGGGTAGTAAACGATCTGCGGTCCGGTGTAGTCGGTGATCAACGTCAGACGCGCGGCACCGGGTTCAATAAAGCCCGTCTGACCAATCCAGGCGGAAGTGTAGTCGTTCGTGGTGGGCTGCGGTAAAAGGGGCCAGAATGCGGAGAACGCCATGGAAAACAGGCCGTCGATGGGCGGGGTCGGCCACACTGTCCAAGGAGACTCCGGAGTATTCTGGTAGATCAAGGATGCTTCGGCCCAACCACTGAGGTTGGCCCGGTTCACATTCCAGTAGCTGCCACCGCCGCCATTGGCCCCAATGTGTCGCCAGCCGGGAACATTGTCCGTCCACGCCTCCGTTGGGGCAGGGGTCTGCTCGAAGTCCAGGTTTTCAAACGCCCAAGGACGAATCACAGACGCCAGAAGCATGATGATGGCCGCGCGTTTCATGCACACCTCACCTCCGATCCGGGTCAGGGCAGGACGTTCGTTTTCCGTGCCTGACCGACCGATGAGGCACCTTAGGCGCGCGAGCGGGATTCGTCAACCGGGCGAGAAACGCCGGAGGCTCGGCCCCAAAAGAAGCGGGCGAGCACACGATCGTCTCTGAACACCTTCAGGACCCAACTTGATTCGGACAAGGGGCTTGCGAAATCCACCCTTTGACTTTGCAATGGAGATGCGAAAGTCGTTGGGCTTAGACTGGCGCCAGCGCATGATCCTGTTCCTCAGATTCCTGTTGCGGCTGTGTCTCAGGTTCCGCGCCTGCAACGAAGGCGTGCTCAAGGAGCCGGGACCGGTGCTGCTCCTGTCGAATCACGTGTCCTGGTTCGACTGGCTGCTCCTGGGCGTTTGCCTGGAGAAGGACTGGCGCTTCGTCACATCGAGCGACACGGCCAGGATGAGCTGGCTGCACCGGAAGGTCATGGTCAACCGCCGGACGTTTCCCGTGGAGAATAATTCGCCCTTCGCGGTGCGGCACATGGCGGAGTACCTGCAGAAAGGCGGGCGCCTGGTGCTGTTCCCCGAGGGCCGCCTCTCGCAGACCGGATCCCTGATGAAACTGTTCGACGGGACCGGGTTCCTCATCTACAAAACGCACGCCAAGGTCATCACCGCCTGTTTGCGAAACGCGCATCGCCTGCCCCTTTCGCCCAATCGCAGATGGAAGCAATGGTTCCCCCCGGTCAGCGCCCATTTCAGCCCCGTGCGCCAACCAGAGCGCCGACCCGGCGAAAGCACCACAGCCGCGCGCGGACGGATCACCGACTGGCTGCGCGACCTCATGGTGCGCCAGCAGTTCGAGGTGGAAATGGAGTTCGGCCCCCCCACCCTGCCCCAGGCCATCAGCGAGTCGGCCCGTGAACGTCCTGACGCTGTTGTGCTCCAGGACATGACCCTCCAGCGGACGACCTACGCGCGCCTGCTCCTGGGGGCCAACCTGCTGGCCGCACAGTGGCGACGACGGATCCCGACCGGTTCACCACGCGTGGGTGTGCTCTTGCCCAATGTCTCGGCCTTGCCCGCGACGCTGCTGAGTTTGTGGGCGGCCCACAAGGTCCCGGCGATCCTGAACTACACCACCGGCACGTCCATCCTGCTGACGTGCTGCGAACTGGCCGGGCTCAGGCAGGTGGTCACCTCGCGCTCCTTTCTGGACCGATTCAAACTGGATCCCGCACCGCTGACCGCCGCCGGCATCGAGCTGCTCTATCTCGAAGACGTGCGCCAACGCATCGGGATGGGCCGCAAGCTGGCCGCAAGCCTGGCGTCCAAACTCTGTGGCCCCGGGCTTTCCGGTCCGCAGAGCCCCGAGGACACCGCGGTGATCCTGTTCACCAGCGGGTCCGAGGGCGTGCCCAAGGGCGTGGAATTGAGCCATCGCAATCTGCTGGCCAATATCCGCCAGATGTGCGCCGTCGCCGACCTCACCGAGAACGACCGGTTCTTCAACGCCCTGCCCCTGTTCCACAGCTTCGGATTGACCGTCGGACTGCTGCTGCCGCTGGCGCGCGGCGCCTTCGCCTTTCTTTACCCGTCGCCCCTGCACTACCGCGTGGTGCCGACGGCACTGTACGACTTGAATGCCACGGTGTTCTTTGCCACCAACACCTTTCTGGCCGGGTATGCGCGCAAGGCGCACCCGTATGATTTCCGGAGCGTCCGTTACCTCTTTGCCGGCGCCGAGAAGCTTCAGGAAAGCACCACCCGCACCTGGGCCGGCAAGTTCGGCCTCCGCATCCTGGAAGGTTACGGCGCCACCGAGTGCAGTCCGTGCCTCTCGGTCAACACCCCCATGCGCCCGCGCCCCGGCTCGGCCGGCGAGTTCCTGCCGGGCATCGAGTGGAAGCTGGAGAAGGTCGAGGGGGTGGAGCCGGGCGGACGGCTCTTCGTCAAGGGTCCGAACATCATGAAGGGCTACGTGAACCCGGACGCCCATGCGAAGTTCCAGGCGCTGGGCGGTTGGTACGACACCGGGGACATCGCCGACGTCGAGGACGGCAAGTATGTGCGAATCCTCGGGCGCATGAAACGGTTCGCCAAGATCAGCGGCGAAATGGTCAGCCTCACGTCCGTCGAGGAAGCACTGGACGGCGCCTTTCCTCAGTACGGACTGCGCTTCACCGTTGCCGTCGTGGCCCGGCCGGACCCTGACAAGGGCGAACGCCTGATCGCGGTCAGCAACGAGCCGCGATTGACCCTCGACGAGGTGCGTGCGGCCATCAAAGCCAAAGGCCTCAGCAACCTCGCCGTCCCCCGGGAAATCCAGACCGTCAAAGAGATTCCCAAACTCGGCACCGGCAAGATCAACCATCGAGAACTGGCCAGGCTGGTTGAGTAAACCGCACTCCGCATGAGAAAACCGTGGCTCAAACGCGCTTTGCCCTGGGCGCTCTACGACTGGGCCAACTCCGCCTTTGCCACCACGGTCATGGCGGGGTTCGTTCCGCTCTTCAACAAGCAGTTCTGGAGCGCCGGCGCGCCCGAAACGGTCAGCACCTTCCGCCTCAGCCTGGCCAACTCCACCGCCGGCATCGTGGTCGCCATCCTCGCCCCCGTGCTCGGCGCCATCGCCGATCGCGGTGGGGCGCGGAAGCGGTTTCTGCTGGGATTCTCCACCCTGGGCGTGGTCATGACGGCTGGACTTCACCTGGCGTCGCAAGGCCAGTGGGCGTTCGCCCTGGCGCTTTATGCGCTGGCCAGCATCGGATTCTCCGGCTCGCTGGTCTTTTATGATTCCCTCCTGATCAGCGTGTCCGAACCGGACCGGTTCGACCTCGTCTCCGCCCTCGGTTACGGATTGGGCTATGTGGGCGGCGGCCTGCTGTTTGCGCTCAATGTGTTCATGGTCACCCATCCGGAGACGTTTGGACTCACGGACGCCGCCGAAGCGGTGCGCTGGTCGTTCCTCACGGTGGCGGCCTGGTGGGCGGTGTTCACTGTTCCCCTGCTCCTCTGGGTGCCGGAAGCGCGGGGGGAATCCAGGCGGTCCAGCCTCTGGGCCACGGTCCGATCCGGCTTTGTCCAATTGCGCGAGACCTTCCACCATATCCGCCAACTCAAGCCGGTGTTCACCTTCCTGCTCGGCTACTGGCTCTACATCGACGGCGTGGACACGGTGATCCGCATGGCCGTTGATTACGGAAGCGCCCTGAACCTGCCTGGCAACAGCCTCATCTCCGCGCTGCTGATCACCCAGTTCGTCGGCTTTCCCGCCGCCATCGTGTTCGGCAAGCTCGGTGAGCGCCTGGGGGCCCGCACCGGCATCCTCCTCGGATTGGCCGTGTATGTGGGCGTCTGCGTCTTCGGCTATTTCATGACCAGCGTCGCCCATTTCTACACGCTGGCCATCACCGTGGGACTGGTGCAGGGCGGCGTCCAATCCCTGAGCCGGTCGCTGTATGCCCGCTTGATTCCCCAGGACAAGGCGGGCGAGTTTTTCGGGTTTTACAACATGCTGGGCAAGTTCGCCGTGATCATTGGGCCCATCCTGATGAGCGGCGTGGGGTTGGCCACCGGAAACCCGCGGACGGGCATCCTGTCCCTGATCCTGCTCTTCGGGTTGGGAGCACTGCTGCTCTGGCGGGTGAAGCTGCCGGAGCCCCGCTAACAGCGATGCCCAGCGCGCCAGAAGATCCAGGTTCTGCCCGGCCTGGGTGCGGACAGTTCCATATACCGCGGCGCGTGGCGGTCGTTGGAGAACTGTGAGTTCCTCGGCAGGAGCGCGGCATTTATGCCGCTTCAACGCACGAAGTTCGGAAGCTTTTCGAAAAACCGGTGGCTTGTTTTGCAGACGTTGAAGCGCCGTAAACGGCGCGCTCCGTCCGGGGCGCAACCTTCAGGTCGCTTCAATGCACGAATTGACGAGCGCGTTGGAGGATTTCTTTGCAGTCAACATTCACGGATCAATTCTTGGCCGTTGCCAATTCTTCCTCGAAATCCACGATCTCTTTGATCTGCACCAGGAACCAGCGGTCGATCTTCGTGAGGTGGAAGATCTCTTCGATGCTGAAGCCGGCGCGCAGCGCGTGGCGGATGAAGAAGATGCGCTCGGCGTTGGGCACGCTGAGTTTGCGGCTGATGACGTCGCGCGGGAGGATGTCGCGGTCGCCATAGACTTCCGTGCCGATGCGCCAGGGTTTGCCGTCCCCGCCCAGGCCGCTGCGGCCAATCTCCAGCGAGCGCAGGCATTTTTGCAGGCTTTCCTTGAACGTGCGTCCGATAGCCATCGCTTCGCCGACGCTTTTCATCTGCGTGGTGAGCGTGGGGTCGGCCTGCGGGAATTTCTCGAAGGCAAAGCGCGGGATCTTGGTGACGACGTAATCAATGGTCGGCTCGAAGCTGGCGGGGGTCTCGCGCGTGATGTCGTTCCTGATCTCGTCAAGCAGGTAGCCGACCGCGAGTTTGGCGGCGATCTTGGCGATGGGAAAGCCGGTGGCCTTGGAGGCCAGCGCCGAGCTGCGGCTGACCCGCGGATTCATCTCGATGATGACCATGCGGCCGGTGTCCGGGTTGACCCCGAACTGGATGTTCGACCCGCCGGTCTCGACCCCCACCGCGCGGATCACCGCGAAGCTCTGGTCGCGCATGATCTGATACTCCTTGTCCGTCAGGGTCTGGATCGGGGCCACGGTGATGCTGTCGCCGGTGTGGACGCCCATCGGGTCGAAGTTCTCGATGGAACAGATGATGACGCAGTTGTCCGCCTTGTCGCGCATCACCTCCATCTCGTATTCCTTCCACCCGAGGAGCGATTCCTCGATGAGGATTTCGGAGACCGGGGAGAGATCCATGCCGCGCTTGGCGATCTCCTCGAACTCGTCCCGGTTGTAGGCGATGCCGCCGCCGGTGCCGCCCAGCGTGTAGGCGGGCCGGATGATCAGGGGAAAGCGTCCGATCCTCTCGGCAATGGCGTGGGCCTCCTCCAGGTGATGCGCCGTGCCGCTGACCGGCACATCCAGCCCGATGGACAGCATGAGATCCTTGAACACCTGCCGGTCTTCGCCCCGCTCGATGGCGGCCGCGTTGGCGCCAATCATCTCGACACCGTACTTCTCCAGCACCCCGGACCGATGCAGGCTCATGGCCGTGTTGAGGGCGGTCTGACCGCCCAAGGTGGGGAGGAGGACGAGTTTGCTGCGAATTTCGGAGTTTGGCGTTCGGCGTTCGGCTTTGTCCAGGGGCACACCCAGCCGCCGCATCTCCTCGATCTCGCGGACGATGATCTTCTCGACGCACTCGGGCGTGATGGGCTCGATGTAGGTGCGGTCGGCGAACTCCGGGTCGGTCATGATGGTGGCCGGGTTCGAGTTGACCAGCACCACCCGGTAGCCCTCCTCTTTGAGCGCCTTGCAGGCCTGCGTGCCGGAATAGTCAAATTCGCACGCCTGGCCGATGATGATGGGGCCGGCGCCGATGATCAGAACCGAGTGAATATCAGTGCGTTTGGGCATCCCGCAATTTCCGAGTTGAAATGCTCGATAGAGCCGCAGTTCGGCCGTCCATCGTCATTGCTGCTGCGATTCCGCCGGGCGACACAACGCCCGAAGCGGGGCAAATGAAACACGGAGACGACCCGGTTGGCCATGATTTTCTGGCGGACGAGCAAAGGCTTTGTGAAGTCGCAGGCTTGCGGCTCATTGCTGCGCCTTGCCGGTCATGGGGACGAAGCGGACCGGCAGCACGGAGGTCTGTTCGAGCCGCCCCTGCTCCTTTTCCAGCAGGATCAGTTGCTGCTCCCAGATCCGGCCCACCGGTATGATCATACGCCCTCCCTCGGCCAACTGCTCCACCAGCGGCTGTGGCACGGCTTCCGGGGCGCAGGTGACGATGATGGCGTCGAAGGGGGCTTTGCCAGGCCACCCCTGGTAACCGTCCCCTGCCCTCACGTGGACGTTGGTGTAGCCCAGCCGGTTCAAATCGGCCGACGCCTGTTCGGCCAGCGGTTCGACAATCTCGATCGTGTACACCTCGGCCACCAGCTCCGCCAGCACGGCGGCCTGGTATCCGGACCCCGTGCCGACTTCGAGCACGCGGTCGGTGGGCCGGGCATCGAGGCATTCGGTCATGAAGGCGACAATGAAGGGTTGGGAAATGGTCTGGCCAAAACCGATCGGCAGCGGATGGTCCGCATAGGCCTGGCTGCGCAGCTCACTGGGAACGAACTCGTGGCGGGGCACTCTCCGCATGGCCTCCAGGACCCGCGGATCAGTGATCCCCCTCCCGGGCGATTCCAACTGCTCTTGAACCATGCGTAATCGTTCCATGGCGTACACGTCCCCGCCGGGGCCGGGTGCGGGCGCGGTATTCGGCACGGGTTGCCCGCAACCCGCTGCCAGCGCCAGCCCGACGAGCACGGCGGCTTTCATACCGGAATGTAACCCAACTGGCCCCAAAACAAGCACCTTTGGGAAATGGCTCACGTGGCTCGTTTCCGTGCGTTTCCGGGAATACGGAACCCACCCTGAACAAGGCGTTCTCCATCAATCAAATACCCGGCCGCGACGACGGCTAGAGCAGCGACGCCTGCGCCGCTCCCGCAAACTTCAGGCCCAGCCGCCGATAACCCAGCTCGGTCGCCACCCGTCCCTGCGGGGTGCGCTTCAGGTAACCCTCCATGATGAGATACGGCTCGTACACCTCCTCCAGCGTGTCCGATTCCTCCCCCACCGCCACCGCCAAAGAACCCACACCCACCGGCCCCCCGCCAAACTTCGTCACAATGGCTTCTAGGATCCGCTTGTCCATCTCGTCCAGACCGTGCTCGTCGATGTCCAGCATCGCAAGCGCCTTGTCGGCAACCTCGCCGGTGACCTTCCCGTCGCCCTTCACCTGCGCGTAATCCCGCACCCGGCGGAGCAGGTTATTGGCGATGCGCGGGGTGCCCCGGCTGCGCCGGGCAATCTCCGCCGCACCGTGCTCCTCGATCTCCACGTTCAGCAACCGCGCGGACCGCACCACAATGTGATGCAGGTCGCCCGCGCCGTAGTAATCCAGGCGTTCCCGGACCGGAAACCGCGTCAGCAAGGGCGCGGTGAGCAGCCCGCTGCGGGTGGTGGCGCCAATGAGGGTGAACCGCGGCAGATTCAGCCGCACACTGCGCGCGTTGGGCCCCTGATCGATGATGATGTCCAGTTTGAAATCCTCCATCGCCGGGTAAAGGTATTCCTCGATCGTCTTCTGCAGGCGATGAATCTCGTCCACGAACAGCACGTCGCCCTCCTCGAGGTTGGTCAGCAGACCGGCCAGATCGGACGCCTTTTCAATGGTGGGACCGCTGGTACAGCGGATGTTGGCCCCCATGGCCTTGGCGATGATGTGCGCCAGCGTGGTCTTGCCGAGCCCCGGGGGGCCGCTGAGCAGGACATGGTCGATGGCCTCGCCACGTTGGCGCGCGGCCTCCACGGTGATCTCGAGGCGCTCCTTGACCTTGGGCTGCCCCGTGAAGTCGGAAAACAAGGACGGCCGCAAGCTCAGCTCCAAGGCCGTGTCCGGCTTGTTGAGGACGTCCGAAATCATCCGTTGCGACATGCGTTTGAGGATGCGGAACCCCGGATGCACCGACAAGGTCAATTGCGGCCTGCCGGGTTCGGACCCCGGCCTGGCGAGTGATACGGCGTTCAGTCCGGCAATCCCCGATGGGTGAACACCTGGCAGCCGCACTCCGGGAGCGACGCGGCGAGACTGGGCTGGCAGCCCTTGCGATTGGACTTGAGATTCGGGCGCCGGAGAGCACTAATGCTGTCACCGTCGCACGAGGTTGCATGGTGGTTATGCCCTTGGACGACCGGTTGATCATGCCAATCCAGAACCATGACTCTCAAAACGACGCGCCCGCCCTTTCGAAGACTGCTATGAACCCAAGGCCGCTCTCCTCCTCTATGAACACCCTGCGGAATCACCAAGCACGCCCGCGGAACGTGGGTGTATTCACCTGTCCGGCTCTGCTGGTGGCGGCACTCGCTTTGGGCGCGTCCGGTTGCAAGCAGGCCGCGCCCCCGGCTCCGCCGCCGCCGAATGTCACCGTGCTCACAATCACGGCGACCAACGCGACGCTGACCACCGAGTTCATCGGCCAGCTCGATTCCCCGCAGAACGTCGAGGTCCGGGCGCGCGTCGAGGCCTTCGTGGACAAGATGCTGTTCATCGAGGGCACCGAGGTGAAGGAGGGCGATCCGCTGTTCCTGCTGGACAAGAAGCCATTCCTCGAACGGTTGGCCGCCGCCAACGGCATGCTCGCCGAGGCCAAAGCCACGTTGGACAAATACCGTGCCGACACGAACCGGCTCACGCCTCTGGCCCGGGCGAAGGCCATTCCGCAGCAGGACCTCGATAACGCCGTCGCCTCGGTGGCGGTGGGTCAGGCCAGCGTCCAATCCGCCGAAGCCCGGCTCGAATCCGCCAAACTGGATCTCAGCTATTGCGACGTGTCGGCGCCGGTGTCCGGACTGATTGGCGCCAAACAGGTGTCGGTGGGGAGTTTGGTCGGCAAAGGGGAGCCGACGCTGCTGGCCACGATTTCGACCATGGATCCGATCTGGTTCTACTGCTCCATCGGCGAGGTGGACTACCTGCGCGCGGAAGAGAAGGTGCGGGAAACCGGACGCAGGGTGGGCGACCTGCCGGTGACGCTCATCCGGGCCGACGGCAAGGAGCATCCGGACAAGGGCCGATGGGTGTTTCTGGATCGCGCGGTGGACGTGCAAACCGGGACCATCCGGGCGCGGGCGGAGTTTCCCAACACGAAAACAATGAATCCTGACGGAACCACCAATTATGTGCTCCGCCCCGGGATGTTCGCGCGGGTGCGGATCGAGCTCAAGACCGAGAAGGACAGCCTCCTGGTGCCGCAGCGGGCGTTGCAGGAACTGCAGGGCAACAACTTCGTCTGGGTGGTGGCGGAGGGCAACCAGGCGGCGCGGCGCCGCGTCGAGCTTGGCCCGCAAATCGGCAGTGAGGTCATCATTCTCAACGGGTTGGAGGCGGGCGAGCGCATCATCGTCGAGGGTGTGCAAAAGGTCCGTGACGGCGAACCGGTGCAAGCCAGAACCGCCGAGCAGGTGGCCGAAGCCGCCGCCGCTCAAGCGGCCCAACAGGCTGAGACCAAGCCCGCCCAGCACGGCACGTCCAAGCACGGCAAGGAATAACCGCTATGGCTGACTTCTTCATCCGCCGTCCCATCGTGGCGATGGTCATCGCCATCCTGACGGTGATCGTGGGGGTGATCACCCTCAAGAAACTGCCCATCGCCGAGTATCCGCCGGTCAGCCCGACGATGATCCAGGTGACCACCACCTACCGCGGCGCGGCGGCCGAGGCGGTCATGGAATCCGTCGCCACCCCCATCGAGTCCAAGGTCAACGGCGTGGACAAGCTGCTCTACCTGCAGTCCTTCAACGCCAACGACGGCAAGCTGACCCTGAACGTGTATTTCGACGTGGGCACGGACGTGGACATCATGCAGGTCAACACGCAGAACCGCGTCGGCCAGGCCGAGGCGCAGTTGCCCGACGCCGTCAAACGTGAAGGGGTGGTGGTCAACCGCTCCAGCCCGGACATCCTGATGGTCATCGGGCTTTACTCGCCCCACAAGACCTACGACGCCGTGTTCCTGGGCAACTACTGCGACATCAATCTGGTGGACGCCATCAAGCGGGTGAAAGGCGTGGGCGACGTGAAGAATTTCACCGCGCAGGATTACTCGATGCGTATCTGGCTGCGCCCGGACAAGCTGGCGGTGCTGGGCATCACGCCGTCGGACATCCAGAACGCCATCCAGGAACAGAACGCCCAGTCACCCGCCGGTCGTATCGGCGCCGAGCCGGCGCCGCCCGGCCAGGAAAGCCAGCTCAACGTCCGCGCCCTGGGTCTCCTGAAGGATCCGCGGGAGTTTGAGGAGATCATCCTCCGCTCCAACCCGGACGGCTCCCAGGTGAAGATCAAGGACGTGGGCCGGGTCGAACTGGGCGCGCAGACCTACGACCTCAAGGCGCGGCTGACCAAGCACCCCAACCCTCCCTCTCCCGCCGGGGCCATCGGCATCTACCTCGCGCCGGGGGCCAACGCCATCGAAACGGCGCAAAACGTCCGGAAGATCCTCGACGAGGCCAAGGCCAAGTTCCCGCCAGACATGGACTACGATGTCACGCTCGACTCGACACTGCCCATCAAGGCCTCGATGGAGGAAATCGTGAAGACGCTTGAGGAGGCGGTGATTCTGGTGCTGCTCGTGGTCTTTATCTTCCTGCAAAGCTGGCGCGCCACGATCATCCCCATGTGCACGGTGCCGGTGTCGCTGTTGGGCGCGTTCATCATGTTCCCCGTCCTGGGCTTCAGCGTGAACGTGTTGACGATGTTCGGGCTGGTGCTGGCCATCGGCATCGTGGTGGACGACGCCATTGTCGTCGTGGAAGCCGTGCAGCACCACCTCGAGCACGGCCTGACCCCGGTCGAAGCCACGCGTCAGGCGATGAAGGAGGTTTCCGGCCCGGTGGTCGCCATCGGTTTGGTGCTGTGCGCGGTGTTCGTCCCGGTGGCGTTCATGGGCGGCGTGACCGGCCAGCTCTACAGCCAGTTCGCCCTCACCATCGCCGTGGCGGTGGTCTTCTCGGTGATCAACGCGCTCACGCTCAGCCCGGCGCTGTCCGCCCTGCTGCTCAAGAAACCCACGCCGGGCCGCGGCCCCCTCGCGGCGTTTTTCAAATGGTTCAACCGGTTCTTTGACTGGCTCAGCCACCGCTACGGCAACCTCGTCGGCGGCCTGGTCCGCAAGGCCACGCGCTCGATGCTGCTGCTGGTGGCGGTGGTGGGCGGGATCCTGCTTATCGGCAAGTTTGTGCCCGGTGGATTCATTCCCGACGAGGACAAGGGGTATCTGTTCGTGTCCGTCGAGTTGCCCGAGGGCGCGTCCCTGCAACGCTCGGACGCCCTGCTCCGGCAGGTCGAAGAGATCGTGCGCCACACGCCGGGCGTGCGTTCCGCCGTCGGCCTGGCCGGCATGAACATTCTCAACTCGCTGAACGTGCCCAACGCCGCCCTGATGTTCGTGGGGCTCGAACCGTGGGAAGAACGCCGCGACTCCGGGATGCACGCCAGCGCCATCGCGCGTGAGTGGAACCGGAAGTTTTACGGCATCCCGGGCGCGCGCGCCTTCGCCTTCGGCCCGCCGCCGCTGCCGGGGTATGGCAACGTGTCCGGCTTCACCATGCAATTGCAGGACCGTTCCGGCGGTACGATCGACCAACTGGCCGGCTACCTCCAGGATCTCCAGAAGGCGCTCGCCCAGCGCCCGGAAATCGGCCGCATCAGCACCACCTTCAACCCGGCCACGCCCCAGGTGAAGGTCGAACTCGACCGCGAGAAGGCCCGCACGCTGGGCGTGCCGGTGGACAGCGTGTTCCAGACGCTGCAAGCCTACCTCAGCGGGATGTATGTGAACGACTTCGTCCGCTTCGGCCGGGTCTATAAGGTGTTCCTGCAAAGCGAATCGCGGTTCACCAGCCGGGCGGAGGACATTGGCAAGTTCTATGTCCGGAATAACGGTGGCCAGATGGTGCCGTTGAGCACGCTGGTGAAGGTCAGCCAGATGTCCGGCCCCAACTTCGTCAGCCGGTTCAATCTCTACAACGCCGCCGAAATCATGGGCGCGCCCGCGCCCGGCTACAGTTCCGGCCAGGCGCTCAAGGCCATCGAGGAAGTCATGAAAACCCTGCCCAGCGAGGTCGGCTACGAATGGTCCGGCCTGACGCTCCAGGAAAAGAAATCCGAGGGCCAGGCGCCGATCATCTTCGGCATGGCGGTGCTCTTCGTCTTCCTGCTGCTCGCCGCGCAATACGAGAGCTGGGGGCTGCCCTTCGCCGTGCTGCTGGCCACCCCGACGGTCATCCTGGGCACGATGATCGGCATGTTGGTGCGAAACTTTGATCTCAATGTCTATGCGCAGATCGGCCTGGTCATGCTGATCGGGCTGGCGGCCAAGAACGCCATCCTCATCGTCGAGTTCGCCAAGATGAAACGCGAGGAGGGCGTGGAGATTCTCGAGGCCGCCGTCCAGGGCGCCAGGCTGCGCCTGCGGCCCATCCTCATGACCTCGTTCGCCTTCATTCTCGGTTGCGTGCCCCTCATGCTGGCCTCCGGATCGGGCGCCGCCGCGCGCAGCACCATGGGCACCGGCGTCGTGTTCGGCATGACCATCGCCACCGCCATCGGCCTGTTTATCATCCCCGTCTGCTATGTGTTCGTGCAAAAGATCGTCGAGCGCGGGGGGAATAAAAAGCCGACACCCGCCGCCGCCCCGGCAACCGAGAAAGGAGGGCATTGATGAAGGCAGAAGGCAGAGTGCAGAAGGCAGAAGTGAGGCTGAACGTTGAAAGCCGCGTCCGGGAGCAGACTTGGCCTCGAAATTGGGGCTCACCGATGACGCGACAGCGTTTTGGAGTGCGGCCGAGAGCGAAGCGATCTGCCGCTTACAACTCGCCGCTCACAGATCTCATCCGCCTCTGCACCCTTTCACGACGGCCCAAAGCGGTAATTCCGCTACCGCGTCGTGACCGCACTCCAAAACCTGGCGGGGCTGTGGGCGGTTTAGGGGAAGCCTCGCGATCATGGACTCGCTTGGTGCGGTCCCTTCGGACTTCCCGCGCGGCGCCGATTGCATTCATTCCGTGCCTGATCCTCATCGCCACGCTGGCCGGCTGCGCGGTCGGCCCGAACTACCAGCGCCCGGCGCTGGACACCCCGGCTGCCTTCCGCGCGGCGGCGACCTCGACCGACGACCTTTCGGCCACCCACTCCCTCGCCAACCTCGACTGGTGGCAGGTCATGAACGATCCGCAACTACGGGCCTATGTTGCCGAGGCGCTGACCAACAGTTGGGACATCAAGATTGCCGCCGCCCGGGTATTGCAGGCGGAAGCGGCGGCGCGGGTCACCCGCTCCGAGTTCTTCCCCACCGTGGGCGCCGGGGCCGACTGGTCCACCACGCGCACCTCGGAGAACGGCCCGATGGGCACTCCCCCCGATCCGCAGCAGGAGTATGGGGATGTCTTTGGCTACATGGCGGCTTACGAAGTGGACCTCTGGGGCCGGATCCGCCGGGCCAACGAGGCCGCCCGCGCCCAATGGCTCGCCACGGAAGCCGCACAACAGACCGTCCGGCAGACCCTGGTCGCCGAGGTCGCCACCTCCTATCTCAGCCTCCTGGAGCTGGACTACGAACTGGAAATCGCCCAGCGCACCTACAGCATACGAACCAACTCCCTCGCCCTGACCAAAGCTCGCCAGGAAGGCGGGGTGGCATCGATGCAGGACGTGCACCAGGCGCAAATCCTGGTTTCCACCGCCGAGTCGTCCATCGCGGACACGCATCGCCGCATTGAACAACAGGAGAATGCCCTGAACATCCTCCTCGGGCGCAACCCAGGCTCTCCTCAGCGCGGCGGAGGGTTCTTGAGCCAGAACCTCGACGTGACCGTGCCACCCGGACTGCCGTCCGACCTGATTGATCGCCGGCCGGACATCCGCGCGGCGGAACAACAACTCGTCGCTTTCAATGCGGACATTGGCCAGGCCAAGGCGGCCTTTTTTCCGAAGGTGACGCTCACCGGCTTTTACGGGGTGCAGTCGGTGGCGCTTTCCGACCTGTTCACCAGCGGCTCGCAAACCTGGCAGTTCGGACCGGCGGTTTCGATGCCGCTCTTCACCGGCGGCGCCTTGCGCGGGAACTTGAAACTGGCGCAGGCCCGCTTCGAGGAGGCGGTGGCCCAATACCAGAAGACCGTGCAGAACTCCTTCCGCGAGGTCTCGGACAGCCTCATCGCCTACCAGCGCACCCGGGAGTTTCGCGCGCGCCAGGAGGAACGCACCCAGGCCAATCGCAGCGCGGCTGACCTGGCCACCATCCGGTATGAAGGGGGCGTCACCAGCTATCTCGAGGTGCTGTATAACGAGCAGGAACTGTTCACGGCCGAGTTGAACCTGGCCCAGGCCCGGTTGAGCGAGCTGCTCAGTGTCGTCTCCCTCTACCGCGCGCTCGGGGGCGGCTGGCAGCCGCCACCCGCCCTTGACGCCGCAAAGAATCAGGACGACATGGCATCAGTCAGCACCCATCGAGACTAAGTTATGAGCAAGAAAACCAAGATCAACGGGGCGGAGAAGCTCACCACCAAGAAGTACACCAAGGAACTGCGCAAACTCCAAGCCGAGCTCTGCAAGCTCCAGGAATGGGTCAGGCACAAGGGCCTGCGTGTCATCATCGTCTTCGAGGGCCGCGACGCCGCCGGCAAGGGCGGCACCATCAAGGCCCTCACCGAACGTGTCAGCCCGCGGGTGTTCCGCGTGGTGGCCCTGCCCGCGCCCTCCGACCGCGAGAAGTCCCAGATGTACATGCAACGCTACATCCCCTATTTCCCGGCCGCGGGCGAAATCGTGATCTTCGACCGCAGTTGGTACAACCGGCTTGGAGTCGAGCGGGTGATGGGCTTCTGCACCACGGAACAGTACGAGGGGTTCCTCAAGGTCTGCCCCGAGTTGGAGCGCTACATCGTGGACGGCGGCATCCAACTCATCAAAATCTGGCTCGAGGTCAGCGACAAGGAGCAAAAACGCCGGTTCGAGGCGCGTCTCGAGGATCCCCTGCGCCAGTGGAAGCTCAGCCCGATGGACCTGCCGTCGCGCAGCAAATGGTTCGAATACTCGAAGGCGCGCGATGCGATGCTGAAAGCCACCGACACCAAGCGGGCTCCCTGGCACATCCTGCGTTCGGACGACAAGAAGCGCGCGCGGCTCAACTGCATCCGCCACATTCTGAGCCTCATCCCCTCCAAGGAAGTGCCGCGGGAGAAGGTCAAGCTGCCCAAACGCTCGATGAAGGGGGCCTACGATGACGAAGCCAGCTTGAAAGGGCGAAAGTTTGTCCCCGCGAAATACTGAGGCCGATTCCATGCAAGCCGGACCTGGACTCCGGAACCTTTGCCGTCACGCCGGCCCCGGGAGGACCGGGGCCGCGGGGCGGAGACTGAGACGACACAAAAAAAACCACTGACGACCATGAAAAAACTAACGCTGTTCACCATCGGCCTTGCGACCCTGCTGGCTTCCGCCACGCAGGCCAGCCAGGAACAACTCGCCAGCAGCATCAAGGACGCCCACGTCGAGACGAGCCGGACCTCCGACCAGCTTCACGCCACGGTCGGCGCCATCAATGCCCTGACCCAACAAAGGAAGGGGGATCTGCAGCCGACCTACAATGCCTACTGCGAGCAGGTCTCCAAAACCGAGGCCGCGGCGGCCGTGACAGCGGCGCGGGTGCGTTGGATGGACGGCGACGGCCTGGCCTACTTCGTGGACTGGCAGAACACCATCAGCCGCATCGCCAACGAATCGCTGCGGAAGAAGGCGCAGAAGCGCCTGGAAGACGTCCGCGCGAGCTTCGACAAAGTCAAGGCGAAGCTCCAGAACGCCAGTGCGCAATTCAAGCCGTTCCTCTCGGACCTGGGCGATATCCAGAAGGCCCTGGCTGCGGACGTGACCCCGGGAGGCGTCAAGGCCATCAAGAACGTGGTCAGCAGCGCCAACCGTAATTACGAGGAAGTGAACAAGACCATCAACGCCGCCCTCCTGGAAATGGACAAGATGGAAAAGGCGCTGACCTCGGAAGCCAAATAACGTCGCACCGGCACCTGCCGCGCACGACTGAACAAGAGAACCCAAGATTTGGGCTGGAGCCGCATGGGCCAACCCAGGGAAACCAAGCCTGCATACAGCAAAGCACAAAGGACAACTCATGAAACTGCCTATCCATCACCTCATCCTCGCCGGCCTCGTGCTGGCCGCCATCACCCCGTTCTACCGGGCTGTTGCCGAAGAAGCGGCCACCCCGGCCAAACCCATGAGCGTGGAGAAATCCATCCTCGTCAGCATCACCGCCACCGTCGAGGCCATCGACCACAAGACGCGCGAGGTCACCTTGAAAGGCCCGCTGGGCAACACCGTGACCTTCACCGTGGACAAACGGGTGAAGCGCCTGAAGGAAGTCAAGGTCGGCGACACCGTCGAGGCCGATTACTACGTCTCCGTCGCCGCCGAGCTGCGCAAGCCCACGCCCGAGGAGGAGAAAAATCCCCTCGTCGTGCTGGAAGCCGCCGGCAGGGCTCCGAAGGGAACCTCTCCGGCCGGAGGCGGCCTGCGCCAGTTCAAGGTGGTCACCACCGTCGAGGGTCTGGATCGCACGACCGAGACCATCACCGTCAAGGGGCCGGGCGGCAATTCCCTGACCGCCCGTGTGGAAGATCCGTCCCGCCTGACACAAATCCATATCGGCGACACCATCGTGGTCACCTACACCGAGGCGCTGGCGGTTTCGCTGGAAAAGGCGGAACCCCAGGAGGACAAGTAGGATCCAGCCCCAAACTCGCTCCTTCCGCGTCATGAAGACTCGTCTTACGCCAACCCGGGCGCCGGGCTGGGGCGCGGCCCTGGCCCTCGGGCTGTGCGCCGCCACCAGCCTGATCGGCGGATCCCCGGACCTGCGGGTGCCGCCGCTGTGCACCACCGGCAGCACGCGGTTGCCCGGCAAATTCGTCTGGGCCGACCTGGTCACCGACGACGTGTCCTCCGTCCGGAAGTTCTACGGGCAATTGTTCGGCTGGTCCTACGTGAACGCGGGCGACTACACGATCGCGAAAAACCAGGACCGGCCGCTGTGCGGCATGTTCCAGCGCCAGCGGCCGGCCGGCGGCAGCGCCCGCCCCCGGTGGATCGGTTACCTCTCCGTGCCCAATGTGCGCAAGGCGCAGCGCGCTGTCACCCAGGCCGGGGGCCGGATCCTTGCCGAGGCGTGGGAGGTCCCCGACCGCGGCGAACAAGCCGTGCTCGCGGATCCCGAGGGCGCGGTGTTCGGCATCCTCCACTCCAGTTCCGGTGATCCTCAGGATTTCCTGCCGGATCCCGGCGACTGGATCTGGGTGCAGTTGCTCAGTCGGGATGCCCGCCAGGCGGGCGCCTTCTACCAATCCGTCGCCGGATACGAAATTGTCGAGAACCTCGATTCTGTGCGGCCCGACGATTTCGTGCTGACCAGCGATGGATACGCGCGGGCGGCGGTCCTGACCCTGCCGGACGACAAGCGCGAGGTGCAGCCGAACTGGCTGCCGTTCGTGCGCGTGACCAGCGTGAGCGACTCGCTGGCGAAGGTGAAGGACCTGGGAGGCCGGGTGTTGATCAGCCCCCACCCGAAGCTGCTCGGGGGACGGCTGGCGGTGATCGCCGATCCCACCGGCGCCGCCATCGGCATCCTCGAATGGAGCCAGGAAGAAACGAAAGGAGAGCGCTGACATGAAAGCCCTCGCGACTGGGTTCGTGCTCGGCACGGCGCTCCTCCTGGGACTGCTGGCCTTCTCCGGCTGCGAAAGCACCGGCGGCGGCACGGTCAGCGCCGGTGCATCCTATGGCGTCGGCGTTTATGACCCCTGGTATTACGGCGGTTACTACGACGACAACCCGGACATCATCGTCACGCCGCCGCCCGCCCGCCCCGAGCCGCCGCCGCGACCGACGCACCCCATCGCCCGTCCGACGCCCACGCCGCGGCCCATGCCGTCCATCCCCTCGGCGCCGCGCGCCTCCCCCCGGCGATGAGCCTACCAGGTCCATGGTCCCAACGCGCGATGTCACATCGCGGAGGCTTCTCATGAGCACGCAAGAGCAAACACAAGACGAGACCAAACCCGCGCGCCGTGCGACCAGGCATGGCTGGTTCGAGCCCGTGGCCTTGGTGCTGCTCTCGCTGGCCACGGTCGGGACGGCGTGGTGCTCTTATCAGGCCGCCGTGTGGGGCGGTGTGTCGCAACGGACGATGAACCGGTCCGCCATGGCTGGCCGCAACGCCGTCGCGCTTGAACTGCAGTCCTACCAGATGAAACTGGCCGACGTCCTGTTGTTCACGGAATACATCAACGCCCGCGCCGCGTCCAACGCGCCACTGGCCCAGTTCTACGCCGATCGCTTTCGCGACGAAGCCAAGACGGCCTTCAACGCGTGGCTGGCCACCCGGCCCTTTGAAGATCCCAACGCCACGGCGCACCCGTTTGGGACCAACCTCTACCAACCGCGCCTCCTGGTGGAGGCGGAGGCGGCGGAAGCCGAGAGCCTGCGGCTCTGGGAACAGGCCGGGGACGCCGGACGCAACTCCCGGGGATACGTGCTCGTGACCGTGCTGCTGGCCTCCGCCCTGTTTTGCGGGGGGACCGCATCAAAGTTCGATCAGCTCTGGATCCGCCGGAGCGTCGTGGCCCTGGGGTTGTTCGCGTTCCTCTTCGCCGCCGCCCGGCTGGTGTTGCTGCCCGTCCAGCTTTGAGCCGGAACCGGGCGGAAAGCCGCTAGCGCAAACACGCGAAGCTGCAAAAGCAGAAGGACAAGATATGAAAATGAAGGCTCAACCCAGACTGCTCCTGACCCCCCTGCTGCTCCCGGCGTTCGGGCTGCTGGTCCTCACCGGCTGCAAGAGCGTGGGACCCGGCACTGTCGCCCGCGACCGCAACGATTACAGCAGCTCGATCTCGGAGTCGTGGAAACGGCAGACGCTCCTGAACATTGTCAAGCTGCGGTACCTGGACCCGCCGATCTTCGTGGACGTGGGGCAGATTGTGGCCGGTTACTCGCTGGAAACCGCGGTGACCGCCGGGGCCAGCTTCGAGCAGATCGACGGCAACAACGCTGCCGTGGGCGGGTCGGCCCGCTTCACCGACCGTCCCACCATCACCTACATACCCCTCACCGGGAACCAGTTCGTCAAGGCCCTGATGACGCCCCTGCCCCCCGAATCGGTCTTCTTCATGGTTCAATCCGGCTGGCCGGCGGACGGCGTGCTGATGGCCGCGGCTGCCTCGATCAATGGCTTGAAGAACCAGGAGACCTCGGTGAGCGGCGTCAGACCACCCGACCCCGCCTTCCTCCGGACGCTGGAACTGCTGCGCAACCTCCAACGCTCCGGGGTCGTCAGCTTCCGCGTCAAGCAGGACACTCAGAAGCAGCAGACCAGCATCCTGACGTTCCGTGCCCAGGATCTCAGCGAGACGACCCTGGCGGAAGCCCGCGAGTTGCGCGAGTTGCTGCGGCTGGAGCCGCAGGCCACGGAGTTCAATCTCGTGTTTGGCGCGACACCCGCCTCCGGCAAGGAACTGGCCGTGATCACCCGCTCGATCTTGCACATCATGAGCACCATGTCCGCACAGGTGGATGTCCCCGCCGAGGACGTGGCCGAGGGACGCGCCACGCCCGGACTCGGCGCGGAGGTCGAGCCGGGAACTGCGCCCCGCCTGGTGTGCATCCACAGTTCCACCGGCAAACCGGACGATGCGTTTGTGGCCGTGCCGTATCGGAATGCCTGGTTCTGGATTGACGATCGCGATCTGCAATCCAAACGGGCCTTCACCTTCATGCTGATGCTCTTTACGCTGGCCGATACGGGCCAGAAAGAAAGCCTGCCGCTCATCACCATCCCGGCGCAGTAAGACGGCATGGTCCTGCTCCCTCGCGCTCGTTCGTCGTTCACCTCGGGGCGTCCCGAGAAAAGGGAACGTTCCGAAGCCGAGGACAAAGGACTGGCCCGAACCCGCCTCTTCATGACCCCAACGCGCGATGTCACGTCGTGGGGGCTCCCCGTGAATCGGTGGGAAGGTAGGGCCGCGCTGCGCGCGGCCCGGCGCCGGGGCACCGGCGCCCTACCAGGTTCATGGCCCCAACTCACGTCCATTGCCTGGAGGTGTTCCCTCCCCGTGAACCTCGTAGCCATGGACGCCTGCCTGTGCGGGGCACGCAGACAGGTGAGTCCGCGCCATTCTCCTCCCCGAGCGCGGAAAGGTGACTGGATGGCTGAGGGCGTCGTCCAATTCGGGATAATGGCGCCGACTGACGTGCGGCGGCTACGGTTCAAGGGTTCAAAGCGCAAAACCGGGTTTCCCGGAATTCTCCCCCCAGAACCATGCGGATGAGCCCCCCATGACAAGCCAGCCCGGCCCAACCACTGCCGCCCCCCCTTCCCGTGGACCGCTTCCACGGCGCTGGCGGCGAGGGCTGTTGATGTCCGCTGGCTGGTGTGGCCTGGCACTGTTGACGACGTGGGCGGCGGCGGGGCTCTATTTCGATGTGCGCATCCCGTGGTTGCGAGCGCCCCTGGCTGTCGCCTATGTGCTGGTCGTGCTTACAGTCCTCGTCCTGATCAAACGCCGCTGGCTCACGGCGGGACTGACTGCCGGCGGCTTCACGCTGGTGCTCGCCTGGTGGCTCGCGCTCCAGCCATCGAACGACCTCGACTGGCAGCCCGACCTGGCCTTGCTGCCTTACGCCGACCTCAACGGGAGCCAGGTCACGTTGCACAACATCCGCAACTGCGATTACCGCACCGAGACCGACTTCGACGTCCGGCACTACAACAAGACCTTCGATCTCGGGCAAATCCGTACGGCGGACCTTTACATGGTCTATTGGGGTTCGCCTCACATGGCGCACACGATGGTGAGCTTCGGGTTCGAGGGGGGCGACTACGTCTGCTTTTCCATCGAAACCCGGAAGGAGAAGGGGGAAGGCTACTCCACGATCAAAGGGCTGTTCCGCCAGTTCGAGTTGATCTATGTCGTCGCTGACGAACGCGACCTGGTGCGCCTCCGAACCAATTACCGGCAGGGTGAGGACGTCTATCTTTACCGCCTGCGTGGCTCTCCCGAACAGGTGCGCGCGTTCTTTCTCGACTACGTGCGTCGCGTCAATGACCTGCACCAGCAACCGGAGTGGTACAGCGCGATCGCTCACAACTGCACCACCAGCATCCGCACCCAGCGGGCCGCAACCGACCGTGCGCCGTGGGACTGGCGGATGCTGGTGAACGGTTACGGCAACGAGTTGTTGTACGAACGCGGGGCCATTGCCACCAACCTGCCTCTGGCCGAGTTGAAGCGGCGCTGCCACATCAATGAGCGCGCGCAGGCGGCCGACCAGGCGCCGGACTTCTCGCAACAGATTCGCCTGGGGGTGCCAGGCATCGAGTTATGAACACCGAAAGCCGATCGCCGAACCTAACGCCCCTCCCCCTGAACCGCGTAGCCGTGGACGCCTGCCTGGGCGGGGCACGCAGACAGGTGAGTCCGCGCCATTCTCCTCCCCAAACGCGGAAGGGCGGCTGGAGGGCTGAGGGCGTCGTCCAATTCGGAATAATGGCGCCGACTGACGTGCGGCGGCTACAGTTCAAGGGGTCAAAGCGCGAAATTCCTTGTCTGGGAATTCTTTCCCAGCGAGCCAGGCCGCTCACCGACCGGGTCCTGCCGACAGCCGCCCGGGCTTCGGTTGGCGGATTTCTTTCGGACTTCGCCGCCTCCCTCGCTCACGCCCTTCAAGGCTTTCCGCCGCTGCCCGTCTCCACGGTCACGCTGTTGGTCGCACTGCTTGCCGGCTGCACCACCCCGATCGGCGCCGACAAGGTCACCACCCGTCAGGCCTACGCGCAGGTGGGGGAATCCGCCCTGCTCACTGGCAAGCCGGGCGCGGACACCGTCGCGCTGCTACACCGCTTCGATCTGGACCGGTTGGCCGCGCGCCATCCGGACGAGGCGGTTCGCCTGCTGCACCAGAAGGCCCGCGACACCGGCGAGCGCGACCTGCTGTTCGCACTGGCGGAAATGAGCTACGTGGCGGGCGAACACATCCGCCGCGGCGTCCAACCCTGGGACCCCCGCGACGCACGCGACTATTACCTCGGATCGGCGGTCTATGCCTGGCTGTTCCTGTTCGGGGAGGGGGGTGAGGCGCCGCCCGGCTGTCTGGACCGACGGTTTCGCCAAGCATGCGAGTTTTACAACTACGGCCTCGGCCTGGCGCTCACGGAAAGGAGGAGCACCAATGGCGTGGTCCGACTGCAAGAGGGTCGGCGCCGGCTGCCTGCGGGCGCGCTTAATCTGAAGTTGAACCTCACGAACTTCCCCGCTCGCATCGAGGAGTTCGACCAGTTCCTGCTGGCGGATCAATTTCGGGTGCGCGGCTTGACCGTCCGCAACCGGGAGCCGGGCGTGGGCGCGCCCCTGCTGGCGGTTCGACGGTTCGATCCCAGCCTGGGCGTGCGCCGCTGTTCGCCTGCGACCGTGTTTCTGCGATTGCCGCGGTCGCTGGCCGAAGTGGACGCCGAAACCCATTCCGGTTTGCTGGAACTTTACTCCGCATTCGGCGACCCCACCGTCATCGTCGGCGGCTCCCACGTGGCCCTGGAGACCGACTCCACCACGCACGCGGCCTACGCGCTGAACCAGTCGTTCGTGTGGGATCTGGGCATGATACAGTTCCTGACGCCGGCCAAGCAGGTGCGTAGTCAGTTGATCGCGCTCGATTTTTTCACTCCCGATCGTATTCCGGTGGTGTTTGTGCACGGGACATTTTCCAGTCCGGTCACCTGGGCCGAAATGAACAACACGCTGGCGGCCGATCCCGTGTTGCGCCGACGCTGTCAGTTCTGGCATTTCATGTATGGAAGCGGGAATCCCCTCCCCGTTTCGGCGGGAGAACTGCGCGACGCCTTGACGGCGAAGGTCCAGGAACTCGATCCCGAAGGCACCCATGCCCGGCTGCACCAGATGGTGATCATCGGCCACAGCCAGGGTGGGCTGCTCACCAAACTCACCGCCACAACGACCGGCGACCGGCTCTGGAGCGTGCTCAGCACCAACCGGATCGAGGATTTGCAGATCAACGAGGACGAGCGCGCACGGCTGCAGCACCTGCTGTTTCTGGACCCGCTGCCGTTTGTCAGCCGCGTGGTTTTCATCAGCACCCCGCATCGCGGCAGCTACCTCTCAGGCAGCTTCGCCCGAGGGCTGGTCCGGCGGCTGATGTCGCTTCCGTCCGACGTGGTCTCCGGGACGGCAGAAATCCTGGCCCTCAGCGAAGGGTCTGAGGTGGACAAGTTCCTGCGGGGCAAGATGCCCACCAGCCTCGACAGCATGTCGCCGAAGAACCCGGCGCTGCTGAGGCTGGCGGACATCCCCGTGGACCCGGCGATCCAGGCGCACTCGATCATTCCCGTCAAAGGCGAGGGCGATTACCACCGGGGCCGGGACGGCGTGGTGTCCTACCAAAGCGCGCACGTGGATTATGTAGAGTCGGAACTCGTCGTCCGCGGCGAACACTCCTGCCAGGACCTGCCGGCCACCATCGAGGAAGTCCGGCGCATTCTGCGCCTGCATCTGACGGAACTGGACTCCCAGTCCGGCGCAGCCCGGAATCGACTTCAACAGACCCCATGAACCGTGGCGGGACGCAAAGAGAATCTCCCCAAGCCCGAACCAGGCGGAGGCGGGTGGTGCCCACCAGCGCGTGGACAACATGCCCCCCGTTCTCGCCATTTCCTCCTGTCCAAACGCGGTTGAATGGGGTGCAATGGCCCCGTCGGCAAGTGCGACACCTGGGCCCGCCGCCATTCCGACGAAACGGCTGGAAGCGACCGGGATCGGAATGGTGCCGGTCAAGTCGGAGAGAAACGTATGAGCCTGAAATCGCCCCCTGTGCCCAGCCGCAGCCTGGCACGTTGGATCCCGGCGCTTGGATGGCTGCGTTCCTATCAACCGGGCTGGCTGCGCGGCGACATCGTTGCCGGCATCACGCTCGCCGCCTACCTGCTGCCCGCCGGCATTGCGGACGCCTCGCTGGCCAGCCTGCCGCCGGAAGCCGGGCTCTACGCCTGCCTGTTCTCCGGCCTGGTCTTCTGGCTGTTTTGCAGCTCGCGCCACACCGCCATCACCGTGACCTCCGCCATCTCCCTGCTGGTGGGCGCTTCCCTGGGCGAAATGGCCGGGGGCGATCCGACCCGCTTTGGCGCGCTCGCCGCGGGCACGGCCCTGCTGGTCGCGCTGATCGCGTTTGTCGCGTGGCTGGCCAAGGCGGGGTCGATCGTCAATTTCATCTCCGAGAGCGTGATGGTCGGGTTCAAGTGCGGCGTGGCGCTGTTCCTGGCCAGCACGCAGTTGCCGAAGCTGTTTGGATTCAAGGGCGGCCACGGGAGCTTCTGGGAACGGGCCGGCCACTTCTTCTCGCACCTGAATGAAACAAATTCGGCCTCGCTGATGCTCGGGCTCGCCGCCCTGGCGCTGCTGGTGTTGGGCAAGCTGTTTCTCAAGAACCGGCCCGTGGCCTTGTTCGTGGTCATCGGAAGCATCATCGCCGCCGCCTGCACCGGCCTCGACGCGCGTGGCGTCAAGCTGCTGGGCGAGGTGCCGCAGGGCCTGCCGGCCATCGGCCTGCCCGCGATTCACTGGGCCGACCTGAACGACCTGTTGCCCCTGGCGATCGCGTGCTTCCTGCTCGGCGCGGTCGAGACGGCGGCCATTGGCCGCATGTTCACGGCCAAGCACGGCGGACGGCTGGACGCCAACCAGGAGTTTCTGGCGCTGGCCGGGGCCAATCTGGCGGCCGCGCTGGGCCGGGGCTTCCCCGTGAGCGGCGGCATGTCGCAATCCCTCGTGAACGAAAGCGGGGGCGCCCGCACCCCGCTCTCGGGGTTTTTCGCGGGCTTGATCACACTGGCGGTCGTCCTGTTCCTGTCCGGTCTGCTCCGTTACCTGCCGCAACCCGTGCTGGCGGCCATCGTGCTCGTCGCGGTCACCGGCCTGTTCAAAGTGTCCACGCTGCGACACCTTCGTCGCACCAACCAGACCGAGTATATCGTGGCCGCCGCCGCGCTGTTCGGCGTGTTGTGCTCGGGATTGCTCAAGGGCGTGCTCATCGGGGCGATCATCTCGCTGGTGCTGTTGATCCGGCGCGCGTCACGTCCGCACGTGGCCCAGCTCGGACGCATCGCCGGCACCCGGCGGTTCTCGGACCGCGAGCGACATCCGGACAACGAGTTGATCCCGGGCATCCTGATCTTCCGGCCCGAATCCAGCCTGATGTATTTCAACATCGAACACGTGTGCGACAACATTCAGGAGGTTGTCCGCTCGGAAGCGACCCCGCCCAAACTCGTGGTGCTGGACCTGTCCGCCGCGCCCTACGTGGACATGCATGGCGCCCACGCGCTCGCCGGGTTGGCCGATGAACTCACCGCCGCCCACATCCGCCTCCAGGTGGTCGAGGCCCGTTCGTCCGTGCGGGAACGCCTGCGCGCCGAAGGCGTGGACGAAAAACTGGGCGGCATCAACCGTTTCACCTCCGTGGCGGACGCTGTGGAGAGTGGTCCAGCCTGAACCTGGAAAGCTGTTCCAAACCAGACCCCACCGACAACCTCCATGAACCGGCAAACCATGAAAGCGCATCCCATCCTCATCACCACGCTGACCGTCCTGGCGGCGTTGCACCTCCAAGCCGATGTGCTCGAACTTAAAGACGGCAAGACCATGAACGGAAAGTATGTCGGCGGCACCGCCGGCACGATCCGCTTCGAAACCAGCGCGGGCGTGCAGGTGATCGAAACCGGCCAGGCGCTGGCCCTGACCTTCACCGCCCCGGCCCCGGCGGCAGCGTCCGCAGCTCCGGCCCCGGCAGCGCCGGCACCCCAGGCAGTGACGATTCCCGCCGGCACCGCGTTGCTGGTGCGCCTGGTGGATCCGGTGTCGTCCAAGGATCCGCAGGGCAAACGGTTTACCACCACGCTCGACGCCAACCTGACCGTCAACGGCACGGTCGTCGCCAAGGCGGGCACCAAGGTTTATGGTCGCGTCCAAAGTGCACAGCAGGCCCGGCGTTATGCCGGCCAGAGCCAGCTCGATCTGCGGCTGACCGAGATCGCGGTGGGGCCCAACCTGGTTCCACTGGTCACCAGCGGTTACAGCGCTGCCGGCGCGAAATCCATGCAGAAAACTGCACGCGGCGCCGCCGCCGGGGCAGCTATTGGCGCAATTGCCAACGATGATGATGCCGGGGAGGGGGCCGCCAAGGGTGCGGCCATCGGTGCCGTGGCGTCAGGAGTGAAGAAGGGTGAAACCGTCTCGGTGACGCCCGGAACTCTGCTGGAGTTCAGTCTGCAGCAACCCCTCACCGTCAACCTGGTTCCCTGAACTGCCCCCGGCCTTTCCACACCAATGCAACCTCCCACGATTCGCTCCATGAATACGCATCGCCTCCGCACGTCCCACCTGGTCGCCCTGCTGACCGCGCTTGTCCTCCCCGCCCGCGCCCAAGCGGCGGAGAAGAACGTCACCGAGACCATCAACCTCATGCGCGCCGCCGTCGGCACCGAGCGTGAGGCCATCGTCGCCGAGACGCTTCAGCTTACCGAGAGCGAGGCGATGGCCTTCTGGCCGCTCTACCGGTCCTATCGCGCGGACCTGGAGAAGATCGGGGACGGGCTGGTGAAGCTCATGCTGGAATACGCCGATGTCTATCCGGACGTGCCCGAGAACCGCGCCCGGCAGATGCTCAAGGACCTGCTCGACCTGGAGCAGCGGATGGTGGACAAGCGGGCCGGGTATCTGAAGCGCGCGGGGAAGGTGCTGCCCGCGTCGAAGGTGCTGCGTTGGGCACAAATCGAGCATCGCCTCGATCTGGTCCTGCGCCTGCAATTGGCCGGGGCCGTCCCCATGGTCCCCGCTTCCTCCCTCAAACCATGAAGGCACCTCAAACCCTGCCCTTGAACCGTCCTGTCGTCGAGGCGCCTCGCCAGAGCCCCACCCCCCCGGGATGCGTGGGACCGGCCATGGCAGCAACACTGGAACAAGACCGGTCCGGGCTGGCGGTTCATCCTGTCGGGGTCACGCCGGCTCTGCGGCGACGTGGACCCGTCCTCCGTGGCGCGGGTCATCGGGAAGCGCAACCCACGCGGAGCGTCTGACGAGCCGGCGGCGTTTGGTCTTCACCCAAGACTGCGGAGGGTGGACGCGAGTCCGCGCTGTATTTGCGGATCGAGGGATGACGTTCGCGGCTGCGGAACCGGCCCAACCGCCACAGGAGAATCCTCCCTTCCGGACCGTCAGTGGATCTCTGTCCACCTCCACACGCCATGGTCATTCAGTTCCAGGGAGGCGTCGTAGAGTGAAGCGTCGGGCTGACGATCGCCAAAGGACACGTAGGTGATGCCGTGGTCGGCCAACAACCTCAGGCAGCGCTCCTGCTCCGCGTCGCCGAGCGCCGAGTCCAACTGGGCGAGAAACACAAATCGTGGCTTGGCCAGAATGGCGCGGGCCAGGGCCAGTCGCTGTTGGTCCGCGAAAGAGAGCAGGGCCAGCCAGTCCCGGGCCGTTTCCAGACCCCCCTGTTCGTTGACCACGGAGTCCACCCGCACCTCCCGAAGGACGCGGGAGATTTCATGGTCGGTGATCCGGGCCAGCCGGTCCGACGGAACCAGCAGTTCGCGCAACGTGCCGGGCACCAGGTACGGTTGCTCGGGCAGGAAGACCAGTTGCTCGGGGGGCGGTCGGACAACCTTCCCGCTCCCTGACCCGTTGATCATCGCCGCGGTGCGGAAGAGCGCCATCCACGCCGCCTGGTTGGAGCCATGGACCAGCACCCGCTTCCGGGCCGGGAACGTGGCGTTCAGATTTTGCACCAGGACTTCGCTCTCGTTCTTGGGCGAGTACAGGGTCAGGTCCGTGCAGGCAAACCGGCCGGGGATGACCGAATACTCGATGCGCGAAGCGCGGCTCTTCGACTCGGACTTCTCGTAAACCTCCACGAACTCGCCGAGCCGGGTGATCACCGACGCGTAGGAGGAGATGGCCTGGAACTGCGTGACCACCAGGGAAAAGGCGCCCAGCAAGGTGGCAAACGCCATCCCCGCCTGGGCGATCACGCCGAACTCGACGCCCTGATGCATGAACAGCGGCGCCACGATCAGGGTCGGGATCAACTGGATCATGTAGTTGTAGCCGCCTGTGAAGAAACCCAGGTTGCGGTTCACGCGGATGATGCGCTTGAGATTCCTGACCAACGCGTCGATCCGGCCCATCAGCGCGTCGTTGATCCAACCCTCGCTGCCGGTCAACGCAATCCCCTCGGCTTTCTCCCGCACCCGGATCAGTTCCGAGCGGAAGTTGGCCTCGAAATCGGACTGTTGATAATTCAGCCGGATCAGCGGACGCCCCAGCCAGACCGTCATCGCCGACCCCGCCGCTGCGTACAACACCGCGATGATGAACAGCTTCGGGCTGATGGTCCACAGGACGCCCGAAAAGGAAAGCGCCGTCAGCGTTCCGTTCAGAATCATCAGAATGAAGGACAGGGTGGTGGTGGTCAGTTGCCGGATATCCTCCGTCATGCGCTGGTCTGGATTGGTGATGCTGCCGGAATGCTCGAGATGCAGGTAAATGCGGCGCTGGACATAGGTGCTGACCGTGCGGCGCGTCAGATAATCCCGCCAGAGCAACCCCAACCGCTCCTCGCAGAACCGGAAAAAGGCCGCGATCAGCGTCGAGCCGGCAAACACCGCCACGTACATCCAGGCATAGAACACAAACCCCCGGACATCCTTGCTTTCGATGGCCGACATGAAGAAGCGTCCCACGTAACTGTTCAGGACGTTCATGCCGTTGATGGACAGCATGAGCACCAGCAGGCTGACCGCATACCACTTCGCTTTGCCGCCCACGCCCGACTTCAGGAACATCTTCAGGGCGCGCCCCAGATGACTGAAGACCTGTCGGCTGATCGGCGCTCGTGATGCATTCATAGCTCGGGGGGGCCGCCTCGACGGCAGAGAACGGGCCCGCGCCCGGCATCTTCCTGCCGGAGCCGTCTGACCATCCCCCGCGCGATCTCTGGGCATTGGCCGGACTGTGGGCTGGTGGACACGACGTAGGAACCTACCCAAGAGGCACAAGCCCGGCAAGGAGAAGGGCGAGGCAAGTGATCAGCGCAGCGGGCCGTCCGCGCACCGTCCGGGAACGCCGGATCCATCCGGCCGCAGGTTGCGCCCCTCCGGTGACCATTGTCAACAGACCGACTTGACGTACAAGAACGGTCAGGCTCGGGAGACGGGGGCGGGAGCCGAAGAAACCTTTCGCCGGTGGGGCCAATGAGACTCCGAACCGACACCTCTTCGACACCCTTTCCGCAGAGTGCCACGCTGCGCTACAAAATGCCGCTCGCATGCCCGGCCAGGCCGCCTCCGTAGCGCAGACAGTCTGTCTGCCGTATCGCCGACTGCCAGTCGGCAGACCGCCCGCCCGCAGGTTGCCAACCTGCGACACCGCAGACTGCCAGTCTGTGCCGTATCGCCGACTGCCAGTCGGCAGACCGCCCGCCCGCAGGTTGCCAACCTGCGACACCGCAGACTGCCAGTCTGCGCTACAAGAACCGCTCGCATGCCCGGCCAGGCCGCCTCCGTAGCGCAGACAGTCTGTCTGCCGTATCGCCGACTGCCAGTCCGCAGACCGCCCGCCCGCAGGTTGCCAACCTGCGACACCGCAGACTGCCAGTCTGCGCTACAAGCGCGTTGCCAGCCAGTGTGTGGCTTTCTACGATTTCTGCGTGAATCCGGACGAATCCAATCGCGGCTTGGAGCGGGTAAGGTTCCAACTCCGTGCGAATGGCCTTCCCGAAGAATCACCGAACCCGCTTCGCGCCGGCATCCACTCGCGCGGCTACCTGCCGCACGTCAAACGCGAAGGCGCGTCCTACTTCGTCACGTTCCGGTTGGTGGACTCTTTGCCGAAGGAAGTCCTGATGCGCTTCGAGCGGGAGCAAGCCGAGGCATTGCGGCGCCTCCCGGCCAAAGCCACCGGCGAGCAGGCCGAAGAAATTCACCGGGAACTCCGCCGCAAGATCGAGCGTTACCTGGACCAAGGCGCGGGGGAGTGTCATCTGCGCCGGAATGAAATCGCGGACACGGTCGCGGACGCGCTCCGGTTTTTCCATGGCCGGCACTACCTGCTCGACGACTGGGTGGTGATGCCCAATCACGTTCACGTGATTCTCTGGCCGATGCCGAATTTCACCTTGAGCGAGATTCTCAAGAGCCGCAAACGTCACACCGCCCGACAGGCGAATCTGATTTTGGGAAGAACCGGCGAAACTTTCTGGCAACGCGAATCCTACGACCACTGGATTCGCAATGACGAGGACAAGGCGCGCATCCGCCGCTACATCCGGATGAACCCGGTGAAAACCGGCTTGTGTAGAACGCCGGAAGATTGGAAATGGAGCAGCGCGTGGTCGGGCTGGAGCGCAGCGGCGCCACCGCCGCCACCGTAGCGCAGACAGTCTGTCTGCCGTATCGCCGACTGCCAGTCGGCAGACCGCCCGCCCGCAGGTTGCCAACCTGCGACACCGCAGACTGCCAGTCTG
>JALOTZ010000063.1 GCA_025457615.1 Verrucomicrobiota bacterium
TTCAAATTTTTCTCCCCATTTTGGGGATTGCGTTCGTGGAATGAACGGTTAGTCTGCCGGGCTTTGTCTGAATTGGAGATTACGCCTTGAATACCGAACTGGTCACTAAAGCATTGGAAAAAGTCGGCAACCCCAACACCCTGGTGGGCATCATTTCCCGCCGGGTGCGCCAACTCAACTCCGGCGGAGGCGGTGCGAACCGTCCGCTGATCGAGAACACCGCCCAGCTGGGCGCAGCCGATATTGCGCTGCGCGAGATCATTGAAGACAAGATCGGGTGGGAAGCGCCGTCGCTCGATACCGAGGTGTTGGAAACCAAACCCCGGCGCCGCAAGAAGTAATCGGATTCGACACCGGCACGCTGGCCGGTCGGTTCTGCCGCGGCTGCCCTCATGGCGGATATTGTCAACAACCCCAAAGCGCGCCGCGATTTCCACATCCTCGAGACCTTTGAGGCCGGCATCGTGCTGCGCGGCACGGAGGTCAAGTCCCTGCGCGCCGGCAAAGGCCACATCGCCGAGGCCTTTGCCCGGGTGGAGAACGACGAGGTGTGGCTCCACAACGCCCACATCGAGGAGTACTCGCACGGCAACCTGCTCAATCACCGGCCGAAGGCGCCGCGAAAACTTCTGCTGCACAAGGGGGAGATCCGCAAGCTGTTCGATCTGGCCTCCGTCAAAGGCAACGCCCTCTTCCCCCTGTCGTTATATTGGAAGAACGGCAGGGTGAAAGTGCTGCTCGGCGTGGGCAAGGGCAAGGCCCAGCACGACAAACGCGAGGATCTCAGACGCCGCGAAGCGGATCTGGAAGTGAAGCGGGCCACCCAGCACCGCCTCAAGCGCGATTGACCGCTCGCGCCCTGCGCCCCGCAGGAGCGGGGGGAGGAGACTGTTCACCGGCAGGTCGTCTCCTGAAGGTTGGAGGTCAATTCATGCCTCCGAGATCTGACCCGCGCCCGCGCTGAGTGAACCCCACAGCTCACGCAAGGCCGCAAAGCGCAGGCCGCGCGTGCTCACCTGCAACTGGTCGAAGCCGAACTGCTGCATCACCGCCTCGAAAATCACCACCCCCGCCAGGATCACGTCCGCCCGCGGCGGCGGCAGGCCCGGCACCTGACGCCGTTCCGACAGCGGCATGGCCCACAGGCGCTCCACCCAGCCGCGCACCATGGCCAGCGTGAGCCTCACCGACTCAATCCGATCCCGGTCGAAACTGGTCAGCCTTGCCTCCATCGCCGCCAGAATGCTTGCCGTCCCACCCGTGGCCGCCAGCAGGATTGGATCGACCGCCCGGGTCCGCTCCTGCTCCAAAGGGCCCTGCAGCAGCGACCAGACCTTGGACCGGAGGAAGTCGTTGCTCCGCTGCCGGCACAGCGCCAGTTCCGCGGGCGTGGGTGGATCTCCGCATGGAAAGGACTCGATGGTCCGGACCGTGCCGAGGGGGAAGCTGGCGGCGAAGTGCCGGTGGCCGCCGCCGCCCAGGATGAATTCCGTGCTGCCACCCCCCACATCCATCAAGAGGAACGCGCGACCGCCAAGGGCTGGGTGCGACGCTGCGCCTTGAAACGCCCATTCCGCCTCCGTGTCGCCCGAGATGATGGTGAGGTCCAGACCACTCGCGTCCTGAATGGCCGACACCAACTCCTGAGCATTGCGCGCATCCCGAGCCGCGCTGGTGGCAAACGGGCGAACGTCGGACGCGCCGAGTTCACGGGCCTGGCGAGCGAATTTCGCCACCACGGCGGCTGTCCGTCCGATCGCCTCCGGTCGGAGCACGTGAGACTCGTAGAAATCACGTCCGAGCCGCGTCTGCTCGCTCGTTTCAAGCACTGGACGGATGGCGTCGCAGGCCACCTCCGCCACCAGCAACTTCACGGAGTTGGTGCCCACGTCGATGACGGCGCGGCGGGCGGATGCGGGTCGTGAATTCATCGAAAGCCTGGCCCGGGCCCCTTCTGGGGGCGCCGAGGTGAGACGGCGCCGTTCTCCCGGCCCTGTGAGCAAAGCCTCCTCACGTCGGGGCCGATGAGGCGGGATTCATGGCGGGGACGATCACACCGGCACGACCGTCAAGCCGCGCACCGTCGGGCGAGCACGGCGGCCCCGGTGATGCCGGCGTCGTCCCCCAGTTTGCTCGCCAGGAATTGCAGTCCCCGTTCCGCGCCGGGGAAGATGTACTCCCGGGCGGTCTCGATGATGGGTTTGACCATGGCGTCTTCGAGGGCACAGATGACCCCTCCGCCCAGCACGATGTATTCGGGATTGAAGAGGTTGACGAGATTGGCGGCGCCGATGCCGATAAAATGGGCGGCCTCCTCCACGACCTGCCGCACGAGTTTATCCCCGGCTTCCAACGCCTCGAGCAGATGGCTGCTCTTGAGCAGGGACAGGTCGTCTCCCACGATGTCGAGCAAGGCGGTGGAACGACCGTCGTCCACGGCGGACTCGATCCGCTTGAACATCGCGGTCCGGCTGCCCAGGGCCTCGAGGCAGCCGCGGCGCCCGCAACCGCAGCGCGGCCCGTCCACCTGGATGATCATGTGTCCGATCTCGCCGGCGGTATGGCCGGCGCCGGAATAGAGGGCGCCGTTCAGGATGATGCCGCCGCCGATGCCCGTGCCGATGAACATGCCCACCAGGCTCGACGGCTTGCCCGCCAGCTCCTTCTCGAAGACGCCCAACGTGCAGACGTTGCAGTCGTTGTCCAGGAACACGGGCATCTTGAGCCGCTTCTCCAATTCCTTCTTGAGCGGCAGATCCTTCCAGCCGAGGTTCGGCGCGAAAATGACCTTGCCGGCTTCGAAGTCCACGGCCCCCGGCGCGCCAATGCCCACCCCGCGGCACAGCTTGGGGTCGAGGCCGCATTCCTCGATCGCCTCATGGACACAGCGCGCGATCCGGTCCAGGACGGCGGCGGGCCCGCGGTCGGCTTTGGTACGGAGCTTGGATTTGCCGAGGCACTTGAGGGTGGCGCTGAAAGGCGCGGCCAGAATCTTGGTGCCTCCCAGGTCCACGCCCACATAGAACTCTTTCGGGTCTGGCATGAGAATCTCCTGTGGTTGAGTTACGTTCCGCCCACGCTGCCTCGCAGGACCGCTTCGATCTTCTGCTGCAGCTCGCCACTGACTTCCTCGGCCGGGCGGTCGCCATCGATGATCTCGAAATCGTAGATGCCCTGCAACCGTTGAAAGGTTTCCGCGATCATGCCCTGGTACTTGAGGAAGCTGTCGAACATGTCGCGCGACAACCCCAGGTCCATCCCGCTCTCCCAGTAATCCAGCACATGCTTCTTGGCGAAGGTGCGCTGGACCAGTTGCTCGGGCGAGACGCGCAGGTAGAACACGGCGTCGGGAACGAGGGCGATGCCGTACAGGTTCCGCAGCCAGGCCTCGTCCATCCCGCGCACCAGGTCTCGCGCCATCAGCGTGTAGATGTAACGATCCGCCAGCACCATGAATCCCGCGCGCAGGGCCGGCAGAATGGTGTTCTCCAACTGGTCGGCGAAATCCGTGGCGTAGAACAGGCTCATGGTGGTGTGGCTCAGGATGTTCCCACCCTTGGCCGCGTCCAGTTCCTCGGCTACCAGCATGGAGCGCTTGAGCCCCACCTGGGTGGTGGCGTGTCCGCGCGCCTCCAGCCACCGCACCAGACGCGCGATCTGCGTCGAGCGGCCCGACCCATCCGCGCCTTCCACCACAATCAGGCGGCCGGAGAGCAAGGAGACATCGATGTTGGGTACGCCCTGGCCGTAGAAACGCCGCTGGCCCGGCGAAGGCACGGGGATCGGCTCGGCCACGAGGGGCGCTCGACGACGCGGTTGCTTCGGTTTGGGCATGGGATCAGTCCTTGAGAAACGCGTTCAAATCCAGGCGCGCCGCCAGCACTTCGCGGATCACGGTCTGTTGCGACTCCACCGGCTTGGACGCGTCAATGTTGTAGAACCCGAACTCCGAGCTCATCCCCAGGTACTGCTCGAGCAACCGGCCCTGGAAAATGCGGTAACTCTCCTCGGGATCGATCGACAGCTTCAGGTCCAGCCCCGCCTCGAAATACTTCAATTCCTTGCGCACCGATTTCACCCGCTGAAGCAGCACGTCGAGGTGCATTTTGAGAAAGAAGGTCGCGTCCGGCAGGGCCGCAAAACTGTAAAGCCCCCGCACCCAGGGTTGGGAACACCCGCGCACGGTGTCGCGGGCGAAGGCCGTAAACACATACCGATCGCAGAGCACCAGGTATCCGGCCCGCAGCAGGGGCAGGAACTGACGTTCGTAGCGGTCGGCGAAGTCCGTGGCGTGAATCAGGCTGAAGGTGGTGGGCGTCAGCAAGGTCTGCTTCTTGGCCTTGGTGGTCGCGCTGTGCACGAGTTCGGAGGAGCTCCATTCGCTGAAGAAGACCCGCAGCCCCTGCTGTTCCAACCAGCGCTGCAACAGATGAATCTGGGTGGACTTGCCCGAGCCGTCCAATCCCTCGATGGCCACCAGCCGTCCCGGGAATCCCAGCTCCGCAAAGGTCTTGTTCATGCGCAGGACGAACATGGAAAAGCAACCCGCGGAACACAACGTTTTTCGCGGGCAGACCAATGATCCGACGGATCCGACCGATCGGACGGATCCGTCGGATCCCCGCCCGCCTCACGGCGACCTCCGGCGCGCCACCACCCGGTAGCCAAGCGCGCAGGCGAACACCAGCACCACCAACCCGGCCGCCAGCAGGAAGCCGTGGTTCAGCAGGCGCCGCACTTCGCTGGTGGCCTGGGTGGAGACGTTCTCCAGACCGGGCGACTCGATGGTGGTGTTCAGCTTGCTGACCACGGAATCCAGTTGTTGCGCCAGCGCCGTGGCCTTCTCGGCGGCGAGCGCATACTCGAGGATATCAAAGGGCTTGGCATTGGTCCTGGGTGGGGCGGGCGTTCCCGGCGGCTTGGGTTCCCCCACCCCGAACCGTTTCATCAACACCTCGGTGTTGGTGATAGTCATGCTCAGGGAATCGGACAACGCCGTGGCGGCGGTGAGGAGCGCGGTGAGCTCGGCCCCTTGCTGTTCCATCACCTGCACCAAGGCCTGGCGCTCGGAGGCGATCCGGTCAGGCAATTCCGAGGCCGTCCGGCTGACGACCTCCACCGCGCGGGTGGCGCGATCCACGCTCTCACTGAACCGATCGAGGTCCAGAAGCGCCCGGGCCACCTCAGGCTGGCTGGCGGCATCCAACAGGAACAGCTCGGCCTGCCCCCGCAAAATCAGGGGCATGCGCTGGATCGTGAACATGGCCCGCTCGGCGAAAAGCCGGCTTTGGGCGATCTCACGCACGGCGGGGTCCAGGCTGGCGAAAGGATCGAAGGCCGACAGATCCAACAATCCTCCCTGGGCCTTTTGCGTCTGCATGGTGCGTGGGAGGGCAGAGGCCATCCGCAGCGGCTGGACGAGGAAGGACTCGCGCACCTCAAGGTTGGACTGGTAGTACGCCTCGACGGACCGGCGGAGCTCCTCTTGCTGCTCCGGGGCGAGCACCTGACCGGCCAGAGCCCAGACGTTGCTCTCCAACTGGACGCTCCGCCTGACCCAGCGATCGAGGTTGAATCCATGGGTCAGGGTGGTCTGATGATACTCCAAAGACATCCGCGTCAGGGTGACCAGCGAGACCGCGTCGAACAGGCCCGCATACGGATTCTCCCGGGTGGCCACGGAAATCCCGGCCAGGCTGGCGGCCAGCTTGAATTCGGTCGCGCGCCGCCGCGAGAACCACGCTTCGTTCAGAAGCATCAGTTCATCCACCGACGCGGTGGTTGCCCCGATGTAAGTGTCCGCGACCCGCATCACGCCCTGCTGCAACTCGCCGGGTTCGGGTTGATCGGACTTGCCGCCCGGAAACAAGACGGCGACCGAGCGCTCCGGCATGGCTGCCGTGGTCTTGACGATTTGACAGCCCGGGGTGGCCACCACGATCACCATCGCCAACACGGCCGCGCAGAAAGTTCCCGTGAATCGTTCGGCCAGCCTGCGCGGTGCGCAGCCAGGGCGCCAGGGCCCCGGCGCCCAACCGGGCCCAGGGTTCCGAGGCGCACTCTTGAAACCGTTGAGGCCGCCCAAGCACTGGGAAATTCGTTTCATCCGTGCGCCGTCAGCCTGACGTCAATCGGACCGGCGCACAAGCCTGACGTGCACGGCGTCAACCCTCCCGGGTAACACTTGCTTTTGGCGCACGGCGCCGTGAACCCGGGGTCACGGCGGTTCCTGGGCGCGCAACCGTTCCCTCAGAACCAGGTGGCCTTGCAGGAACCTCGGGGCCCTGGACGCGACCCTGCGCCCTACTCGGCGTTCGGCTGGATCGGAGCCGCTTCGTTCCCAGTCGGAGCACCCCCCGCGGGCACCACCTGCACCCGCAGCGGACTGGCCGAGTGGAGATGGATGTCCCGCTGCGGATAGTCGATCACAATGCCGGCCTCCGCAAAGGCTCCGGCGATCATCAGGCGCAGGTCACTCGAAACCTGGGCGGAGTTGGCCTGGGCAACATCCACCCAGAAACGCAGCTCGAAGGTGAGGGTGCTGTCCCCAAACTCGGTGAACAACACCTGCGGCTTCGGATCCTTCTCCACCAGCCCGTGCCGTTCGGCCGCCTCGTTCAGCAGGTGCATGACCCGACGCGGATCCGAGCCATAGGCCACGCCGACCGTGATGCCGAACCGCACCTTGCGATTCGAATAGGTCCAGTTCGTCACATTGTTTTCCAGGAGCGAACTGTTGGGGATGAGGGTTTCTGTTCCATCCCACAATTGCAGGACCGAGGCGCGCAACCCGATGCTGGTGATGGTGCCCCGCTGTCCGGCCACATCCAGCACGTCGCCCACCCGGAACGGGCGCTCGAAAAGGAGGATGAGCCCGCTGACAAAATTCTTCAGGATCGTCTGCATGCCAAAGCCCAGGGCGATGGCGAGGGCGCCGCCGGCAAACGCAAACACCGTCAGCGGAATCTTGACCGACACCAGGCTGAACAACACCACCCCGGCGATCATCCCCGCCCGCATCCAGCGCCGCATCAGTCCGGCCTGGTTGACCTCAATCTTCAACCGCCGGACGATGAACGGCTCGACGATCCGCGCGATCAACCCCGTGAGCCAGACCCCGCCGACCAGAATAAAGACTGCCATGACGATCTTGCCGATGGTCACGCTCCGGCGGCCGGTGATCTGCTGGCCGTCCACGGTGATCGTGTCCTCGGGGGCGAGGACTTCAAACTCCCACAGCCTCTGGAGGAACAGCCGCGCGTCGGAAAAGACATTGCGCACCCGGTCACCTACGGGGAGCCTGCCCTCGGCGTCGCGCAGGCCTTCAGCCCACCGCTCGGTCAGGCGCTCGAGACGTTCGATCGACCGTACCAGCCGCAACAACATCTGGTCGCGCTCGCGCAGAGCGGTCAGCCGTTCCCGGGCCAGGGGGAGGAGTTCGGAATCCGACGGCAGGTTGATCAGTCGCGTCTCCTGGACCTGGACCTCGCTGGATGACCCGTCCAAGTGTTGGCGGGCGTAATGCCGCCAGAGATCCAGGCGGCGGCTGAAGGCTTCGAGGCGCCGACGGGACTCCCGCAAGGTATCGACGCTGCGGCTGTCATGGGCGGCGAACCGCAGTTCCCACATCGTGCGTTCCAAGCTGGCCCCCTCCAGCATCAGGCGCAGGGCGCTGGTGGCGGTGTCGGCCGCGTCCAACTGGGCCTCGCGGGTGGCCACCAGCTCAAAAGCGCGGACGAGCTTCGGGTCATCCTCGGCACGAGCCTTGAGCGCACCGCATTCCTCCTGCGCGGTTTGGACCTTGCGGAGCACGGCCAGCCGGCGCGATTCCGCCTCGGCGAGTTCGCGCTCGATCTGCTCCCGTTGCTGCTGGATCTGGCGGGTCACCTTATCCAGGTCGGCCTGGCTGAACTGAGCTCCGGCCTCGGCCAGGATGCGCTGCCGCTGAAGCAAACCCAGGCGGACGCGGCTTTCGGCCAGCGTCTCCTCACCGACCCGCCGTTCAGAATCGACGCCCGCAATGCTGGCGGCCGCCACCTGGCTGCGCAGACGTTCAAGGTCCCGTTGCCAGGACAATCGGGCCGTCACCGCGGAGTCACTGGCGGATTCGAGTTTTTCATTGAGCTGACGAATCCTTTCCTCTGCCAGGGTAAGGGCGTCGCGGTTTTCCTCGATGATCTGGTTCAGCGCGGAGGAGGACGCCTCGCCGCTGCTGATCTTCTGCCGCTCGGCCTGGATTTCCTCCCGCAGCTGGTCAACGAGCAGGATCGAGTAAGGCGGTGGTTCGGCGAACCGGGTCCAGGTCTCGGCCTGGCGAATGGCTTCAGCCTTTCGGATCCGGAGCTTGTTCAGGGCCTCGACATTGCTCAACTGCTGTTCATAAAGCCGCACGAGCCGGCTCAACGAAGCGTTGCGCATCCAAACATCCTGCGCCGAGATGCCGACCGGCACATTCGTGATGCCCGTGGCGTTTGCGACGGCCAGACTGGCGCGGGCTTCAGCCAGGCGGGCCTCGAGCGCCCTGACCGACGTCTCCAGCTCCGCGGTGACGGCGTTGGTTTCCGCGGAGATTGCGAGCGCGCCCCCGGGCAGCGGCACCTGCCCCAAAGCGGCGCGGACACTCTCAGCCCCTCCCAGGCACAGAGCCACGACGACCGCCACCCTTGCAGCCGTCCGGGACGCGATCCTCGCAAAATCAGAGACTCGAGGACCCGCCGCCGAAGCAAAGCCGGGGGCAGAACGCCGGACCGCCGACGCGAGGCCCCACCGGAGGTTCATGTTCGCTTTCATCGAAGTCGTCAATGCCGGGAGGGTCGGACCGGACCGGGCGAGGAGGGCGACAAGAACAGCCGGAGCAGTCCCCCCCCACCCAGGTGGCGCCGGACCACAGACAGGACATTGTGGCCGAGCAACGCCCCCGAGAGACAAATCGTGTTGGCCCACACCTGAGGGACATCCGCCGTCTGGAAGATCGCAACCATCGCCGGGCCGAAGCCGCCGTGCTCGTGCCGGGCCTCAAAGCCCTTTTCGAGCACCAGAACAAGGGCGACGCCCAACGAGTACAGCGCCGTGCGGAGCAGGACATCCACCCAGACCGGCTTCGCGCGAACCCATGGACCCAGAGGGACGTACTCCAGGACAAGCACCACCTTGGCAAGAATCAGGGCGCCGACCAGTGCCATGGACCATCCCCGGAACGCGATCTGGTATTCGGCGAGAATCAGGGTCTTGAGCGTGATCAGCGCACCGATCCACAGGCCGAAATAGAGCGTGGCCAAAGCCACCGCTTTGACCTCGTGTTTGAGTCTCTCTTGAATGCTCATCGCCAACCTGTCCGGCGCATTTCAGAAACGCTCCGCTTCCCGCGGTGTGCCTGGCCTACATCTTGAACCCGGTCTGGCGATCGTGCTTCCGCTTCGCCCCGGGCGATTCCCTGATTTCACTTTGGAAATGATTGCCCCGAACATTGCCTCACACCGCAGGTTGAGGTCGCGGCGAAGGGTGTCGAAGTTGTCGCCGTAGCAGAGCGTGCCCATGCGCCAAGGCTACCGAACGGGGTGACCGGATGCAATTGCCCTCGCGCTCCCTTGTCGTGTGCCCGAATGGCTGAAGGCGGCGTCCCAGTTTACGATGACGGCGCGGACTGACGTCCGGCGGCTACGGTGCAGGGGCTCATGGCTGTGAGCGGGTCCAAACGGATCAGCAAACTCATTTGGCCCGGAACGCGGCTCCATGAGCCGCAGCACCCCCGCCACGGGAGGCCGCTCTCAATCTTTCAGTAGCCTGCTTCCAGGCGAAGCTGCTGCGGGTCGCCCGTCCTCCGTAGCAGAGCCACTGCGGAAGGCGGACGGACCCGCGCTCCGAAATGAGAATGGCTGCGGCCAAGCCGTTGACGCTGGGTGGCGGATCATGATACGGTCGCGGCGTTCAGGCCGTCTATGACGACGTATCTCAACCAGCATGTGCTGGTGCTCAACCGGCTGTGGCAGGCGGTGAATGTCACCACCGTCAAGCGGGCGCTCACGCTCCTCTTCCAGGGGCATGCCCAGGTGGTCCTCAGCCGGGAGGACGGCTCCTTCCAGACGTTCAACTTCACCCAGTGGCACACACTGTCCGCCCGGGAACCCCACGACGAGAGCATCCATACCATCAGCGTGCGCATCCGGGTGCCCCGCGTCATCCTGCTGGCCATGTTTGATCGCCTGCCCAAGAAGGAGGTCAAGTTCACCCGGCATAACATCTTCGAACGTGACAAGAACACCTGCCAGTACTGTGGACAACACTTTGACCGTCGCGACCTGAACCTGGATCACGTGATCCCCCGCGATCGCGGGGGGCCGACGACTTGGGAAAACATTGTGTGCTCGTGCATCGAGTGCAACACCCGCAAAGGCAATCGCACCCCGCGCGAGGCGGACATGCGGTTGGTTCGCAAGCCCAAGAAGCCGCGCTGGCGCCCGTTCCTGCAGATCAATTTCAACCTCAGCCTTCACGACAGTTGGAAGCACTTCATCGACCTGGCCTACTGGAATGTGGAACTGGGCGAGGACGTGGGCTGACCCGTGGAGGCTTCGATACGGGCTGTCCGCTGTTTCGAGAGGCTGTCACCCCACCGCCCCGGGATACCCGCCTCGACTGGCTTGGCTGCCGTCAGCTCTTGGCGGCGTGACGGGCGTTCTCGATGAGGTCCCAGAACTGGGGGTTGTCCTGAAGGGCTTTGTCCTCGGCCACCTTGAGGCCGGAGCGATAGAGGAAGTCCTTCAAAGTGTTCCGGCTGAGGATGCGATGCACCACCACTCCCAGTTCGTGCAGCTCGAAATAGACGCGGTAGTCCCCCACCCGGAAGCGGTGCAGGACCCGGCCGCCCCGCTCCAGCTTGCCAAATTGATCGATCTCGGTGGTGCGCACCTGGGTCGGGATACCGCGGAAATCGCCCAGAATCTGCAACTGCAACTCCTTGGGCATGCGCGAAAGTTCGCCGGCACTGGTGGGATTGAAGATGATCTGAAAGGGAGGCACGGGGGGATGGGGCCGATTGAGTCGTTACACGCTTAGTTCGTTGAATCCCCAGGGATTCGCAGCCGCCTGCCACCTGGAATGCGCAGGGCGCACGAGCATCGAACCCGGCTCACGGGCGGCTTCGCCTGGACGTATGAAATGGTTGCCCTCATGGGAGTTCCAAGTTAAGGCGCAAGGTGTTTGCTCGACAGCCAGCGCCAAGAACCGTGGCCACAAGAGTTGGTACATCCAGCACGGCCATTCGAAAAGGAAAAAACACGAAGCCGCTCGACGGGCATGGCGCCGCTGATCCTTCGCTGCATCATCCGGGATGGCCTCCGGAAACGTGGCGCCTCCCAAACCCGTTCCGCTTGCGGCGCGGGGGTGTTGACCGACTGCAGACTCTGCCGGACCCGATCACCGGGTCGCGGCGCAGTGGGTCCGCCAGGCCAGATTGGCTCGGGGAAGGCGTCGAACATCGGGATCGCCTTGCAATCGGCCGGGTTGTCGGCCGCCCGGAATGAGCTTTGTCTTCAGCATGGAAACAAGGTCTCCAAACCTGCCGCCAGGAAAACCTCACTGCTCACTCTCGCCAGGCCGGGCAAACAACCGGATGAAGCGGAGGCTCAGCCGCCGGCAGCGCCTACATCCTCAGATAAAGCTCGCGGCACTTCTCCGGCGTCATCTCCTGCTGCCAACCCGGTCCAAGCGCGTTCTCCCAGAGCGGTCCCAGGCTCAGGGCGACCCGCACCATCTCGCTCATCTGGTGCTCGGTGAGGCTGGCACAGAGTCCGCGCGGCAACCGGATCCTGTTCTTCACCAGCATCCGCCGGAATTCGGCCACGTCCTCCGGATAATACTCCTCGATCTGGTCGAACACGATGCAGTTGCCGATGCCGTGCCGGGTGCCCAGCACGAAGGAGAGCCCGTAGCTCAGCGCATGCGCCACACCGACCTGCGAGTAGGCGATGCTCAAGCCGCCCAGGTAGCTGGCCACCATCAACTTCTCGTCCGCCACATTCCGCGGCACATCGTCCAGGAACACCTCGCGGCACATGTCCTGCGACTTCTCGGCAAATCCCCGGGCAAACTCGTTGATGAACGTCCCCCGCAGCGACTCCGCAGCGTGAATGTAACTGTCCATCGCCGTGTAAAACCGCTGGTCGTCCGGCGCGTCGGCAATCAAATCCGCGTCCATCAGGATCTGGTCAAACGGCGTGTAATCGGAATTAATGCCCAGTTTGCGAACCGGCCCGGTGAGCACGGTGGTGCGGGACACCTCCGCCCCCGTGCCGGCAAGCGTGGGGATGCCGACCTTGTAGATGCCCGGGTGCTTGACGAGGTCCCAGCCCTGGTAATCGGCAGCCGACCCCGGGTTGGTGAGCATCAACGCCACCGCCTTGGCCAGGTCCATGGTCGTGCCGCCCCCGAGGCCCACGAGGCCGTCCGGACGCCGATTCGAGAACTCCCGCACCCGCTCCGTCAATTCGTCCACATACCGGGTCTTGGGTTCGTGCTCGGCGCTGACGAAAATGATCAGGTCGTTGGCGCGCACGGGCAGCGTCCGGACCCACGGCTTCTGTTCATGCACGTCGTCA
>JALOTZ010000064.1 GCA_025457615.1 Verrucomicrobiota bacterium
AGGCGTCCGACATCCTTGAGCCACGTGGCGCACGATGGACAAAACTCTGGAATATTGTCCACCACAATCAGGCGGCTTCGCGTTTTTCGGCGGGCGCCGGTGCTCCGGCGCCAGGCCGCAGGGCACCCCGGTTGCCCTTTCCATCCGTGTCATCCGTGTGATCCGTGGTTATTCCTCCGGCTGTTGGCTGTTCAAGCGGAAACGGAAGGGATTGACCACGGATTACACGGATTGCACGGATAGGAAGGGATTCCAGTTCTACCCCATCCGTGTCATCCGTGTGATCCGTGGTGGTTCTCCCGCTGTTGGCTGTTCAAGCGGAAACGGAAGGGATTGACCACGGATTACACGGATTGCGCGGATAAGAAGGGATTCCCGTTCTCCCCATCCGTGTCATCCGTGTGATCCGTGGTTGTTTTTCCGGCTGTTGGCTGTTCGAACGGAAACGGAAGGTTTGACCACGGATTACACGGATTGCGCGGATAAAAAGGGCTCCCAGTTCTCCCCCATCCGTGTCATCCGTGTGATCCGTGGTTTTTTTTCCGGCTGTTCGCTGTTCAAACGGAAACGGAAGGGATTGACCACGGATTTCGCGGATTGCACGGATAAGAAACGGCTTCTCCTTCCCCATCCTCAGTGGTTGATCCGCGGTTTCCCCAGCCGTTACCACCGGTAATAGCGATAGGGGTTGTCGCCCAGCTTGCGGTCCTCGAGATGGTCCGGGTGGTAAAAGCCTTTATCGGCCGGCTTGGGAATCAAATACAGGTCTTCAGGGGCGCCACACAGGCCGCCATGAATCGCCTCGTCATAGACGCGGACGGCGATCACGTTGCGCCCCGCCCGGACCAACCGCCCGGGCACCACGTAACCCCGCGGATTCTGCCAGTCGCGCGTCGTCCCAATCCGCTCGCCGTTGAAAAACGTCTCGTCCGTCTCGTCCACCCGGCCGACGGACAGATACAAATCACGCCCGGCAAAATCCTTTGGCAACTCCAAGACGCGCCGGAACACCGCCTCGCCATCGGCCCGCGCCCACCGTCCGCCGTAGCTTTCGAGGTAGGCGGGCACGGGATGCGTCTCCCAGTTTGCCTCGGTGCCTTCAGGCAATACCAACCGCCGGGCCAGCTCGCTCAGGCCGGGATCGGGATTGGGCCGGCGGTCCGGGTTTTCCTCGAAGCGTTGCGTGAGTTGCGCCTGCCAGGGACCGGCGAGGAAAAACGGCTGTTCCGGATGTTGCAGGAGCGCGACAACGGTGCGGTCGGTCTGGAAGGTCGCGCCGAGGTTGGCCAGCAACTGGGACAGTGCCCGTGTCTGCCGCCAGCGGGTGAAGCGAAAATAGGTCCTCTCGTCCGCCGGCAGCGCGCGCGGATCCATCTGGCAATAAAGGGCGACACCCTGGCCGACCGCGCGACGCCCCAGCAAACCGTCCGCCCCCACCTCGAGTCCCGGCTCGGGTTTCAACAGCCAGGCCTCACCTTCCGCCCGCCAGCGCAGATCGGATGCGCTCAAGCCGGCGCACTCCGGCCAGGAGGGGGGATGGAGTGAGCCCGCGAATCCGGACACCGGCTCGCCCCCGGTTTGTCGCCGCAGAAACAACGCCTTGCCGCCGCGCCGCAGAAACGCATCGAATCCCTTGGCCTCCGGCTCGACGTTCGGGCCGATCACCACCAGGCGCGGTGGCGAAGGCAGGTCCCCTGCCCGCTCGTACTCGACGTTGAGGAAGTCCAACAGCCGGGCGTCCTCGTCGCTGCCGAGTAGAACCACGGGGTCACGTTTGGGTGGGGTGGGGGCTGATCGGACATGCTCGATCACGTTTTGTGCGAGGCGGCGGGCCGCCGGATCCAGTGCCACATGATCTTCGAGGTCCAGCGTGCAGAGGGTGATCCGTCCCTGGCCATAGTCCATTTCCATGAGTGGCGTATAGGCCAGGTCAAATTCGCACTCCAGCAGCGGCCGCCAGGAGGTGCGATGCGGTTTCTCGACGGCGGCGCTGGTGACTCCGCCGCGATTGCCCCAGCGCCAGCCGTAGAGGGGCAGGCCCTCGTAGTGGGGCCATTCGGGATACGCCTCGACCAACCGGCTCGAGCCATTCCAGTCCCGCAAATCCAGCGCATCCAAACCCGCGAGCGCGGGATGATCGGGTGCGACGGGGAAAACGCGCCGGGTAACAAACGGCGCGGTGCGCAAGCCCAGGGCGAACTGTGTCCAACGCGGTTCCTGGGCCATCACCAGCAGTCGCCCGCCGCCGTTCACAAAGCGATGGACGTCGAACGGCAGGGGGTGCCGATCCGCCAGCGCCTGGCGTCCCACCACGATGACCGGGGATGCCGCCGACACCGGTTCGAGGTCGCAGCCCATGGCCTGCAACATGGCGGTGGTGTCGCCCGCCGGATCGAACACCGCCAACCGGCCAGGCGCGGGTCGGGCTGGCGCAAACACGCGGAAGGCAAAGGTGTCGGCGTGTTTTCGCCCGCCGATTGTGGCCGCCAGGATGATTCGTCCTTCCGCCTGTTCCCCGGCAAGGGTCTTGGGCGCGGCAAAGCTGACGGCGAGAAGTTTCGTTTCCGCCACGCCTAGTTTGCCCGCCTCGCGTCCGCCGGCGATCCGGGTGTTCCCGACTTCCGCGCGCCATTCAACCGTGAAGGGCTGCGGCATCCGTTCATCGTTGAGCAGGGCGACCTGCTTTCGCACCGTCTGACCGGTGTTGAAGCTGTGGTCCTTGGCCGTGAACGCCCCGTCCGGTCCGGCAATCCACGCCAAAGTCGGCCCGTTCACTTCCACCAAGGTTTCGCCCGCGGGACGGATGACCGAAGTGCCTTCGGGTTGGAGGAAGTGCAGATACTCCTTGCGCACCCTGTCGCGATACGTCCCGCGATGGCCGGGGACGAACGGTCCGGCCGGGACCGGCTCGGCCGCCTGCGGCCCGTTTTCCCAGCCGTGGGCCATGGCCCAGGGCAGCAGGCCGCCGGTCACCCCCCACGTCCGCCAACTGCGCCAGGTGTTGCGGATGAAGAGCGACTGGAATTCCTGGAAGGCGGGCACGCCTTCGAGCTTCGGATTGCCCTGCCAGGTCCGATACTTCTGCCCGCCCTCGAAACGCGCGGCGATTTCGCGCCGGTAGTCGGGCGTTTCCAGCCGGTAAGCCTCGTTGCCCAGGTACATTGCGCAAAACTCGGTCATCAGCGGCTCGGAAAGCACATTGTTGCCGAAGCCGTCGCGCCCGCGCATGAAGCTGCAATGGAGCGGCGTGCCGAACTCGATGGGGATGAACGGCAGCCGTCCGTGCTCGACCCAATGGCTTGGCCACTCCTCGCGTTCCTGGAGGGGGATGAAGTTCAAATACATGTTCACCGTGTGCACGTCCCCGACATACGACCCGTGATGGGTGAACACGGGCCGGGTGGGATCGACGGTCTTGATCAGGTTGACCCCCTCGGCACCATTCCGGGCTCGCCGCTGAAACTGCGCATCCGCGCCATAGCCGGTCGCGCCGAGGTAACGGGGATCCTGGTCCAGCCCGTGACCGAAGAAATTGCCCGTGGTGGCCCACATGACAATGGCGGGATGGTTGCGATAGCGGCGCAGTTCGTCGCCCATGCGCGTCAGGTATCGTTCACGCAGCCCGTCCTCGCTCCAATCGCGGAGCGTCCAGTTTGGCCCGGAAAGGTAATTGACCATGCTGAGGGCCGAGCCGGCGAGCAGGAAGCCCGCGCGATCCGCCCGCTCGGCCCACAACTCGCGGAAGTGCACCGACCCGCGCCGGTCATGATCCCACGGCCAGTGTTCGGCGAGGTTGAAGCCCGCCTTCTGCAATCCCGCAATGACGCCGTCCATGCCGGCGAGGTTGCCCCCGAGACTGCTCCATTCCTCATGCGGCATCAGGGTGGGTCGCAGGCGGATCTCGCTGCCATTGAGAAAGAACTTGCGGCCCTCGATCCAGAACTCGCGGAACCCAAATGGCTGCGCAAACTCATCATTCAGGCCCGGGCCGGTGAACTTCAGCCTCAAGGTGTAAAGATTCGGCTGGCCGAGATCCCACCGTCGGGGATTCTTCCACGGCCACGCCAGGCGGACCGTTTGCACCGGCTGGGATTGAAGTTGAATCTGACCGGGAAACTCGGCTTCGACCTCACCGGCGCTGTTCACCGCCTGAGCCGTGACGGACACCGCTCCGGCAACGGAGACATCGCGCAGTTCCACGTCCAATGCCAGTTCCTGCCTGCGGGTCGAGGTCCGCACCAACACATCGGCCACGTGCGCGCCCCGGGGGCGGCTGAGCAGGAACACCTCGCCGATGAGGCCCCGCGAATCGAGCTTCGCCTTCTGGACACTGACCTGGTCGTGCCCCATGAAGTTGAGCACTTCCTTTTCGTTGTCCGCGGCGACGACCTTGAGCCGGAGCGTGGCCGGCTGCCCGGCGGTGACCTGGGCGGTGATCTCCACCGTGCCGGCCGGCCACTGGATTTCACCGCAGGGAACGTCATTCACGAACACAGTGGCATCGGTGCTCACCCGCCGGACATCCAACAGGATGGCGCGTCCGGCCCAGTGGGTGGGGATGAAGATCTGCCGCGCATACCAGACGCGGGGGGAGGCCTTGCCAAAACCCGTCCACGCCTCGCCCTTGCCGGTGGCGAGGATGGGGGGGAACGCGGCATTCTCATCCCATGACCCGGGCACGGGAATCGCGCCCCACTCGCCTCGAGGCGATGCGGCGGCGGGTCCTTCGGCGGGCAGGAAGTGCCAGACCCCGTTCAGGCAGATGCGCCCGCGCGCGGAACTGAGTTCTTCCACGGCTTCCCGCCCCCAGCCGTAGTCAGGGGCTTGCGCGCGCGAAGCGAGGGTGGACAGGGCCAACGCCAGGATCAGGAAGAGTGTGTGTTTCATGTCAGCAATTCTCATTTTGGCCCGGAGCGCGGCTCCATGAGCCGCAGCGCCCCCACCACGGAGGGCGGACCCAACCCTCCAGCGGCCTTGTTCCAGGCGAAGCTGCTGCGGGTCGCAGACCCGCGCTCCAAATCAGAATCGCCAGTTTCCTTAGGCGTTGGATTTCCCGGAATCGCTGCCAGGTTTCGCCGGGTCGAGGGTGCGGACCGCCGGCGCGCTCTGGCCGGGCAGGACGGGCAACGGGATCTTCTTGCGGGCGTGGTAGAGCAGCACGCCACCGGTGAACAGGCCCAGCAGACCGAAGCCGCCGAGGGTGCCGGGCACAAACCAGGTGCTGTATTCGGCAGGCAGCGTGGCGGTCTGGGGATGGGCCGGATCGTACCACACCGCCACCGTGGTGGGCAGGCCGTCCTTGTCCGTCAGATACTGCGCCGGGCGCAACTGGCTGCCGGCCGGGGCGCGGAATTCCACCTCGGTGCCGTCGGGCCGTTGGAACCGATACTCGTTCCAGAACACGTAGCTGCGGTCCTGCTTTTCCTCGGCCGCGCGCACTTCGGCATCCGTGGTGAAGACCTGGGTCGCCCCGCCGATCTTCTCCTTCACAACCCGCACGGCCTCGGCCTGGGCGCGCGCGCCGAAGAGCATGAGACGCAGGTCGGGGCCGATCTTGACCAGCGCGGCGGCGATCAACAGCAGCGCGAAGCCGATCATGCCCAGCTTGGCCCAGAAGAAGCCCGGGGTGTAGTGTTTCACCGCCTCGGGGTGCCCATGCACTTCCTCGTCCGCCGCCTGGTCCTCGGCTGCCTTCTCCGCGTCCGCTTCCTCGCGTCCGCGCTTGTGGATCAGGCCCCTGGCCTCGCGACGGACAAACATGATGGTGATGGCCAGGGCGCCAAACCCGAGCAGCAGCATCCAGATGTAGCCGCTCATGTAATCGTATTTCATGGTGGCAAATCCCGCCGTCACCCACGGACGCGCAATGGTCGTGCGATTCTGGCTGGCGGCCGGGATCAGGCGGCGATACAGGTCCGTCGCCTCGTCCAACCGTCCCGCCGGCTGACCGGCCAACAGGTATTCGAGCCGGCCGGCCACCGCGGCGGTGACGTGTTCCGTGCCGTTGGTTTCGCCGCCCGGCGGCTTTTCGTACACCGCCACCACGCGGATGGCGTGGTCGCCGTCGGCGGCCACGCGCACCCCGGCATGTTCGCACACGCCGGGCACGCGAAGCGCGCGGGCGGTGGCCCAGATGCGGCGCTCGGGCGTCGGCGCGTCGGTGAAGACGTTCAGGATGCGATACACCACGCGGGTGATGGGTGAGGGATGCCGGTTGAGGGGATCCTCGAGAATGAGCACATCGAGCCCCACACTGGTGGCGTCCCGGACGGCCACCGGGACGGGCGGCAACGCCAGCGCGCCGTCCAACCGCCCGGCGTCCGCCTGGGCCAGCGCGTTGCCGAGGTCGCGACCGAACTGCTCCGGCTGGACCGGCGACGGCGACTCGAGGCTGACGGCCAGCGCCCAGCTTTCCGGGCGCCGGATCAGGCGCAGGTCCACCACGTCCGGACGCGCCTGGCGCAGGACATTCAGGGTCCGCTCGATGCCGTCGCTGTCCGGACGACGGTTCAAGGCGTAGTCGAAAATCAGGATCGGCTGCACGAATCCGGCGCGGAGCTGGTCGCCGTCGCGCAGCAGGCGGGGTCCGAACGTGGCGGCCACCTGGTCCCGGAACTGTTGGGCGCGTTGGGTCAATTCGGCGTCCATGGCCTCGACTTGGGCGGTGAGGGGCGCGATGCTCGCCTTCAGTTCCTCGGCCTGGGCCAGGTACCGTTGCTGGCCATCCACGTCGCCCGATTGCGCCCGCCGTTCGGCAAACCCTTCGGCATTGCGCTGTTTGGCGATGAGCGTGCTGCGCTGGGCGTCCAGCTTGTCCCGTTTCGCCTTGAGTTTGACGCTGTCCGGATTCTTGGCGCGCAGTTCGAAACCGCGGCCCTGATCGAGGGCGGCGCGGGTGGCGTACCAGGCCTCGGCGGTGAGGCGTTGGCCCGGGTAATGGGTGGCCAAGCCGGAGCTGGTGATCAGCCCGCCCACCTCGGCATTCGAGTGCGGACGGGAGAAGGTCACGCGGGTCATCTCGCCGCCCGGGGGCAGGAAGAGGGTGGCGTGCGCCCAGATGAACAGGCCCACGCCGTTGAGGGTGAGGAAGCTGGTGATGCGCCCGGTGAGGGCCGCCCCCGCCGCGTAGGTGCCCATCTCGTTGCGCGGCACATAATCATAGACCAGCGGGGTGTAGATCATACCCATGAGGATGCCGATGATGGACAGGGTTTCGCCGAACACCACCAGTTCGACCAGTGTCGGGGTGCGGTCGTAGAGCACATGGTGGACGTAGAGGTAGAACGAGAAATTGATGACCATGAACAACACCATCAACACCTGGTAGGCGCGCATGCGCGGGAGCTTGTCGGCGAAGATGGCCACCAACGCGATGATGAAGACGTTGAGGGTGCCGCCGATCACGAAGTTGTAGCCCATCTCCTGCTTGGTGAACTGCCACTGATCCACATACAGCAGCGCCCCCATCGGCCCGAGCCCGGCGTTCAGGATGCCGAACCCGGTGATCAGGAGATACACCGGCCACAGGTTGCGGTTGAGGATGCCCCGGAAGAAATTGCCCAGACTGAACCGTTCGCCCCGCAGTTTGCTCTGCTGCTCGAGTTCGCGGATGCCGAGCATGATGAGCAACAGCATCATCAGCATGGCGGCGCAGGTGCTCCAGTAAATGGATTGCTCGCCCGTCAGCGGCACCCCGGCCATGAACTTGTAGTCGTCGAACCGCCCGATGGCCACCAGATTGAAGGTGAGCAGGGCGAAGTTGAAGATCCAGGTGCCGATGGCCGTCGAGGTGCCGCGCTGCCGGGGTGGCACCACCTCCTGCTTGAGCGCCTCCATGGGCCCTTCCCCGAGGTCGTTGAAGATGTTGTAGCCGATGTAGCAGGCGAGCAGCAGCCAGAAGTTCGGCATCACCGGCATCAGGCCGATGCAGACAATGCAGCCCACCCACGCATTGATCACAAAAGGCTTTCGCCGTCCAAACCGCGTCCACACCCGGTCCGACATGAAATTGATGAAGGGCCGCAACCCCAGCGAGAGGATGCCCGGCAGGCTCATGACAAAGGTCAGACCGGCGGGGTTGTCCACAAACTTCTTCAACGAGAAGATGAAGGCGTTGCCCATGACCAGGAACTTGAGCAAGCCCGCCGACCACGGCAGCGCGGCGAAGAGGATCCAGAGGAACGGGATGCGGCCTTTGCAGGTGACAATCATGGCGATGCGAAAGCGATCCTGCGGGTTGCTGGTTCAGGACGCCAGTCCGGAACACCCGGCGACCGTCCGCACGCCGTCCTTGCCCCCGCGCCCCAGGACGGTGTGTGGACCGGAAGTTTGGACCGGTGTTTCACCGGGCCAGCATTCGGAGGCCGCCCCCCGCTCACAACGCGGCGGCCATGCTACTGGTAGCCGGTGGGCCTGGGCGCCGCGGGCCTCGAGATCCACCGCGTCACACGGTGGGCCGGCAGCTTGAAGCCGAGAGCGGCACCTCATGAACCACCAAGATCAAGGGTCACGAAGCAGAGGGCTTGGGCGAACTCCACACCCTCTGCACCCGGGGATGAGTCCACCTGCCTCGGCGATGGTCCGGCTCTGTGCGCTGTGCGCTCTCGGTGGTTGAACCGCGGTTTCGAGGCTGGATTCTGCCGGACGGGTTGGGAGAGTTCAGGGGGGCGGGTTCAGGGGATCCACTGCCTCCGGGGCGGGTTCCCGCCCGTTCGAGACGGCGGGCGAGAGGAGGTTCCGATCGTCGTCGGGCGGGCGGAACTCGCCTTCCCAGCGGGCGACCACGGCCGTGGCGAGGCAGTTGCCGACCAGATTGACCGTGGTGCGGGCCATATCGAGGAGTTCATCAATGCCGATGATCAGGATGACGCCTTCGATCGGCAGGTTGAAGCTCACCAGGGTGCCGGCCAGCACCACCTGCGACGCCCGCGGAATGCCCGCCATGCCCTTGCTCGTCAGCATCAGCGTAAGCATCATCAGCAATTGCTGCGCAAGGGAAAGCTCCACCCCCGCGGCCTGCGCGACGAAGACCGAGGCGATCGCCAGATAGAGCGTCGAACCATCGAGGTTGAAGGAATAGCCCAGCGGCATGACGAGCGAGACGATCTGGCGGGGAACACCCATCTGAACCATCCGCGTCATGGCATCCGGCATGGCGGCCTCCGAGGAGGTGGTGGAGAAAGCCAGCAGCGCGGGCTCCCGCACGGCCTGGACAAAGCGGCGCACGGGCAGGCGGGCCAGCAGCGCGACCGGCAGCAACACGCACACGCAAAACGCCGCCAGCGCCGCGTAGAGGGTCAGGATGAGCTTGCCCAGATTGAGCAGCACGCCGACCCCGCTATGCCCGACGGTGACCGCCATGGCCGCGCCGACGCCGAACGGGGCGAACTTCATCACCAGGCCCGTGAACTTGAACATGATCTCGGTGAGCGACTCGAAAAACCGCAGCATCGTCTGCCGGGGCTGGGGGGCGACCCGGGTCAACGCCACGGCGAAGAGGACCGAGAAGAGGACAATTTGCAGGACGTCGTTGGTCGCGCCCGCTTCGAAGAAGCTCTGCGGCACGAGGTGTTCGATCACGCCTTGAAACGTGACTTTCTTCGCCGTGAGAGCGCCGGCAGCCTGGGGGTCCACGGGCAAGGCGACACCCACACCCGGCCTGGCGAGGTTCACCGCCGCCAGTCCGAAGAAGAGCGCCAGCGTGGTCACGACCTCGAAATAGAGGATGGCCTTCAGCGCCAGCCGCCCGACGGCTTTCAGGTCGTCACTGTGGCCGGCGATGCCCACGACCAGCGTCGCAAACACCAGCGGCACGAGGATGCACTTGATCAGCCTGAGGAAAATGTTCGAGACCACCTTGAACTGCTGGGAGGCCTCGGGAAACAGCCAGCCGATCAACACCCCCGCCACCATCCCCACGAGAATCCATTGGGTGAGGCTGATGCGCCGCATGATCCGCGGGACGGCGGACCAGCCACCGGAGTCCGGGCCGGGCATCGACGGATCCATGGAATTACCGTCCGGTGAGGGTCACGGCGCCTCCGCGGAGTCCCTCGGACTCCGCTTTGAGCGTGAACGGGCCCGTCCGGTCCGGGAGGGAGCGGACAATCACCAGGCACAGGCCATTGAAAGCCTGGCGCTGCCGGGCCTGGAAGGGTTCGTGACTGGTGGCATCCCCGTTGCCCACGGCCACAATCTCGCCCGGGCCAGTGAGTTCAAACGTCAACCGGTGGTTGGCCCGCGGCACGGTCAGAGCGTCCTTGTCGGCAATGCGCACGGTCACAAATGACAGGTCGCGGCCATCGGCGGCGATCTCCTTGCGGTCGGCTTCCAGAAGGACTTGAGCCGCCGCGCCGGCGGTTCGCACGCTGTGTCGCGCCCATTGCTTCCCGTTGCGGTAGGCGACCACTTCAAGTTGGCCGGGCTGGTAAACGACGTCGTCCCAACGCAGGCGATACTCGTATTGCCCCTTTTTCTTCCGGCCCAACGACTGTCCGTTGAGGAACAATTCCGCCTGGTCGCCCGAGGTGTACACATGCACCGGCGTGACCTGGCCGACGCGCTCGGGCCAGTTCCAATGCGGGAGGATGTGGGCCATGGGAAAGTCCGGACGCCAGCGCGCCTGGTAAATGTGGAACCGGTCCTTCTTGAACCCGCAGAGGTCGAGGATGCCGAAGTAGCTGCTGGCCGCGGGGACGCGAATCTTGCCGAGCGCCTCCAATTCCCGCTGCATGGCGGCGCGCTTCCCGGGGTCGGTGAAGTTCAACAGGTTGCTCAGGTTCGCGTCGTAGGGGGTCGGTTCGCCCAGGTAATCGAACCCGGTCCACACAAACTCGCCCATGAACCGCGGGTGGCGGTCGAGGGCGGCAAACGCGTCGTCCGGCGACTGCGCCCAGGACGGCGCGTCCAGGTCGTAGGAGGAAACCTGGAAGTTGAACCGGGACGATTCGCCGCGGGCGACGGGGAAGAAGTACTCGCCCCGCGAGCTGATGCACGAGGCGGACTCGGTGGACAGGAAGGGTTTGGATTCGTTGCCGGGATGATCGAGGAGGCGGCGGTATTCGTTGATGTTGTAGTTGAGGCCGAACACATCCACGGCAGTCTGGAAGCCATTGATGCCTGCGTTGGCCTGGTTGGCGCCCGCCGTCACGGGCCGGGTCGGATCTTCCGAACGCACAATCCCGGCCAGCGACTGCGCCAGGTCCGGTCCGGACTGTTCATGCACCTCGTTGCCGATGCTCCAGAGGACGACGCTGGGATGATTGCGTTCGCGCCGGACCATCGCGCGGAGGTCGCGCTCATGCCACTCGTCGAACAAGCGCGCGTAGTCGTTGCCGGCCTTGCCCTGCTTCCAGCAATCGAACGCCTCGCACATCACCAGCAGTCCCATCCGGTCGCACAGGTCGAGCACCTGGGGCGCGGGCGGGTTGTGGGCGGTGCGGATGGCATTGCAGCCCATTTCCTTGAGAATTTCCAACTGGCGTTCCGCCGCCCGGAGGTTGAACGCCGCGCCCAACGGCCCGAGATCATGGTGCAGACAGACGCCCTGAATCGGCACCCGCCGGCCATTCAGCTTGAACCCGTCCGAGGCGGTGAACTCGATGGTGCGAAACCCGAAGGACTGTTCGTACACGTCCGACACCCGGCCGTCGCAACTGACGGTGACGCGGGCCAGGTACAGGTTGGGAGCAATGACATCCCACCGTTTGGGCTGTGGCACCTCGGCGCGCACTTTGACCCCGGCCGATGCGCGCGGGGCAACGCCGATGGCGGCGCCCTGGGCGTGCGCGACCGATCGTCCCGGGGAACCATCGGGTTGCAGTTCGAGGATCTCCGTATCCACCGTGGCGAAACACTCGCGGTCCATCGCGTTGTTCACGGTGACCGCCACATGCGCCGTGCCCTGGGCATCGCGGACCGCGGGCGTGGTGATGAAGACGCCCCATGGCGCGACATGCAGCGGGGCGGTTTTGACCAGCCAGACGTGGCGGTAGAGGCCCGCGCCCGGATACCAGCGGGATCCCCATTGCTGCGTGTCTGCGCGCACGGCCACCACATTCGTTCCGCCGAACCTCAGATGGGGCGTCAACTCGACCTGAAAGGCGTTGTAACCGTAGGGCCAGCCGCCGACCGGATGTCCGTTCAACCACACCTGGGCGTTGGCCATGACCCCGTCGAATTCCAGAAACACG
>JALOTZ010000035.1 GCA_025457615.1 Verrucomicrobiota bacterium
AACTCCTTTTTCAAAAGAAATTGTGTGTTGCTCCTTGTCGCTGGTTGCGTGTCGCATCGCGTGGTTGCGCCAGTTTGCAGCCGCCTCCAGCGGTGTCTTCGCCCAGTCACTCCGGGGAATTCATCACCCCCCTCATAATGCCCGAGCCGGCAGAAATGTCTCCGGCACCAGACCAGGATGAGAAAGGAATCAAAAGCATGCAGGACGCAAACACCGTGCAGCGTTTCATCGAGCTTCGGGTCCAGGGGCGATCCTTTGCCCGCATCGCTCAGGAACTGGGGGTCTCCAAGCCCACCCGCATGGATGGGTTGGATCGTGTCTATGGTGTTGGAGCCCATGGTGGCGCGGGGTCGGAGCCATGCCGCCCATTTCCACCCAAAACTTGACCGCCGAAAAAATGACTCAAAATGGTCAAGAAACGGTAAAGTGTTTTGAACGGGCCTCGACCGATCCGCGGTTGTGCTGCACGGCAGCCAGCGTCGCATGTCCGTGATTGGGTCAAACCATAACATTGTCTTGACTGGGGCGGGGGCCATGCCGAGAGCTCGGCCATGCCGCGCCGAATGGCCAAACCCTGGATGCCGGGCGTTGAGGTTGAATGTTCAGCGCCGGGTTAACTCTGCTTGGCAAGCGCCAGGGTTTGCGCGACAGTTTGCGGGCTTTGACATGAGTGCGACCGCCACCGCCAGCCTGCCCGACGCCCGGGGCCACTTCGGTCCTTATGGCGGATGTTACGTCCCTGAGACCCTGATGCATCCGCTGCAGGAGTTGCGGGACGAATACCAGCGCGCCCGGGCGGATGCCGCCTTTCAGTCTGAACTGGACTATTACCTAAGTGAGTTTTGCGGTCGGCCCACGCCGCTTTACTTTGCCGAACGTCTGACGCGCCAACTGGGCGGCGCCAAGATTTACCTGAAGCGCGAGGATCTGCTGCATACGGGGGCGCACAAGATCAACAACTGCATGGGACAGATCCTCCTCGCGCGGCGCATGGGCAAGACGCGCATCATCGCCGAGACGGGAGCGGGCCAGCACGGTGTGGCCACCGCCACGGTCGCCGCCATGTTCGGGATGAAGTGCGTCATTTACATGGGGGCGGTGGACTGCGAACGCCAGCGGCTCAACGTTTACCGGATGAAGATGCTGGGGGCCGACGTGGTTCCCGTGAAGGCCGGGCAACAGACGCTCAAGGAAGCCGTCAATGAAGCCATGCGCGACTGGGTGACCAACGTCCGCTCGACCCATTACATCCTCGGCACCGCTTACGGTGCGCATCCCTACCCGGAAATGGTGCGGAATTTCCAGCGTGTCATCGGCGACGAAGCCCGGCGCCAGATGTTGGAGAAGGAAAACCGGCTGCCCGACCTGCTCATCGCCTGCGTCGGTGGCGGGTCGAACGCCATCGGCCTGTTCTATCCGTTTCTCCAGGATGCCACGGTGAAGATGATCGGGGTGGAGGCCGGCGGTGAGGGGATTCAGCCCAACAAACACGCCGCGCGGTTCCAAGGCGGGTCGCTCGGGGTCTTGCAGGGCACCCGCTCCTTTCTGCTCCAGGACGAGTCGGGCCAGATTCAATTGACCCACAGCGTTTCAGCGGGATTGGACTATGCGGCGGTGGGACCCGAGCATGCCTGGCTGCATGATCAGGGCCGCGTGCATTACACCTATGCCACCGACTCCGAGGCCCTGGAGGCGTTCATGAAACTGGCCCAACTCGAGGGGATCATTCCCGCCCTGGAGTCGGCCCACGCCGTTGCGGAATGTCTCAAACGCGCGCCGGTCCTGGGCCAAGAGGCGCTGATCATCGTCAACCTGTCCGGTCGTGGCGACAAGGACGTGGCCCAAGTCGCCGACAAGGTCGGGCTGCGGATGCCTTCGTGAGCCGAATTGACAGTCGGCATCGCAGGGCTCGCCCGCCCGGCACTTCATGACTTCATCAGCTCTGCGCGCGCTGAGCCCCCAAAGGCCCGGGCGTGGGCCTGGATGCGTTGCTGAACACTGCCACAGACATGCTCGCAGAGGCTGAAAATGTCGGGGTCGGCGATGGAATAGAGCACCTGCAAGCCCTGCTTGCGGCGCTTCAGGATTCCCGCCTCGGTGAGGGTCTGGAGATGGCGCGAGGCGTTGGCCTGGGTCAGGCCGGCGGCTTCGGCCAGTTCATTCACACTCCGCTCGCTGCCGTGGAGCGCCTGGATCAGCCTCAAGCGGCTGGCCTCACCGAGCACGCGGAACCGCGCGGCGATCAGTTCGAGCGCTGCAGGCGACATCCCGGCCCGGCCGGACTTGGACTTGGCGACAGTCATGGACGGCAAAATTGTGTGTTGACAGTATGACTATACGCTCATAGAGTCAACCCGAAATTCGAAAGGAACTCTCATGAAAATGGAAAACGCAATTCGGATCATGGCGGGCACCATGGTGCTCATCAGCCTTGCCCTGGGGCATTTTGTGAGCCCCTACTGGTACTGGCTGGGCGTGTTTGTCGGCGTGAACCTGATCCAGTCCGCGCTCACCGGGTTTTGTCCGGCGGAGATCATCCTGGGCAAGCTGGGGGTCGGAAAGGGCAAATGCTGCGGGTGATGTGGCCCATCCTGATCGGTGGCGGAATCGGCGCCGTGGTGGGGCACCTGAGCCGGTGCGCCGGGGGCACCTGCCCGCTGATGTGCGCCTGGTGGCGTGGCGCCCTTTATGGGGCGGTGCTGGGGTTGATGTTCGGATTGTCGCGGGCCGCCTGAAGACATGAGCCTTGATCGCAGATCGAAAGTTGCCTCCGTGCCGAAGTTGGTCCTGTATCTGGTTGGCGGGGGCGTCGCCGGCGCGATGCTGGGGTATGCGAACCAATGCGCCGGGGGGACGTGTCCGCTGATGTGCCTGTGGTGGCGCGGGGCGATTTTCGGTGCGCTGGCTGGCTTGCTGGTCTATTTGGCGGGGGTGTCCAGCTCGACGAAGCGCAATGCGAAGAACGGTGCGCAGCGCGTCGGCCTGACCCGGAATCCGGAGACTGGGAAGTCCGTTGACGCCGGGATGGACGCGGATGGGGCCAGCAAGGGCCTTCTGCTGTAGGCGCCGACGTGAGGGGGCCGGCAGGCGCGGCGCGCACTTGGAGAAGCCTCCTTGCGTCGGCTCCGACATCGTGGCTTGATTCGCGCCTTGAGATGGCGCACTGGATGGACTCCGAAACCTCAGAAGCTTTTCGCAACATCAGACAATGAAGACGCTGAAGACCATTTCATACCCGTTTTGTCCGGCTGCCCTCGTGCTGGTGGGCCTGTCGTTGACCGGCTGTCACCGGGAGGTTCCCCTGCCGGCGGCGGAATCGTTGCCCGCCGTGGCTGTTTCGGTGGTGGCGGTTGAGAGTCGCCAGCACCAGGCGTTCGAGGAGGTGGTGGGCAGCGTGCAATCCCGCCAGCGTGCCGAGATCGAGCCCAAGGTCAGCGCCCGGGTGGAGCGGATTCTGGTGTCCCCGGGCAGCGTGGTGAAGGCCGGCGACTTGCTGGCGCAGTTGGACGATCGCGAGATTCAGGCCCGACTGGATCAGGCGGCGGCCACGTTGGAGCAGGCCAACAGCGATCTCGGCCGCTTCGTGGGTTTGCTCAAGCAGGAAACCATCACGCAGGCGGAGTTTGACGCGGTGCGGGCGCGGCAGCGCGTGGCGCAGGCGTCCAAGGTCGAGGCGGAGACCATGCTGGGTTACACCCGCATCACCGCTCCCTTCGACGGCGTCGTCAGCCGCAAACTCGCCGAGGTGGGCGATCTGGCGATTCCGGGTCGGCCCTTGCTGGTGATCGAGGATCCGAACGCGCTGCGGTTTGACGCCGACATCCCCGAAGCCTTGATTGGTCGCGTGGCGGTGGGCGCCGGGTTGAGGGTCTCGGTGGCTTCGGTGAACGAGCCCATCACCGGCCGCGTCAGCGAGATTGCACCCGCTGCCGATCCGCAATCACGCACGTTCCGGGTGAAGCTTGACCTCCCCCCCGTGAGCGGCCTGCGTCTGGGCCAGTTCGGACGGGTCGCGGTTCCCGTGGAGGGCAACGCGGCGCTGCGTGTGCCCGCCTCGGCGGTGCTGCTTCGCGGCCAGATGGAGATGGTGTTCGTGGTGGAGGACGGAACGGCCCGGCTGCGATTGGTCAAGACTGGCAAGCGCATCGGGGACGAAGTTGAACTGCTTTCCGGGGTTGAGGAGGGAGAGCGGATTGTGGCCAGCCGGTTGGGCCAGATGTTGGACGGACAACCTGTGCAGGTGCAGTAGGAACAGTGGTTATGAGGGAACCCCAGCCATCCACCCACGAACCTTTGGGCATCGCCGGCCGCATCGCCCGCGCCTTCATCGATTCCAAGCTCACCCCGCTGATCGTGCTCACCTCGATCCTGCTGGGTGTGGGTGCCGTCATTCTGCTCCCGCGCGAGGAGGAACCGCAGATCAAGGTGCCCATGATCGATGTGCTGGTCGCGATGCCCGGCGCCGAGGCCAAGGAGGTCGAGGAGCGCGTCACCCGGCCCATGGAAAAGCTGCTCTGGGAAATCCAGGGTGTGGAATACCTCTACTCGATGTCCTACCCGGGCCAGAGCGTGGTCATCGTGCGCTTCAAGGTCGGGGAGGATGTGGAGCGCAGCCTGGTGAAGCTCAACCAGAAGCTGCAGATGAATTTCGACCGCATCCCGCATGGCGTCACCCACCCCCTGATCAAGCCCCGATCCATCGACGACGTTCCCATCCTGGCCCTGACCTTCCACAGCGAGCGCTATGATCACCTGACGCTCCGACGTCTGGTGGCGCAGGTGGATGACGCGGTGAAGCAGGTGCCGCAGGTTTCGGAAACCCAGCTTATTGGCGGGGCGCGGCGGCAGGTGCGGGTGCTTCTGGACCCGGCCAAGCTGGCTTCCCGCGGACTCTCCCCAGCCGGCATCGTTCCCATGCTCCAACAAGCCAACCGCCAATTGCCCGCCGGCGGGTTGACCACGGATAACCGCGAGGTGGCGGTGGAGACGGGCGGGTTTCTGGAGAGCGCTGATGATGTCCGCGCCGTGGTGATCGGAGTCTATGGCGGTCGCCCGGTTTACCTGCGCGACGTGGCCGACGTGGTGGATGGTGCCGAGGAGCCCAGCCAGTATGTCTTCTTTGGTCCGGGCAGCGCCGCGGTCTCGGCTGCCCCGGAAGCGTCCAGTGCAGAGTCAAACCGTGGGGGGCAGGCGGGACGCCTGCGCTACTCGGAACAACCCGCCGTGACCTTGACGGTGGCCAAGCGCCCGGGGGCCAATGCCATCTCCGTCGCGCACGCCGTGCTGGCGAAGGTGGACGCGCTCAAGGGCAGGGTCATACCCGCCGATGTGCAGGTGTCCATCACGCGGCACTACGGCGAGACGGCGGCTGAAAAGTCGAATGAACTGCTGTTCCACATGGGCATCGCCGTGGCCAGCGTGGCGATCCTCATCTGGATCACCCTGGGCTGGCGCGAGTCGGGCATCGTGGGCATCGCCATTCCCGCCACGCTGGCGCTCACGCTGCTGGTGTTTTACCTGCTCGGGTTCACGCTCAACCGCATCACCCTGTTCGCCCTGATCTTCAGCATCGGCATCCTGGTGGACGACGCCATCGTGGTGGTCGAGAACATCGTGCGCCACTTTCATCTGCCCTACAACAAGGGCCGCTCCTGGAATGCCATCGCCGTCGAAGCGGTGAACGAGGTGGGCAACCCCACCATCCTGGCCACGTTCGCCGTGATTGCCGCTGTGTTGCCCATGGCGTTTGTCGGGGGACTCATGGGACCGTACATGCGGCCGATCCCCATCGGGGCGAGTTCGGCCATGATGTGGTCGCTGTTGATTGCCTTCGTGGTGACGCCGTGGGCCTCGATCCGGATCCTGCGCTGGGGGAAGAAGTATTCGAAGCTGACGGAAGGCACCCCGGCTGTCACGGCGGGTGGACACCACTCCGCCGCCGAGCATGAGGAGGATGCGTTCACGCGGTTGTATCGAAGAATGATGGGGCCGATGATCGCGCGGCCGAAGTGGCGTCATTTGTTTCTGGGCCTGATCACGTTGCTCCTGCTCGGGGCCTGCGCGTTGGTGGGCATCGGCTGGGTGAAGGTGAAAATGCTGCCCTTCGACAACAAGAGCGAGTTCCAGATCATTCTCAACATGCCGGAAGGCAGCGCGTTGGAGAAGACCGCGCAGGCGGCGCGGGAGATCGCCGAGGTGGTGCGGGTCGAGCCGGAGGTGACGGATTACCAGATCTATGTCGGCACGGCCGCCCCCTTCAATTTCAACGGGTTGGTGCGCCACTACTTCATGCGCGGCGGCGCGCACGTGGCGGACATCCAGGTGAACCTCGTCAACAAGCACGACCGTGACGCGCAAAGCCACGACATCGCCAAGCGGGTCCGCCCCGCCGTGGCGGCGATCGCCAAGAAATTCAACGCGCGCGTGGCCGTGGCCGAGGTGCCGCCGGGGCCGCCGGTGTTGCAGACCCTGGTGGCGGAAATCTACGGGCCCACCGAAGCCGATCGCCTTGCCCTGGCCCAACGGGTGACCGGCATCTTCACGAACACCACCGGCGTGGTGGACGTGGACTGGTATATCGAGGCCGACCAGCCCAAGACCCGGTTTGTCATCGACAAGGAGAAAGCCGCGTTGCACGGCATCAGCGCCGAGACCATCGCCCAGACCCTGCGAATTGCTGTGGCAGGAGCGTCCGTGGACCTGGTCCACCTGCCGAGGGAGAAGGAGGACGTGGACCTGGTGCTCGAAGTCCCCCGCACGATGCGATCCAGCCCGGAGGATCTGCTCGCGTTGCGGGTGCGGTCCGGCGACGCGAATGCCCTGCCCGAGCCCGGCTCGACGGATGCCGCGTCCCCGCTGATTCCTCTCCGCGAACTGGTGTCCCTCGAGCGCACGATCATCGACAAGACCATCCATCATAAGAACCTCATGCCGGTGACCTACGTCATCGGCGACGTGGCGGGCGAGGTGGAAAGCCCGGTGTACGCCATCCTCGAGATGAACAAGGCCCTGAAGCGGATCGACGCGCGCGAGTTCGGGGGGAGCACGGCGAGGTTCAAGATCTACAACGCGGTTCAGCCGGGCTCGGACCAGCAGCCGGCGATGAAGTGGGATGGGGAATGGCACATCACCATCGAGGTGTTCCGCGACCTGGGCCTGGCCTTTGGCGCGGTGTTGATCCTGATTTACGTGCTTATGGTCGGCTGGTTCAAATCCTTCCTCACACCGATCATTGTGATGGTGGCCATCCCCTTCTCGTTGGTCGGCATTCTGCCCGCCCACGGCGGGTTGGACGCCTTCTTTACCGCCACGTCCATGATCGGGTTCATGGCGGGCGCCGGCATTGTGGTGCGCAACTCGATCATCCTGGTGGACTTTATCGAGCTGCGCCTGGCCGAAGGCATGCCCCTGGCGGAGGCCGTGGTGGACGCCGGCGCGGTGCGTTTCCGCCCCATGCTGCTGACGGCGATGGCGGTGGTGGTGGGGGCGGGGGTGATTTTGTTCGACCCGATTTTCCAGGGTTTGGCCATTTCGTTGATGGCCGGCGAGGTGGCCTCGCTGCTCATCAGCCGCATGGCGGTGCCGGTGCTCTATTACATGGCCTACGCGAAACACGCCTAGCCCGCGCGTCCCGTCGGGCGCCTGCGTTTGGGGATCAGGGCTTGGTGTTCGGCGTGGCGTAGTCGAGGCCGATGGCGCGTTCGAGGCGGGCCAGGGCGACGGCGTAATCGCGCAGCGCCACGTTCTTGGTCGTGCGGGCTTCGGTGAGGGAGGTTTCCGCCGCCAGGACGTCGAGCTGGGTGCCGGTGCCGGCATCGTAGCGCGAGGTGGCCAGGCGCAAGGCTTCTTCGGCTTGTTCAACGACCTTCTCGGTTGAATCAAGCACCTCGCGGGCTTCGATGAATCCCGAGTAGGCTGTGCGCACTTCCAGTTCGATCTGACGCATCGAGTCCGCCTCCTCCACGTCCGCCCGCTCGAGCTTGGCCTTGGCCTCGGTGATGCGGCCCTGGGTGCCCAGGCCATCGAAAAGATACCAGTTCGCCTGCGCCCCCGCGACCCATCCATCCACCACCACCCCCAGGTCATCTTCGAAGCTCGTGTTGCGTCCCTGGTAACCGCCGAAGACCTGGATGCTGGGCTTGTATCCGGACTTGGCGTTGACCACGTCCTCGCGCGCCAATTCCCGGGATTGCCGGATGACGGCGAGTTCGGGGCGGTTCTGGAGGGCCTGGGCCAGGGCCTCGGGCAGGTCCACCTCGAACGGCTCGCGTTCCAGCCGTCCGGTGAGTTGGAGCGGGATGTTTTCCCAGATGTTGGTGGGCAGATCGTAGCCGAGCAGGCTAGTCAGGTTGTTCTTGGAAATGCGCCAGGCGTTGCGGGAGCGGCTGAGCTTGGGCTTGGCATTGGCCACCTGCACCTCGGCGCGCAGCACATCAAACTTGGGCACCGTGCCCGCCTCGTACCGCCGGCGCGTGTCGTCGAGTTCCTTCTGCAGGAGCGCCACGGATTTCTCGTTGACCACGATCTGTTGGGCCGCCAGGAGGGTGTCCAGATACGCGGTGCGGACTTCGAGGACGGCGTTGTTGATCACGCTGCGATGCTGTTGCACCGCCTGTTCCTGCAGGTGCCGGGCGGTTCGCAATGAGGAACGCATCCGGCCCCCCTCGTAAATGGATTGCTCGAGTCGGATGCCGGCCGTCCAGTTCTTGTCCTGCTGAAAATTGAAGGTTCCTCCAGGCAGGGCGAATGACTCGGTGCCCTCGTTGAAGTTGAAATCGCCCAGCGCGCGCAGCCTTGGCAGGGCAATGGCGCGGGTCTGCACCACGACGCCATGCGTGGCCTCGAGATCCTTCCGGCTTTTGAGGATGGCCGGGTTCTGCTGCAGCGCCAGGTCGAGCGCATTGTCGAGGGACAAGGGTTGCGTCAGCCACCCCGGAACCTCCCCGCCCGCCGCTGGGGCGTTGGTCTGACCCGGCAACGAGTGGGAGGCCGCCAGCAGCCCAAGCAGGCCGGCCAGAAGCGTTCGCGGCACCGGAGGGCGGAAGAATGGATGAATGTTCATGATCGCTTTCTCAGGTCGGTGGACACGGCAACAGCGGATGCCGACGAGGTCAGGTGACCCGCTGAGCCAACCACAGCGGCGCGAGTCTAGTCCGCTGGCCGCCGCAATGCAAACCGCACAAGAGATCACCGAACCTCCCTCCCACCCCTCACGAGCCTCGCTTCCCGAAGTCCGGCTCCAGCGGCAGCCAGGCCACGATCAGGAAGCCAGGCAGCGTGGCGATCACGACCTCGGCAAAGAACCTTTCGTATCCGAGGTGATCCTGAACCCAGCCGCTGACCATGCCCGGCAACATCATGCCCAGAGCCATGAATCCGGTGCACAGGGCGTAATGCGCCGTCTGATGCGGTCCCCGGGCGATGTGAATCATGTAGAGCAGGTAGGCGGTGAACCCAAACCCGTAACCGAACTGCTCCAGCACAACCCCACCCAGGATCGGCACCATCGAGTCCGGCTGGAAATGGGCGAGCGCCACATAAACGAGGTTCGGAAGGTTCATCAGGCACACCATCGGCCAAAGCCATGGCCGGAGACCGTGGCGGGACACCAACAGGCCCCCGAGGATCCCTCCCAGCGTCAGGGCGATGATTCCGGCCGTCCCGTAAACAAACCCGACTTGTTCGGTGCTCAGCCCCAGACCGCCGGCCTCGCGCGCATCCATCAGAAACGGCGCGGCAATCTTCACCAACTGCGCCTCCCCCAGTCGATAGACCAGCAGGAAAACCAAAATCGCGCCGATCCGGGGCCGGCGGAAGAAGGATCCGAATGTCGCCAGGAACTCACGGGTGAACACCCCGGCTCCGGCGCGGCAGCGGGCAACGTCGGAACCCGGCCGGGGCAGAATCCAGGCATGATAAACCCCGGCCAACGCCAGCAAAACTCCCAGCGCACCCACGGCCAGCATCCAGCCCAGCTGGACGTTGCCGGTCCGTTCCTGGATCCAGCCGGCGAGCATCACCAGAACACCCTGTCCGGTGATATTGGCGATACGGTAGAAGGTGCTGCGAATCCCGACAAAGAAGGCCTGCTGCCGCTCGTCCAGCGCCAGCATGTAGAACCCGTCCGCCGCCACGTCGTGCGTGGCCGAACTGAACGCCACCAGCCAGAAACCGGCCAGCGACCAGCGAAAGAAAGCGTCGCCCGGCAACGTCAGTGCCACGGCAGCGAAAGCGCCGCCCATCACGCATTGCAACGTCCAGATCCACAGTCGCCGGGTCCCCAGCAGATCCACCACCGGGCTCCACAGCGGCTTGATGACCCAAGGCAGATACAGCCAACTGGTGTACAGGGCGATGTCCGTGTTCGAAATGCCCAAGTCCTTGTAAAGGATCACCGACACCGCCATCACCATCACGTAAGGCAGGCCCTGCGCGAGATACAGCGTCGGCACCCAGGACCAGGGAGTGGTCGGTCTGGCGGATTCGTGAGTCACGGTTCGCTGGAGGAAACCAGCGCGCCGCAGGCTTGGGCAAGCGAAAGTGAAGCCTGTGAAGACAGTCCTGTGCCCACGAGGCCCTTGCTTTGTTCCAGGCCGAAGGGGTCTCGTGCCCAACCGGCTCCACCCGATCGAAAAAAGGAGCGGCCTGCGCCGCTCCTACCGGATACCAAACCACACGTCTCTCTTCTCACCTCCCGACCGCGCGTTCCGGTGAAACACGGCGGGACCGCGCGCAACTTACACCCACTCGTGAGCGGCGCAAGGAGCTGATTCATGACACACGTTGCCTGCTAATTCGTTGACGCTCCGGGCGGGTCCTCGTATTTTGGTGGCGTGTTGGCAACATCTGTCAGGCCACCCGCCGTCTCGACCGACGATTCCAAGCGGGCGAAAGCCGGCCGGCGCAGGGTGGGGTCCGCCTCTTCCCGAGTGGTGCGGCGGCGGAAGGCGGGGGATTCCACTCCCGGCTCCGGCAATGGCACGGCTGCGATCGGTGTCAGCGGCACCAAAGCCCTTATTGAAGCGCTCCAGCACTCCAAGCTGTATCAGGATTACGAGAAGGCGTTTGAGGAGGCCACCGGGTTGCCTGTGAGTCTGCGACCGGTCGAATCCTGGCGGCTGCCGATTCACGGCAAGCGCAACGAAAGTCCGTTTTGCGACATTCTGTCCGGCAAGAGCAAGGCGTGTGCGGTGTGCCTCTCGGTACAGGAGCAACTGGCGGAGAAGGCCGTCGATGAACCCGCCACGGTGGTCTGTCCGGTGGGGCTTTGTGATACCGCCGTGCCGGTGAAGCTGGGGGACCGGTTGGTGGGGTATCTGCAGACCGGTCAGGTGTTCAGCAAGCCACCCACCGAGATCCAGTTTGAGCGGGTCAAACAGCTGGTTGCGGAGTGGGGGATTTGCGAGGATGAGGAGAAGCTGCGCAATGCCTACTTCACCACCCGGGTGGTTCCCGGCAAGCGGCACGAGTCCGTGATCCGTCTGCTCAGCATCTTTGCGCAGCACCTTTCCCTCTTGAGCAATCAGCTGGTCCTGCAGCAGGAGAGCAGCGAGCCGCCCATCATCCGCCGGGCCAAGGAGTTTATCCACCAGCATCAGGCCGATGATCTCTCGCTTGGACAGGTGGCCCGCGCGGTGAACACGAGCACGTTCTACTTCTGCAAGATGTTCAAGAAGTACACCGGCATCAACTTCACCGATTACCTCTCGCGTGTGCGGATCGAGAAATCCAAGAATCTGCTGCTCAATCCCAACCTTCGGGTGAGCGAAATCGCCTTCGAGGTCGGATTCCAGTCCCTCACGCACTTCAACCGCGTGTTCAAGAAGGTGCTGGGCCAGTCTCCCACCGAATACCGTTCGCAATTGCTGCGCGGCTAGAAGCGGTGCCCGGGACTGGCTTCTCGCCGGGGCGGTGTTGGGCGGGGTGGGGGCCGTCCCTCCGACGGCGAACTTCCATTCCGGTCCAGTGGCCTCCATTCCCCGCCGCCGGTTGCGGTTTCTGATCAATCGTCGCCCTGGATTTCCCGAGGCTTGATTGACCTGCAGGCCCGGATCTGCTTCACTAGCCACGCTGCGACCCCAAAGGATTGTCTCCCGACCGAGTCGCAGCGTAAACCGTGTGCACGGCGCCCCGTAGGTGCGGGGCGCCGATTTCTTCGGGGACCGATTCCTCGGTTCAATCGGCCTTCACGGCCGTCAGCCAGCGGGACTTCTTGTCCAAAGGCCTGATCGGGTGGGGGCTGGAGGATGTCTCGCCGGCAGGGGGCGGCGCGGACGTTGGCTGTCCTGACTCGCGCGCGGTCGCGGTGATTTCCCCGGCGTCCGTCGCGGTCCAGCTGTTGGCCAGGACGATGTCGTGCGATTCCTCGGATGCCGGTCTTTGAACCGGTTTGGGCTGCGTTCCGACCGCCTGGCAAAAGGCTTCAGAACCAAACTGTTCGAAAGCGGCGGTCTCCACGTCATGGAGAGCGGCTGAAAGCAGGTGTTCGGACGGGCACCCCAATCCGATCCAGAAGGGGAGGCTGTCATCCGGGGGAAAATCCACTTGCCACAGAACGGCCGATTGTCGGGCATCGGTCAGCACCAAGGACACATCCACCTCCAGGACCGGTGCTGGGCGTGTCCGGAAATGAAAGCTCCAGATTCGTCCCTCGAGTACCGCGCTGGGGGTTGTGCCTGTGGAACCAGCCGGGCCTGTCGGCTCCGGAGCCAGGAGCACATCGTGGCCGGCCCGCTGGAGCGCCTTCACAAACCGATCCGTGATCAGGTGACGATCCACCGTGAGGATCCCGGAGGAATCACACGGCTGGCTGCCGAGGGTTTGCTGTTCCGATCGGCGGGAGAGAAGCCCCGGTGTCGAGCGTCGGCCATCCGCAAAGGGCAGCACCTGGATGAGTCTTGGCCCGGGTTCGCGGGCTGAGGTCGTGGGGGACGCGAGGGGGACGGGAATCCGGCCACACTGTGGGGGGGCGCCGGTTTCGCGGGTTTCCGTTGACTTGTTCATGGCTGTTTCGCTGTTCCGCATCCTTGACCCAACCGGGTGGCGGGGTCTGGGGCGGCACCCGGGTTCGCGGGCCCGGCATCGGCGGAGCGCACCTCTGAACCGCCTCTGAATGCAGATCCCAGTGGCAACACCCCGTCCGACTGGACCTCTTTTCCCCCCGGCTTGCCTGGTTGTCCAGTCTTATTCCAGCGCTGCAAAGCGGCTCCCCGGAGCCGCGAGTGTCGCAAAAAAGGCGAAGCCTTGGCCAAATCACGGTAAGTCGTCCCGGCGGGAAGTGGTAGTCTCCGGTCGGCATTGTGCACGGAAGCGGGCTCCTCGACAGGGAAATCGACGCTCCTCAGCCTGGGGCAGATCGAGTAGTCTGGAAGCCGTTCGGTGCCGCGGGATGACTGGCAGGTTCCGGCGTGGGCCCGGCGTTCATCTGGAAACATGGATCATGAAAATGGAAACGACATCTTCGCAATCAGGTCAGGCGGCGGCTAACGAAGCCCACGCCTCCCCCAAAGCTCTGGCGGCACTGTTCACCCCGCAGAGCATCGCAATCATCGGAGCCACGGAAAAGGAAGGCGCCGTCGGACGGACGGTCGTGGAGAACCTTCAAATCATCCAGTTCCATGGGCCAATCTATCCGGTCAATCCCAAGCGGGACACCATCCTCGGTCTGAAAGCCTACCCGAGCATCGGCGCGATTGGTCAACCGGTGGATGTGGCCGTGATCATCACCCCCCCCAAGACCGTGCCGTCCGTGATGAGCGAGTGCGTGAATGCCCGGGTGAAGTTTGCCATCGTGATCTCCGCCGGATTCAAGGAGGCGGGTCCGGCCGGGCTGGAACTGGAGCAACAGGTGGTCAACGAGGCCCGTCGCGGCGGGGTGCGGTTCATCGGTCCCAACTGTCTGGGCGTGGTGAACATGCACGCCAACGTCAACGCCTCCTTCGCCCCTTCCATTCCCCCCGCGGGCAAGATTTCCGTCATCTCGCAATCCGGCGCCTTGTGCGTGGCCATTCTGGACTGGGCGACCAGTTGCGGCCTTGGGCTCAGCAAGGTGGTCAGCTTTGGCAACAAAGCCGACTTGAACGAGGTGGATTTTCTGCGGGCGTTCGCCGAGGACCCCGACACGAATGTGGTGGCCGCGTATCTGGAGAGCATCACCGAGGGCGACCGATTCCTGGAAGTGGCGGAGGAGATCGCCTCGGTCAAACCGGTGGTGGTGCTCAAGGTGGGCGTGACGCAGGCGGGAGCCAAGGCGGCTTCCTCCCACACGGGCAGCCTGGCCGGTGCGGACATGGCCTATTGGGCGGCCTTCAAGCGTTCGGGGGTGATTCGCGCGGAGGACTTTGAAGCCCTGTTTGATTACGCGCTGGCCTTTGCCACTCAACCCCTGCCCAAGGGCAATCGACTCGCCATCGTGACCAACGCCGGCGGCCCGGGCATCATGGCGGCGGATGCCGCCGAGTTGTCCGGATTAAGGTTGTTGCCGCCGAAGGATTCCACACGCGACAAGCTGCGCCAGGTGCTGCCCCCCACGGCCGCCACCGGCAACCCCATTGATGTGATCGGCGATGCCGAACCCGACCGCTACATCAACACGCTCAAGCTCATTCAGGACGACGAGAACATTGACGGCATCCTGGTGGTGGTCACGCCGCAGAACATGACGGCCCCCCTGGAACTGGCGAAGCAACTGCACGCGACGCACAACCGGAAGCGGCCGCTGCTCACCGCCTTCATGGGAGGCAAGGAGATCATCCAGGCCAAGGACTTCCTGATGCAGGTGGGGATTCCCAACTACCCCTCGCCCACCCGCGCCGTGGCCGCCTTCAAGGCCATGAGCGATTATGCCGCCTGGCGCGTCCGTCCACCCCGGGTGGTGACCCGCTTCCCGGTCAACCGCCGCCGGGTGGACCGGGTGATCCAATGGCAGATGCGCAGCGACATCCAGCAAGTGGGGGAGGTGGAGGCCAAGGAAATCCTGCGCGCCTACGACTTCAATGTGCTGGACGGGTTCCTGGCCCGCACCCCCGGGGAGGCGGTGGATGCCGCCGAACGGATCGGGTACCCGGTAGTGCTGAAGATCAGCTCGCCGGATATCATCCACAAATCCGATTTTGGTGGCGTGCGCATCAACCTGGCGAACGCGGAGCAGGTGCGGGATGCCTTTGATCTGATGATGTTGCGCGTGCAGCGCCGCGCGCCCAAAGCCTTCATCCGCGGCGCGTTCGTCGAGAAGATGGGATCCAAGGGGCGGGAGGTGATTCTGGGCATGACCCGGGATCCGCAATTCGGCCCCATGCTGATGTTTGGCCTGGGCGGCATTTTTGTCGAGGTGATGAAGGACGTGACCTTCTACCTCGCCCCGATCACAGCCACCGAGGCGATGCAGATGTTGAAAGGAACCCGTTCCTACGCCCTGCTCCAGGGCGCCCGCGGTCAGGCGCCGGTGGATCTGGACGCCATCGCCAGCGCGCTGCAGCGCATCAGCCAACTGGCCACGGATTATCCGCAGATCATGGAGCTCGATATCAACCCGTTCATCGTGGGGGAGGTCGGCACGGAAGCCTACGTGGCTGATGCCCGCATGACCCTCGCCAAACTACACGCCTAACATGACTACCAGCCAAGTGACTTACGACCGCGACTGGAAGGAGAAGTATCACTCCACCATTCTCAGTGCCGACCAGGCCGTCGCCCGCATCAAGCCGGGCCAGCGTATCTTCATCGGCACCGGATGCGCCGAACCCCTGGAACTGGTGCGTGCCCTGACGCGGCGCGCCTATGAATTGCCGGACACGGAAATCATTCATCTGCTGACCTTCGGCGAGGCTCCTTACGCCCACCGCGAGCTGGCGCAGTACTTCCGGACCAACAGCTTCTTTATTGCCGAGAATGTGCGTGGCATCATCCAGGAGGGCCTCGGGGATTACACCCCCATTCACCTTTCGGACGTCCCGCGCCTGTTCAGCTCGGGTCAGTTGCCCCTGGACGCCGCGCTGATCCAGGTGTCGCCCCCGGACGCGCAGGGGATGGTCAGCCTGGGAGTGTCGGTGGACATCGTGAAGACCGCGGCGGAGAACGCCTCGCTGGTGATTGCCCAGGTGAATTCCCGCATGCCACGCACCCACGGCGACTCCTTCCTGCATGTGCACGAACTGGACTGGTTGGTGCCGGTCGAGGAGGATCTCATCGAGATTCCCGAGCCGCCGGTGGACGAAGACACCCGGCAGATTGGCGAGAACCTGGCGGCGCTGATCGAGGACGGTTCGACGCTCGAGCTGGGGATCGGGCGCATTCCCCAGGCGCTCATGGGATTTCTCAAAGGCAAGCGGGACCTGGGCATTCACACGGAGATGATCTCCGACGGGATTGTGGACCTCATCCAGGTGGGGGCGGTGACCGGCTCGCGCAAGACGCTCGACAAAGGCAAGGTGGTCACCAGCTTCTGTCTGGGCACACGCAAGCTTTACGATTTCATCGATGACAACCCCACGTTTGCGTTTCATCCCACCGAATACGTCAACAGCCCTTTTGTCATCAGCGAGCAGCACAAGATGGTGGCGATCAACGTGGCGCTGGAAATCGACCTGACCGGACAGGTTTGCGCGGATTCCATCGGTGCGAAGTTCTTCTCCGGCGTGGGCGGCCAGGTGGATTTCAACCGCGGCGCCTCGAAAGCCCGCGGCGGCAAGGCCATCATCGCTATTCCGTCCACGGCCCAAGGGGGAACCATCTCCCGGATCGTCACTCACCTGAGCCCGGGGGCGGGCGTTGTCACAACCCGCGCGGGCGTGAACTATGTCGTGACCGAGTACGGGGTCGCCTACCTCCACGGCAAGAGCATCCAGGAGCGCGCCATGGCGCTCATTTGCATCGCGCACCCCAAGTACCGGGCGCAGTTGCTGCGGGAAGCCATCGAGGCCCGGTACCTCTCCGCCGAACTCGCCGAGAAGGAGGGCAAACTGGTGGTGGGCCCGAAGGAATTGCGCACCACCCACCTGTTGTACGACGGAACCCAGATCCTGTTCCGCCCCATTCATCCCACCGACGAACCGGCCATGCGCGACCTGTTCTACACGTTGTCCGAGCAGTCGAAGTTCTACCGTTTCATGGGCCATCTCAAACGGGTGCCGCGCAGCCAGATCGAGGACTTTATCTACATCGACCACCGCAGCGAGGTGACCATCGTCGGTGTGCTGCACGAGGCGCACGGCGAGGACATCATTGCCGTGGGCAGCTATTACCTCGACCCCAAGACCAACAAGGCCGAAGTGGCATTCACGGTGACTGACAAGTGGCAGCGGCACGGCATTGGCACGTTCATGCTCAAGCACCTGGCGCGGATCGCGCGCCGCAACGGCATCAGCGGATTCACCGCGGAAGTGCTGTCCGAAAACCGGGGCATGCGCACGGTCTTTGACCACAGCGAGTTCAAGGTGGCCAGCAAGTATCGTGGCGACGTTTACAGCTACGAACTGGATTTCGAGTGAGTCGATGCGCCTCCCCCGGCTCGCGCCCGTTGCGGTATGGAGGGCCTGCGCGGGTACGGCTGGTGCAAGCCCAGGCTGGCGCGTTCCTGATCTCGGGGGGCGCTGTTCCGGTGCTATAAGCAATTGGAACCAAGATTTTTGCGTCAACTGTGACAGTGGTGCTGCCCCCGCGCTGTGAGCGATATTGGCGCGGATACTGCGTACTGGGCCTTGGATGTTGATGAACAATCCAGCCGCGCGGCTGCTCCAGATCCTCACCCTCTGCAAGAAGCACGAGAAGGAGTCTGGCACCCGTCCCATGCTCATGGGTTGGCGCAAGGTGTTCCGCATGGCTGAGAGCGTCAGCGATTTCGCCGTGATGGAACAGATCGGCCGGGTTTACGCCATGGTGGGTGAAGTGTCCGATCTGGTCGGTCGTTTCAAGGATCTGGATCCCCAGCTTTACCTCGGATGGCGGGAGGAACTGGGGGAGGCCTTTCTCAACCTTTCCTTTCGGTCGGAGTTTGGCACGTTCGCCTCTCGCCTGCCTCGAACCATGCTGGTGAACGTTGAATTCTGTTCCAACGCGCTCTCCGAACGCTGCCCCGAGCCGATGGTGGATTCCGACAAGCTGGCCGAGCTCGGCACCCTGGCCACGGACTTGATCAAGCAGGTGCCGGAAGCCGACTTGGATGAAGCGGGTCAGCGCTACTTCATGGATTACCTCACCCTCATCCGCCGCTCGGTGACCGACTATCCGCTCTCGGGAGCGCCGGCGTTGCAGGGCGCGATCGATGCCTGCACCGGGACGCTGGTCACCCAGCGCCAGGTGTCCCTTGCCACCCGCGAGACGCCGATCGGCAAGAAGTTCTGGAGCCTCATCAACAAGATCAGCCGGTTGCTGGCGCCGGCCGAAAGCGAGGATGACCACCAGCAAGGCAAAGACGGTCAGCGCATCGCCTTCAAAGCCGTGGTGCGACAGAAGGCGGCCTGAACAGCCGGCACCCTCGCAAGCCCGGACCTCCAGCCATGAGCCGCCGCCATGGACTGTCCTGTTTTGAAACAGGCCGGGGCGGCAGTCCTTCAGATCCGGTGGTTTTGGCGGCCGGCCTCAGGCATGCAATTCGCTGGAAGTGCTGGGGATAACCTCGGTTGTCGCACACGAAGATGCAGTGGTGGATCGCTCAGAAGTTGAAGTCCAGAAGCTCGGCCTCCCGCCGGGCGGCTGTGCAGTCCATCGGCGAGCAGAGTGATCCACGGAACATTCAACTGCTCGCCGCCAGCCTTTCCGACCGGGACCCGCAGGTGCGGACGGCTGCTGTTTTATCGCTGGCGAAAATCCAGGACGAAGCAGTACTGCCGCCCCTGCTGGCCGCATTGAAAGATCCCGAATCTGCGGTCCGCGAGGCGTGCGTGCTGAGCCTCAAGAACTTCAGGGATCCGCGCACCGTGCCCTACCTTCGGCCGCTGCTCAAGGATGCCGAGGGGGCTGTCCGCGCGGCCGTGGCCCGCACGCTCCAGCAGATCGGCTGGCAGCCGGCGGACGACCGCGAACAGGCCCGGCTGTTGGTGGCCTTGGGGGAATACCGGCAGGCCGCCTCCCTGGGCGATGCGGCCTTCGATGCGTTGGTCGATGTGCTTCGCGACAAGAGCCATTTCACCCGCCGATTCGCGCTGGAAGCCCTGGCCCAACTGGAGCACAGCCGCGTGGCGGAGGTGCTGGTCGAATGCCTGACCGACCCTGACACGCAGGTGCGGGTGGCCGCGGCGGAGGAACTGGCCAACTGCCCGGGCGATGAATTCGTCGTGGCCCTGTCCCAAGCACTCAATGATCCCGAGCCGCTGCTCCGGGCGGCGGCGGCGGCGTCCCTGAGCCGCATGGGCAACGCCACCTGCGTGCCGTTCCTGATGGGCATTCTCAAGGACGATCACTGGAGCGTGCGCAAAGCATCCGTGGATGCGCTGGGACAAATGGGCTGCCCGGAATCGCTCGACGCGCTGGCTGCCCTGCTGGCCGATCCTGACCATGACGTTCGCGAAGCGACCGTAATTGCAATGGGCCGGATTGGAGATCAGCGCGCGGTGGAGTCGCTCGTGCGGGCACTCGCGGATTCTGCTTCCTCGGTGCGCCACGCGGCGGCTGCGGTTCTGAACGCCCTGGATCCGGAATGGCAGGTGTCCGAGGGAGCGCGGAAAGCCGTGACGGCCCTCGAATCGCTCTCCCAGTCCAAGGAATACTGGGTGCGCCACGCCGCCAACTCCGTGCTGTCCCGTCTGAGGGGTGACGTCCGGCCCGCGGGGCAGGACCCACTTCCGGGTCCGACGGAAAGTTCCTCCCGCCGTGTCCAAGTGCTGCAAATCCTGATGCACGCGATGGAGGACTTTGACCGCGACATCCGCCTGGCGGCCACGGAGGCCCTGGGGCGGCTGGAGGACACGTCGTGTGCGGGCCAGTTGCGCCTTCTCCTGCAAGATCCCGATGAATGGGTCCAACTGGCCGCCGGCAAAGCCTTGCAACAGGTGACCCGGCATGGGATCTCGGATCGAGCCGGGGGGTTGAAACCAAGCCTCTTCTGAAGAGGCTGCACCCGCCAAACACTGCGGCTGAGAGGCGACGGCATTTTTGGATTGGCAGCCCGGCGATCGCCACCACAATGCCTGCTCATCAGGCCCTGCTTGGCAACGCGCGCCGACCCGGGACCATTGGATCATGACTAAGGCTGAGCGAAAGACGGTGGCAATTGTCGATGACAACCCTGAGTTCCTGGCTCTGGCCGCCGAGTTGGTGCGAAGCATGAGTGGGGGCCGATGGGAGGTCACCGCGTGCGCTTCCGGCGGGGACGCTCTGGCCCTGCTGCAGAAATCGCCGGTCGATCTCATGGCGCTGGATGTGAACATGCCCGTGCTGGACGGGGTCCAGTTGCTCGGGTTGCTCCAGCGCCGGTTTCCTGCTGTGCTCAAGGTGGTGCTCACCGGCGAGGCGTCCCCGGAACAACGTGCCGCCTGCCTGACTGCCGGCGCGGAGCTGATCCTCGACAAGCCGCTGGGAGCCGACGGGTGGCGGAATGTTTACGCCGCGTTGGACTCACTGTTGCATGCGCCCAAGGAGGAGGGGTTCCGCGGCGTGCTGCGACGGGTCAGTCTCCCCGACGTGATCCAGATGGAGTGCCTGGCGGGCAATTCCTCGATTCTGGAGATCACCGGCGCCGGGATGCGCGGTCGCCTCTACATCAGGAGCGGCCAGATGATCCACGCCGAGATTGGAGATCTGACCGGCATCGACGCCTTGAACAACATCCTCTGCTGGCCGGGGGGCTCTTTTCATCTATTGCCCTTTGCTGATCCCGGACGTCAAACCGTCTCCGGCCAGTGGGAGTTCCTGCTGATGGAAGCCGCGCGCCTGAAGGACGAAAGCGCCAGCGCCGCCGCCGCTGCCCCGGTGACTCTGCCTGACGCCGCAGCCATCGATGCGTTTTCCATCCAGCCGCAATGGCTGGATTCTCCACCGGAAGCCAAGTCGGCTCCGGGCCACGCCCTGGTTCCGCCTCCGGCTGCCCGGGGAGAGGGGGCGGCGGCGGAAACCATCACCGGCACGCGGCCGGTCATCAAGGAAACGCTGATCTGCTCACTGCAGGGCGATGTGCTTTACGAGTGGAGTTGCCCGAATCCAACGGAGCGAATCGCCCTTCTGGAGTTCATCAGCCGCCGCTCCAGCGCCATGGCGGCCAGCCTTCCCTTGGGACGCTTCGAGCGGTTTGAGTCTGTGGACAAAGGCATCCGCTGTGTGACCAAACTGGATGGTGAGCGGGCGTTGTTTGTGCGCATCCAATCCGTGTTGTCGACTGGACCGGACCGTTCAGTCACCTCATGAGTAACGCCCTCCAACTCTGGCTGGCCCAGATTCCGACGTGCAACGGCCTGCTCGGCGCCTACCTCGTGGAACCCGGCCGGGAACCGGAGGTTCGGTCGTGGTCCGAACGCTGCCAGACCGCGGGCATCCAGGCCCTGCACCGCCAGGTGCGCGATGTGCTGGATGTGCTGGGCGCGCGCGACATGCCCGCCCGTAAACTGCGTTGGATCTTCGAGGAGACGGTGGTGTATTACGAGCGACGCCCCGACGGTGCGGGCCTGTGCCTGATCTCCACGCACGACCTGTGGATTGGGGAAGGGGAGGTGATCACCGGTTTGATTCAAGACTTCCGCAACGTCCAGCCCGGTTCGCCCGACGCGCCCTGACCGGGGAAACCTGACTAGGCGGTTTCTCCGTCAAAGGCGTGGACCATTCGTTCCAGGACGTCGATCCAGGCCGGGTGCTCGTTCAGGCAGGGGATCATGGTGTAACGCTCGCCGCCTGCCTCCAGGAAGGTGTCCCTTCCGCGCATGCCGATCTCCTCGATGGTCTCCAGGCAATCCGAGACGAACGCCGGGCAGATGATCAGCAGCTTCTTCACTCCGGCCTGGGGCAGCCGTTCCAGCTCGAAATCCGTGTAGGGTCGGAGCCAGGGATCTCTCCCCAGCCGGGACTGGAAGGATACCGACCACCGGCCTGCCGGCAGGCTCAGGCGGGCGGCGAGCAACCGGGCGGTCTCAAAACACTGGTGGCGGTAACAGAAGCGGTGCGCCTCGCTCTTCACTTCGCAGCAGTGGGGCTGGGTCAGGCAATGGCGCCGGGTGGGATCGGATTTTCGAATCTGCCGCTCGGGCACGCCGTGAAAGCTGAACAGCAGATGGTCGAACCCCATCTTCAACGCCTCCTCCGCGGAAGCCGCCAGGGCGGCGATGTAATCCTCCCGATCGAAGTAGGGCGGCTGGACCGTCAACCGGATCCGCGGCGCGTACTTCTTCAAACAGTCCTGCACCCACACCACCGCGGTTTCATAGCTCGACATGGCGTAGTGGGGAAACAGCGGAATAAGCAGCAGTTCAGACACCCCCTCGCCAGCGAGCTGCCTGACGGCGCCGGGTACGCTCGGATTCTGGTAACGCATCGCCAGCTTCACCGGCAGGCGCACCCGCTGCTGCAACAACCCCTGCACGTGGCGGCTGGTGACAATCAGAGGCGACCCCTCCTCGGTCCAGACGCTCCGATAGGCGTGCGCGGATTCCTTGGGTCGGTTGATCAAAATCATCCCGACGATCAGCCGTCGCAGTGGCCAGGCCACATCGATCACCCGTCCGTCCATCAGGAACTCATTCAGGTAGCGCCGGACATCCGGCACGGCGGGCGAGTCCGGCGAACCCAGGTTGACCAGGAGCACGGCTTTGCTCATGCGTGGGATGCGTTGCCAGGTTGCATGGTCGGAAGGCTAATCGGAAAGGAACGCCCGGGTCACGACAGCAATTCTCATTTTGGAGCGCGGGTCCGTCCACCCTCCGCAGTGGCCCTGCTACGGAGGACGGGCGACCCGCAGCAGCTTCGCCTGGAACCAGGCCATTGGAAGATGGAGAACGGCCTCCCGTGGCGGGGGTGCCTGCGGCTCATGGAGCCGCGCTCCGGGCCTACACGAGAATGGCTGGCTCACGACGGAACGTTGCATCAATTCAACGGTTCACCACCGCCGCCACCCGTTCCGCCATGTTGATCCCCGAGACGATCGAGTCCCCCAGCGAGATTCCATCGCGATAGTGCCCGGCAAAAAACAGCCCCGACGCCTGTTCCTCGATGCGCGACATCAACTCGCGGTAACGTCCGTAGCCCAGGTTGTATTGCGGAATGGCGCGCGGCCAGTAGTAGTGGTGCCGGAAGGTCGGTTCGCCCCTCACGCCCAACAGCACCCTGAGATCCGCGACGGTGATCGCGTAGAGTTCCTCCGGCGACCGGTCGGCCAGCTCCGGTTGCCGCTCCCCCCCCACGTAACTGGTCAGGGTCAGGTGTCCCTCCGGCGCCCGGTTCGGGAACAGCGCAGACGAGAAAATGGTCCCGAGCATCTTGAACCCCTCCACCCGCGGAATCAGCATGCCGAAGCCCAGGCACGGATGCGTCACGTCTTCGCGGCGGAATCCCAGCACCACGCTCGCCACGGGCGGATAACGAATCTCGGTCAGCGGCGCGAAACTGAGCCGTTGTCGGGTGGCCAGGGTGAGACGCTCCAGGGCATACGTGGTCCCGGCATAGACCACCGCCCGATGCTCCACCGGTTGTTCCGAGCCGTCGTGCCGGACGTGCACCCGCCACCCGGAACCCGTCTCGACCAACTGCGTCACCGACGTGTTCCGCCGCACCGAATCGCCGAGGAGGTCGCACAGCGTGTCGGGCAGCACTTGCAAGCCCTCGTCGAAGGAGAATTTCGCCGCCCGATCCTTGGCCACCTCCCCCCGCTGCTTGCGCTCGCGCGCCCCCAGAATCTGGCCCTTGATCAGCGAGCCGTACTTTTCCTCGAGGGCCGCCAGCCGCGGAAAGGCCTGTTGCACCGACAGCTTCTCCGGATTGCCGGCGTAAATCCCCGCCACCAGCGCGTCGATGGCGTGGTCGAGGAATTCGCGGCACAACCGGCGCCGCACGAAATCCGCAATGCTTTCCTCCACCCCGTCGCGCCGGGCCGGACGAAACGGTTCGCGCAACACCGCCCACTTGGCGCCCAGCGTGAACAACGGGGTGGTGAAGAACCCCAGGGGCGACCCGGGCATCTCGATCGGACGCTGGTACCGCACCACATACCGCGCCCCGGCCGCCGGGTCCGGATCCAGCCGGCGCGATTCCAGGCCCGCATCCTTCACCAACTGGGTGATCTTGGGGGACGTCTCGAGAATGGTGTTCGGACCGAACTCCGCCAGGTAACCATCCTGCCGCACGGACCGGATGGCACCGCCGACGCGGTCGGTGGCCTCATACACGGTCACCGCCACCCCGCGTCGTTTCAGATAGAACGCCGCCGTCAAGCCGGTGATCCCGCCGCCGATGATGGCCACTGAACTCATGCGCGGCGCTCAAGGTAGGCGAGCCGGACCGGAAGTCCAGAGCGTCAGTTTCGCGGACAATCGGGGCCGCTGTTTTTCGTGGTGACAGCTCTTGAATCCGTGTTCATGCTGGCCAAGCGGATTGAAAACGGGCCAGCGGACACCACAGGGTGGGCGAGCGGGCACCCAAGGGCAGCATGCGGGTGCTCCGAGGGTGGTTTATTACGCGCATACGGCCACCCTGCCTGACGGCACTGCGGATCCGGATTGTCAAAGCCTCATGAATGCCTCGACACCTTTAGCGCACCCGGATCAAACGCTTGTTTCACACTTGGTAGGAGTAGCGCATAGGGCGCGATCCTTTGCGGCGCATTTTGGCAGCGAAGAACAGGCGGAACTGGCTGGACTGCTCCACGATCTGGGTAAGGCCGAACCAGAATTCCAAAAACGGATCCACAAGGCAGCGGGACTATCAAAGGAAGACGGTAAAAAGCAGCCCCACGCGCACCACGGAGCCGCGCTGCTTCTCCAAGACCAAGAGCGTGGGGGACCCGTATGGCCGGTTGCCTTCGCAATCAACGGCCACCATGCCGGCCTGCATGACCGTCACAATCTGCACAAGCCTCGGACAGAGTATGCCAAGGGCCGGACCGCTGAGGCCACGCTCATCGGCTCATCGGAATGGAAAGACCACGCGTGGCCGATTTCCTCGTTCGGCAAGAACCTCCCTGAGTGGCTCGATAATCTACCGTTCGTCACACCGGAACAACGCTCTGCCAAACTGCGCGCGGTCGAACTTTACACCCGATTCCTCTTCAGTGCGCTGGTTGACGCAGACCGCCTTGATACGGAAGACCACGAGCGAACGCAGAAGAGGCTGCCTGATTTACGGCGAACCTGGCGTTTTGGCGCTGCTGCGTTGGCGGCTGAAAGTGCAGTCAGCGAACTCCTTCGGGAAATGATCGTGGCGATTCAGAAGCGACGCGAACAGGCCATAGCGAAGGGCGCCTCCGGCGACGTTCTGTCCATCAGGCAGGAGGTGCTGAACCACTGCACTTCGGCTGCCAGCAAGGACCGTGGAATCTTCAGCCTTTCTGTGCCAACCGGAGGCGGCAAGACGCTCGCTTCACTTGATTTCGCACTCCGCCACATTCAGGCGCAGAACGACAGGACCACGGAACCGCATCAGAAGCTTCGGCGGATTATCGTTGTCATCCCCTACCTCAGCATCATCCAGCAAACCGCCCGCGAGATGAAGAACGTGTTCGGGGAACTGACCGACGACGGGAACCCGACTGAGGCAGAGCCGGTGGTTTTGGAGCACCATTCCCAAGCGCAGGACCTGCCGGTGGACGAAAAGAAGGTGGATGCAGGCAAGGCGAGTGACTATTCGGCTCGGCGTAGTTTGCGCCAGCTTGCCGCCGAGAATTGGGACGCCCCGATCGTAGTGACCACCACCGTCCAGTTCTTCGACTCGCTCTTCTCCAGGCGTCCTGCCGATGCGCGCAAGCTCCACAACATTGCCCAGTCCGTCATCATCTTTGACGAAGTTCAGACCTTCCCGCCGAGACTGATGCAGCCGATCCTGGATGTGCTGGGCGAGTTGACGAATCCAGGGCGGCCTTACGGCTGTTCGCTCGTCCTTTGCACGGCCACGCAGCCGGCTCTTTCGCGGGAGGTGAACGATGAACCCTGGGCTTTCGAGGCTGGGCGCGTTCGCCCGATCGTCCCTGCTGCCGAAGCGACCAAGCACTTCCGGACACTTGCGCGAGTGGAATACGATTGGCAGCAGGTGGAAGCGGACACCTCGGTCAGTTGGAGTAATTTGGCTGAACAGGTTCTGTCCGAATCCCCGCGCCAGCGGGCACTGGTGGTGGTGAACACCCGCCGCCAAGCCCGGAAACTCTTCGACACGATCCGCGAGAGGCTGGGTAATGAGGAAAAGCGAAAGGCGCTCTTCCACCTGTCCACCTGGATGACGCCGGCCCATCGCGTCGAGGTTCTCCACGAGGTCAATCGTCGACTGAAAGCGGGCGAGCCATGCTTCCTGGTCAGCACTCAATGCATCGAAGCCGGTGTGGACGTGGACTTTCCTGCCGTTTGGCGCGCACTCGGCCCTTACGACTCCATTGTTCAGGCGGCAGGCCGATGCAATCGCAGCGGAGCGTTGCAAGACCCCGATGGACAGCCCGTGAAGGGTGTCATGCGCGTGTTTCGCCCGGAGGACCATGACAAGTCCATGCCTCAGGGCGTTTATCAAACCGCCACCAGCCAGACCGAACTTCTCCGGCGAATGAAAGGTGCCGACCCGCACAACCCGGACTCGTTTCCCCAATACTTCCGACTGCTCTACCAACTCAGCGTCCCGGACGAATGCGAAATCCAGAAACACCGCGAACAACTACACTTTGAACAAGTCCATGAGTGCTTCGATTTTATCGAATCGTTCACGGTTCCCGTCTTGGTCGTGGACGAAGTTGTGAACGGTCAACCGCGCAGCACGCCTGCCAAGGCCATCTACGTGGCAGCCCGGCAGAAGTTCATTCCGGGCAGCAAGCAGCGAGGCTATTTCACGCGCCAAGACTGGCGGGACATTCAGCCGTTCATATTGAACCTGGACTATCGAGGCAAACAGGCCCAGCAAGCGCTGGCAAAGTATGCGGTGACTCACGCGTTCGATGCGGATGACCTCGAACTCCGCATCTGGAGTGCAGGCAATGGTGGCTACGCCGGCGGCTTCAACGGCACGGGGATCACGTTTCAGCCGGAGTTTGATCAACTTCTCTCAGGGGGACTGTGACCATGCTTTCCGAACCTATTTGTCTCCGTGTGAAAGGCCCGTTCGCCTGCTTCACTCGGCCCGAATTCCACGTCGAGCGCGTCAGCTATCCCGTCATCACCCCTTCCGCCGCGCGCGGCATCCTGGAGGCGATTCTCATGAAGCCCATTGAGAAGCCAGAGGCTGGCAAGCGCGCCAACAAGATGGGCTTCCGATGGCACATTTTGCGGCTAGGTGTCGTGCGCAAAGGTATCCTCGTGTCCATTCTCCGGAACGAACTTGGCTATGATTCCCATCCGGCCTACGGGAATGTGCGTGGCTACGACATCATGGACGAGCGGACGCAGCGCCACAGCTTGCTACTTCGCGACGTGGAATACCTGATTGAGGCCGTTTTGGAGGTCGCTCAAGCGGGACGACGGCCAAACCGCGACGGACGGGGCCGCAGACCCAGCGAGGAATTTCTGGCGCGGAACAAGTATCACCAGATGTTCGTCCGCCGCGCACTAGCCGGACAATGCTTCTACCAGCCATTCCTGGGCTGCCGCGAATTCTCGGCTTCCGAGTGGGAACTGGTCGAGCCCTCGAAAACCCAGCCAGATCCCTTAATCGACGATGATTTCGGCGTCCTTTTCCGGGACTTCGACTTTGGTCCCGTCTGGCAACACTGGGGCGACGATGAAGGCAAGCCTCGCCCCGCGGATGGCTGGACTCTGCCGGGCAAACGCCCCGATGCCTTGCGCCCGCTTCACGCCAAAGCCGAATTGGGCTGGATTCCCGTCAGCGAAGTCCGCGATGGGAAGGTGGTGGCTGTATGATCTCCGAATTGATGCGCGTGGCGGAGACCGCCGGGCTTGCCGGGTGTGAAAGCCGCCGGCAGCGCCCAATCCATTGGTTCATTGACCTCGACGCGGATGGACGTGTTGTTGGTTTCAGCCCGACGACGGTCAAGGTGGAAACCAAACGGGGCGAACGCAGAGAGCGGCGGGGCAAGGAGTTCACTGTGCCCGCGAACTACCACATGCAGTGGAAGGATGGGAAGATTCAGTCGGTATGCACCAATCAGCACAACTGGCTTCCAGATTTCCTCACAGGCCCAGCGAACGAGATTTTTCCGCATGGAGTCACAGGGGAGAATCCGGTGGCGCAGAAGCAAGCGCTTTGGGCGGGTCGGATTCTTGAAGCTGCTGGAGCCCTCCCTGCCAACACCAGCATTCAGGCGATGTCTGCGTGGCTCAAGCGTGGCCCCGAGTTCCATGACCTTCTCCTCCCCTGCGGAGAGGAAGAACGTCGCCGTCTCCTCGAAGACCTGGACGCTGGCAAGGAGACCATTTCATTCCGTGTGGCGGGTCGTCTCATTGCGGCGGATCCCCAACTGCAACGCTGGTGGGCTGGAAAGGTAGCGGAGCAACGAAGCGAAGTTACCGGAAAGCTGGAGTTGGGCAGGGACAACTACAGCGAGGGGAGTGGTCCCATCACCGAGTATTTCCCGTCGGTTTTCGGAAGCGTCCCGTTTGCTTCCTTTAACAAGGCACCGTTCATCAGCTACGGCCTTGGCAGCCAGACTGCGACCTTCCGCCTCGAAACCGCCGAGAAGACCGCCGCTGGCCTCAACGCGCTCCTGAATGATTCCAGAACCAGCCTCTCGCTGGGCGACGAGACCGCCGTCTTCTGGGCGGCGGACAGAACCAGCGGCAAGGCTCAACCCGCTGATATTCTCCAATTGCTTGACGAACGGGACCCGCTGGTCGTGCGCGACTACCTCAAGTCCATTTGGGGATCGCGTCGAGCAGAACTAGCGCAGGCGGAATTCCACGTTGCCATTCTGCTCAAGGGCACCGGACGCTTTTCGGTGCGCTCGTGGCACACAGACACTGTGGCCAACGCCGACCAGCACATCCGCCGTTACTTCACCGCCATTCAGCTTGAGAGCGAGGACACCGTGCCAGCATTGCGAGACATGGCTTCAGCTACGATTGCGAAGGCGAGGAAGCAAAAGGCAAAGCCCGCGCCTGCCACCTTCAACGCACTCTTTGAGGCCGCTTGGCGCGGGACAGCTTTGCCTTACAGCCTGCTCGCCACGGTCATTGGACGGCAGAAGCTCGAACTGGCGACCGGGGACGGAAGCGATTCGGCCTTCCGTGAGCGACTGCAAGCCCGAACGGCCCTGCTTCAACTCTACTTCGCCCTAAAGAACGGCGACAGAACCATCACCTATGAAACGCTCATGAACACCAAAGAAACCGCGATCCTGTGCGGGCGCTTGCTCGCCATTCTCGACAAGATCCACAACGAAGCGCACGACGGGAGAAGCGCATCCTCGCCGGCCAATCGGCTTTACGGGGCGGCTTCGGCGACGCCGGCGCTCGTTTTCCCCAAACTCTGTCAGCTTGCCCGATACCACCTGCAAAAGGTCGGTGGCGGGTGGGCCTACAACCTCGAATTCGGTGTGTCGAAGGAGAAGCGGAAGGACGGTGTGCCGGAGGATTTTGACGGCTTGGCCGCCATCGTCGGCCAACTCAAAGATGCAGCAGATGGCGACTTTCCCAGATTGCTGTCGCTCGAAGACCAAGGCCGCTTTGCTTTAGGTTTCTACTACGAGCGCGAGCGGTGCCGCCAGTGGCCTACCTCAAAGTCTGAGAAACTCGAAACCCCGCACTCTCAACAAAGATAAACTGACCATGAAGACACCAGACACACTCCTACACAACCTGATCACCAGCCCCGCCGGCAAGCAGGCGGCGGACGTTGTCAGCGAACGGCACGACTTGGTGCTGCTGTTTGACTGCGCCAAATCAAACCCAAACGGCGACCCGGACACCGGCAACATGCCCCGCGTCCAACCCGACTCCCTCAAGGGCCTCGTCACCGATGTCTGCCTGAAACGCAAGATTCGGAATTTCTTCAGCCTGTATAGCCCCCATAGTTTACCGACCAGCCTCTGGGTCGATGCCCAAGACCGCCAAGGATACAGCGTCTTCATTCGCGAGAACGCAGTTCTTCAAGAATCGATGGAAGCCGAGGACGTTGCCGTTGACGCGGAGAGGATATTCAACGCCTACACTAATCCAGAGAAGGGCAAATGGAAGCGACCGGCCAAAGGGAAGGCCGCTGACAGCGAGTTCATCGCAAGGGCGTTTCGGGACGCACTGTGCGCCCGTTATGTTGACTTGCGTGCTTTCGGCGGAGTTGTTTCAACCGAAGGTCCCCTCAAAGGCAGCTTCTACGGTCAGGTGCGGGGACCGCTGCAACTCACCTTTGCCGAAAGCCTCGACAAAGTCCTGCCGCTCGATGCGACCATCACCCGTTGCGCGGTGGCGAGCGTGAAAGAACAACAACAGGCGGCAACCAGCGAGGAAGAAGGCGCCAACCGAACTATGGGCCGCAAGCACGGCATTGACTACGGCCTTTACCGCTGCCACATCCACTTCTCACCGGCCTTTGCCGCGAAGACCGGGTTTAGCTACTACGACCTCGACAACTTCCTGTTCGCCTTGCAGCACATGTTCGACGACGACCACGCCGCCGGACGGCATCTCCGGCTCGTTGGCTTAGTGGATTTCGAACACCAGTCCAGCCTCGGTAATGCTCCCGCTCACAAACTGTTTGAGTTGGTGAAAGTGCAAGGCGTGGTGGAGCAAAAGGATTCTCGAACCGTCTTCAAGTCCTCTGGAAGTGAGTTTCCTCGCAGCCTCTCGGACTATTGCGGCGGGGCGCCAGACGGCGAGATGCACGTAAGAGCTGGCAAGGTGTTGTTCGGCAAGAACGGCGAAGGCGTTGCAGTCATTAGGGCTCGGCGGGTTGTTTGGGAGATCCCCCCGGCTGCCCCCACTTCCGCTTGAACGGCGTGGCGGTTCCAACCGGCTTGAGCTATACATCAAACCATGAGCACGAAAGAAATCTTGCGGGAAGTCTCCGAGAAGCTGCCGCCGGACGCCACGCTGGCGGACGCCATCTATGAACTCGAATTCCGCCAGGCCGTGGAGCAGGGCCTGACGGAACTGGATCGGGGCGAGGGCGTGCCGATCGAGCAGGTGAAATCGAGGATCGCCCAATGGGCTGGAAAGTAATCGTCTCGCCCTCGGCCCTGGCCGATCTCGAGGACATCGTCCGATACATCGCCCGGCACAACCCAGATGCCGCCGCGCGCATGGGCCACGCGTTGATCGCGCGGGCGGCGAGTCTGGCGCTCTTCCCGGAAATGGGCCGGGTGGTGCCCGAGTTTCACCGGCCCGACCTGCGGGAGGTCATCCACCGCTCCTACCGCGTGATCTACCGCGTGCGGCGCGAGCAGGAGGCGGTCGAAATCGTCCGCTTCTGGCACGGCGCAAGGGGCTTTCCCCACATCCCCACCCGCACTGAGCCATGACCGAGCCGCTGCCGCTGTCGCTGTTGAACGACCACCTCTACTGCCCGCGCCGGGCGGCGTTGAAGATCGTGGAGGGCTGGCGCGGGGCCAACGTCCATACCGAACGCGGCGACATCGTCCACGAGCATACCGATCTGGCGGGCTATGAATCTCAGATTTCAGATTCCGGAGCGAAAATTATCCTCCTCCGCGCCCTGCCGGTCTGGTCCGAACGCCTCGGCCTCTCCGGCAAGTGCGACATCGTGGAAGTCGAGCTGTGCTCGAATCTCAAATTGGAAATCTCAAATCTCAAATCTCTCAAGCCGGTCGAGTTCAAGCTCGGCAAGCGGCGCAAATGGGAAAACGACGACGCCCAGCTTTGCGCCCAGGCTCTGTGCTTGGAGGAGATGTTCGGGGTGGCGATCCCCGGCGGCGCGGTGTTCCACGCCGACAGCAAGCGGCGCCGCGAGGTCGAGTTCACGCCCGAGTTGCGCGCCTCGACCGAACGCGCCATCGGTGACCTGCACGCGCTGCTTCACCGATCTGAGGTCTCAAATCTCAGATCTGAAATTCCCAGACCGCCTCCGGCGGTCTGGACGCCGGCTTGTGAGGAGTGTTCGCTCTTCGACATCTGCCTCCCCAAGGCCACGGGCGCCGATGGCCGGGCGGAACGCCTGGCGCGGAAACTCTTTGAAATCTGAGATCTTCAATCTGCAATCCATGGAATCATGACCTACGAACGATTCGAAGACCTGCCCGTCTGGCAGAAAGCCGCCGCGCTGTACGAACTCACCGAAGACCTGCTCGGGAATGACACGTTCCGCGCCACCCGCAGCTTCCGCGACCAACTCGATCGCGCCGCGCTCTCGGTGTCGAACAACATCGCCGAGGGGTTCGAGCGCGGCACCACCAACGAGTTGCTCCAGTTCCTCTACATCGCCCGCGGCTCGGCCGGCGAGGTCCGCTCGATGCTGGTGCTGAAAGAACGTCGGGCCGGCAGGGCCGGATGGCCCGCGAATTTGCAATCTCAGATTTCCAATCTCAGATCGCTGACGGAGAACTGCTCCCGCCAGCTTCGTGGCTGGGCGGACTCGCTGCAGAATTCCAACATCCGGGGCCAGCGGCACCTGAATGACAAGGTACGCGAGCAAGAACGCACGAAGAAGGCGGCCCGGTCTTATCGGTTGGAATTCCTGCGGAACCTGAAACCCAGTCATCCTCTCTACCATTCCTCCGAAGCCCGCGCGGCGCGGGGCCAACCCGAGGAAGCGTAGGCCTTCCCTGGTCCGGAAATCGCCAGGCTCGAACCTGAAAACCTCCCCTGCGCATGGCTGACATTGTCCAGAACACGCTTTACCTCACCACCCCCGGCAGCTACGCCGCGCGGGATCACCTGACGCTCCAGCTCGAGGTGCCGGTTTATCCCGTGGACCTGCCTCCCGAGGAACGCACCCGGGACAAGGTTGTCGATTGGCGCAAGCTCTCGATTCCCATTCATCATCTCGAATCCATCTGCGTCCTTGGCGTGAGCACCATCAGTCCGCCCGCCCTGGACTTGTGCTGGGAACACGGGGTGGCAGTGAACTTCCTGAGCGAGAGCGGTTATCTCCAGGCGCGGATGACCGGCGTGGCCGACACCAGCGTCACCCTGCGCCGCGCGCAGTTTCGGGCCGCGGACCAGCCGGCCCGGTGCGCGGCCCTCGCGCGCCAGATCATTGCCGGCAAACTCCAGAACAGCCGCAGCAGCCTCCTGCGCGCGGGGCGCGAATCGGAAATCTCAAATCTGAAATCTGAAATCCAAGAAGCCACGGAGGCGTTGGCCGCGCAGATCGAGGGGTTGGGACGGTGGACAGCCCTGGAACTGGGCCAGCCGGACGCTCTCGACCGGCTGCGCGGGGCGGAGGGCATGGGCAGCGCCACGTACTTCGGTGTGTTCAACGGCCTGCTCAAACAGCAGCGGGATGATTTCGCCTTCACCACGCGCACCCGGCGGCCGCCCCGGGACCGCATCAATTGCCTGCTCAGCTTTCTGTACGCCCTGATCCGGCACGATTGCATTGCCGCGCTCACCAGCATCGGGCTGGATCCGTTCGTCGGCTTTCTGCATGCCGAACGTCCCAACCGCCCGGCCCTGGCGCTGGATCTCATGGAAGAGTTCCGCCCCTGGCTGGCCGACCGGCTCGCCATCACCTTGATCAACCGCCAGCAAGTCAGCTCGTCCGACTTTCGGGTTCGGGAGGGGGGAGCTGTCGAGTTCACCGACACCGGTCGCAAACGCGTCATTACCGCCTATCAGCAACGCAAACAGGAACAGCTCCAGCACCCGTTGCTCGATCAGAACCTGCGCGTCGGCCAGATGCCGTTTGTCCAGGCCCGCCTGCTGGCCCGCCACCTGCGCGGCGACCTGCCGGACTACGTGCCGTTCGTCCCGAAATGATCGTGACTCCGGACCAGCCTCATCCAACACTCACCCCATGCTTGTCCTGGTCACCTATGATGTCAGCACGACGGAAAAGGCCGGGCAGCGGCGCCTCCGCCGGGTCGCCCGGGCCTGCGAGGACTATGGCGTGCGCGTTCAGAAATCCGTTTTCGAATGTCAGGTGGGCCGGACCGAATGGGTGCAATTGGAGGCGCGGCTCCTGGGCGAGATCAAGGCCGACGAAGACTCGCTGCGGTTTTACCACCTGGACGAGAGTGCCGTGAAGCGCATCGAGCATCACGGAGTGGACAAGCCCGTGGACCTGACCGAGCCGCTGATCCTATGACGAGCTGCCCGCGAACCCCCAGTACCGGCCTGCCCCCGTGGGTTTCGCGCAACCTTCCTTTGGCCCGATGGGATTTGGATTGTTCCCTGCTCTTTGACAACCGAAATGATCACAGCGCCGCCCCTGAGCCCCCAGGTTCGCGCTTGATCGCCATTATCTCTTTGCGCCTCCGCCAGTTGGGAGAGGCGCAGTCGCCCCGCTCGCGAGGGCGGGGCGCGGATTGAAACTTTGCGAGCGCGGACATTTTCGCGGCCCGCTCCTCAGTCGCCCCGCTCGCGAGGGCGGGGCGCGGATTGAAACATGATGGCGGACGGGGATCCCAACTTCACCCCGTGTCGCCCCGCTCGCGAGGGCGGGGCGCGGATTGAAACCCCGCCGGCCATCGCGACGCGGTGGACGCTGTGGAGGTCGCCCCGCTCGCGAGGGCGGGGCGCGGATTGAAACGCGGATACGTCGGGGGATACGTCAGCGGGCTTGCGTCGCCCCGCTCGCGAGGGCGGGGCGCGGATTGAAACACGTTCCAGCACGCCGCCGCGGATGGGGCTTGGAGTCGCCCCGCTCGCGAGGGCGGGGCGCGGATTGAAACCTGGTCGAATCAATCCGTCACCACGGACTTCAGCAAGTCGCCCCGCTCGCGAGGGCGGGGCGCGGATTGAAACCTTCAGCAACTGGCGCACAATGGCCAGGGGCGGCGTCGCCCCGCTCGCGAGGGCGGGGCGCGGATTGAAACACGGAGATCAGCAAGCAGACCAAGGAGTTGAGCAAGTCGCCCCGCTCGCGAGGGCGGGGCGCGGATTGAAACGTTTTCGAGCTTGGCTTGCAGTTCTGCCACTGTGGGTCGCCCCGCTCGCGAGGGCGGGGCGCGGATTGAAACGAGCTAATCCAGCAACCGCAACCGAGTAACGAAAGTCGCCCCGCTCGCGAGGGCGGGGCGCGGATTGAAACCACGACGATGGCATGCGACGCCTCGAAGACATCGCGTCGCCCCGCTCGCGAGGGCGGGGCGCGGATTGAAACGAATGATGGAATAACAGTTGAATGGCTGAATCGGGTCGCCCCGCTCGCGAGGGCGGGGCGCGGATTGAAACGGTATCGAGCCTGACGCTGTATTGGTTCGCTGATGTCGCCCCGCTCGCGAGGGCGGGGCGCGGATTGAAACTCGTCGTCGTCGTCATCGTCGCCCAACCCCTTCAAGTCGCCCCGCTCGCGAGGGCGGGGCGCGGATTGAAACATACCAGGCGCTCACCCACTCGACCGCCGCCTCTGTCGCCCCGCTCGCGAGGGCGGGGCGCGGATTGAAACACAATCCTTCAGGTCG